>JBGTLM010000144.1:0-4564 GCA_041744135.1 Pyrinomonadaceae bacterium
GGTTGATGAAAAGGAATTAGTCGATTCATGAGGATTGTTTTTACCGAATCGGCCTGGAATGATTATCTTTGGTTTCAAGAACACGATCGGAAGTTGGTCAAACGTATTAACTTGTTAATAAAAGATGCGATCCGTTCTCCCTTCGAGGGGATCGGCAAGCCTGAACCCCTCAAGGGAGACTTGTCTGGTAATTGGTCAAGGCGAATAAATCACGAACATCGGCTCGTTTACTCTGCGCAATCGGCTGCCGGGTTAGTCATCATTGCCTGTCGTTTTCACTACGAAAGATAACAAGACCTCTGACTTTTAGGATCATCAGCCGGGATCTAGAAACAGACTGAGGTATCGAAATAATGATTCCCGAAATCGGACAATTCGCCTTAATCACCGCACTCCTGCTGGCGTTGACGCAGGCAATCCTTCCGATGATCGGAGCCAGCCGAGGCAAGCAATCCTGGGTGGCCGTTGCTGCTCCTGCCGGTCAAGCCCAGTTCATCTTCGTTGCAATCGCCTTCTGTTGTCTCGGATATTCTTTCATCATTAATGATTTCTCTGTTCTCAACGTTGCGACCAATTCCAACTCCCGGTTGCCACTTCATTATCGCCTCGCCGCCACGTGGGGATCTCACGAGGGTTCTCTCCTGCTTTGGTCTTTAATGCTCGGTCTTTGGACTGCGGCGGTAACGCTCTTCAGCCGTCACCTTCCCGACGATATGGTGGCCCGCGTCTTGAGCGTGATGGGCGTAATCAGCGTGGGCTTCCTCTTGTTTATGCTGCTCACCTCGAATCCGTTTGACCGCTTAATTCCCGCGGCGCCGGACGGTCGGGACCTCAATCCCCTGCTCCAAGATCCGGCGATGGTGATACACCCACCGATGCTTTACATGGGCTACGTGGGCTTTTCCGTTGCTTTCGCTTTTGCCATCGCCGCCTTGATTGGGGGCAGTTTAGATGCGACCTGGGCTCGCTGGTCGCGACCGTGGACGACGGTGGCCTGGATGTTTTTAACTTGCGGTATTGCTCTCGGCAGTTGGTGGGCCTACTACGAGCTTGGCTGGGGCGGCTGGTGGTTCTGGGATCCGGTGGAGAATGCTTCGTTCATGCCATGGCTGGTGGGCACCGCTTTGATTCACTCATTGGCCGTCACCGAGAAGCGCGGCGGGTTCAAGAGTTGGACGGTGCTGCTGGCTATAGCTGCTTTCTCACTGAGTCTGCTCGGAACATTTCTGGTACGATCCGGTGTCCTGACTTCGGTCCATGCCTTTGCCACTGACCCGAAACGCGGCATCTTCATTTTGGCTTTTCTCACCCTGGTGATCGGCGGTTCATTGCTGCTTTACGCGTGGCGCGCCAAACAAGTCGGACTAGGCGGTAAGTTTGAGGTGGTCTCGCGCGAGTCCCTGCTGCTATCAAATAATGTTCTGCTAGCAGTGGCCGCCGGCTCAGTTCTGCTGGGCACTCTCTATCCGCTAATAATCGACGCGCTCGGCAAGGGCAAGCTGTCCGTAGGTCCACCTTACTTCAACACCGTTTTTGTCCCGCTGATGGTGCCGGCAATTTTCCTCATGGGCGTTGGTCCAATCGCACGTTGGAAAAAGGCTAGCGTTCCCGAATTGGCGGTCCGCCTGCGCTGGGCATTTCTGGCAAGCGTCGCCACAGCGTTGTTGCTCCCGTTCGTGTTCGGTGAATGGAAAGCACTGGTCAGTCTCGGGCTGCTGCTGGCGACCTGGGTCATCGCAACCGCGGCGGTGAACCTTTGGGATCGAGTCAAGACTACCTCAGGCCAGTTGAGTGTCTGGCAGAAACTGCGAATGCAGAGTCGAAGTTACTACGGAATGCAGTTGGCCCATCTGGGAGTGGCTGTGTTCATTATAGGAGTGACTTTGGTCACCGGTTATCAAGCGGAGAAAGATGTGCGGATGAATACAGGCGATGCAGTAAACGTAGGTGGTTACGACTTTCGGATGAAAGGAGTATCCGACGCCATGGGTCCAAACTACCGTGCAGCGCGTGCTGAGATTGAGATCACCAGGGGTGGTGAGTATTTTCGCACGATGTATCCGGAGAAGCGTTCTTATTTGGTTTCCGAGAATGCGATGACGGAGACGGCGATTGATACCGGGCTGTTTCGCGATCTCTATATCTCGCTTGGTGAACCATTACCGGGTGGGGCCTGGAGCGTACGCGTTCACTATAAACCTTTCGTGAGTTGGATCTGGGGAGGTGCGCTGTTGATGGCCATGGGGGGCGGTCTGGCCGTGAGCGATCGTCGCTATGCTCTGGCCGCACGTAAACAAAGAAGCGTGCTGGAAGCAGCGAAGGCGGAGACCGCACCGGTGGTTCTAACGCCGGCACCGGCCAAGCTTGAAACAGGAAATTAAGGGACAGTATGGTTGAGCTTTCTAGTGGGACTCCCTGAATTTTCGTCTGACTAAAAGGATCAAACATGAACCGTTTTGTAATTCCATTAGCAGTATTTATCGCCCTGGTTGCCTTTCTGGCAATCGGTTTGGGCCACGATCCTCGCACGGTTCCTTCGCCACTGATAAACAAGCCGGCACCGGACTTTCGTCTCACCCAACTGCACGAACCGACCAAGAGCTTCACAGCCCAAGAGATGCGCGGACAGGTTTGGCTGCTGAACGTCTGGGCCTCCTGGTGCGTATCGTGCCGCGACGAACATCCGTTGCTCGTTGAACTGGCACGCTCGCGGGCCGTTCCTGTTTACGGACTGAATTACAAAGACAAACGCGAGGATGCCCTCGCATGGCTGACTGAGTTTGGCAACCCGTATCTGTTAAGCGCAACTGATACGGATGGCCGGATCGGGATTAATTATGGCGTCTACGGCGTGCCGGAAACTTATCTGATCGATCGCGATGGTGTGATCCGCTATAAACAAGTCGGACCCATAACACCCGGGATACTTCAGGACAAGATTCTGCCGCTCGTGAAGGACTTGAGCAAATGAAGCGCGTCGCGTTCCAACTGCTGCTGCTCTGCCTGGGGTTCATGGCCCTCTCCGCTCAAGTAGCCGCTCAAGATGCCAGGCCCGTCGCGGATGATCCGGAACTCGAAAAGCGCGTCATGAACCTGTCGCAGGAGCTCCGTTGTTTAGTCTGCCAAAATGAAACGCTGGCGGACTCGCGAGCGGACCTCGCCGTGGATCTCCGGCGTGAGATTCGAGAACAAATGAAAGCCGGCCAGAGCGACAAAGAGATCATTGCCTTTCTGACCGCTCGCTACGGGCAATTCATACTGTACCGCCCTCCCATGGGACCCACCACCTACCTGCTCTGGTTTGGTCCCTTCGTTTTGCTGGTCAGCGGATTGGGTTTTCTCCATCGATATCTGAAGCAGCGACGCGAATTGATTAGTCAGCAACCGCTCTCGCCGGAGGAGCGCCGCCGGGCTGAAGAACTCTTGAAGGTCGCCCCGGGAAAGGAAGCGCTATGATCATATTCTGGCTCGTCTGCGCGATTTTTGTGGCCATTGCGCTGGCCTTCGTACTTCCCCCGCTGCTGCAGGGCTCCGGCACCAAAGCGGATGCCAACGGCCAGAAGGAAGCCAACGTCGCCGTCTATCGCGATCAGATTTCCGAACTCGAGGCGGATCTTACCAATGGGATTGTCAGTCGGGAACAGTTCGATCAGGACCGGGACGAGATCGAGCGACGACTGCTAGAGGATGTGACTTCTTCCGACGCCGGCACTGTCAGAACTCTGAAGTCGGCGAAGGAGGGTCGCGGCACTGTGTATGCCATCGCGTTGGGTTTACCCATCCTGGCAGTGGCTTTCTATCTCCGTATCGGAAATCCCTCTGCCGCTCCCACGCCGGTGACCGCCTCCGTTCCGGTTCCAGCCATGGCCCCGACTGCAAACGGGGATGTCTCTCAACAACGCATCGAAGCAAACGTCGCCTCGCTCGCGAAACGACTTGAGCAGAATCCTGACGACTCACCGGGATGGACCATGCTTGCTCGATCCTACACATCGATGGGAAAGTATCGAGAAGCAAGCTCAGCGTATGCGAAGGCGACCACACTGAAGTCTGACGACGCGGACCTTTGGGCCGACTATGCGTTTGTTTTGGCAATGGCCAGCGAACAAACGCTCCGCGGCAAACCCGTCGAACTAATAAATAAGGCCTTACATCTCGATCCGGAAAACTCCAAGGCCCTTGAACTCGCCGGCAGTGCTGCATTTGAGGCCCGCGATTACAAACGAGCCATCGAATACTGGCAAAGATTACTAGAGAGAGTACCAGCAAATTCAGAAGTCGCCGGATCGCTTACTGAAAGAATCAACGAAGCGAAAACGCGGGCCGGAAGCACGGGATCAAAATAGACCGGGCCAATTAGACAGCAACGAGAGTCTTTCTAAAGCTGCATGACCAGAGAGAATCTTTTATTCGCAATCATTGGAATCCTGTTCGGCTTCATTGTCGGCTTTATGTTCGCCAGCACTATGAGTCAACGCTCCCTTCCGGTTGCGGCCAGCACAGCGGACAACCGAAACCTGCCGGCGAATCACCCGCAAGTTCAACCCGGAGACTCAAAGAATCC
>JBGTLM010000145.1:0-19330 GCA_041744135.1 Pyrinomonadaceae bacterium
GTGGGCACCCCAGTGGCGGTGGCTGTGGCATGGGGTGCCCACGGAGGGACACCCCTACAATTGTCCCCGCCTGTCGCCCTGATCGGTGTGATGGTCCGGCAAAGAGGATCAACCGAGGCCAGTCTCAAATTCGCAATTCGAAATCCGAAATTCGAACTTGGAAATAGGATCATGGAATCACTAACAAAAGATATTAGCTACGGACTCCGCAGTTTGCTGAAGCATCCTGCTTTCACAGCGATAGTAGTCGTCACTCTGGCCCTCGGTATCGGCGCCACCACGGCAATATTCAGCGTCGTCAATACCGTTTTATTGCGCCCTCTCCCGCACGCCCGGGCTGAGCGCATCGTCGCCATTCAGGAACTAAATGAAACCGGTAGACGCGTGCAGGTCACGAGTGCGAACTTTCTCGACTGGCGGACTCAGAACACAGTATTCGAGCATCTCGCTGCTATTCACACCCGTCCCGCAAATCTCGCTCTGGCGGATCAGGCGGAACGCATCGAGCTCGCGGTAACTTCCGCGAATTTCTTCGCCGTGTTTGGAACGGCGCCTGGAGTCGGACGCTTCTTTATTCCGGCCGATGAGGTCGCCGGTCACGCGCCGATCGCGGTCATCAGCCACACCCTCTGGCAAAGACGCTTTGGCGGCGCACCCGAAATCGTTGGCCAACCGATCACGCTCGACGGCAGAAGCTACACCGTGGTCGGCGTCGCGCCCGCAGGCTTTCAGTATCCGGACAAAACTGAAGCGTGGCTACCGCCGCTAAGACTAGCGCCCGAGTTGAATGAACGCATGGATGTCACTCAGGTGCGCGGTCTGGGATTTTTGAGCGCCGTAGCCCTGCTCAAGCCCGGAGTGTCCGTAGCTCAAGCCGCAAGCGAAATGGAAACCATTACGGCCCGCCTGCGACAGCAATATCCCGAGACCAACAACCGGCGCTTCAATCGGGTCGTTTCCTTGCACACTCACCTGGTAGGCGACACGAGCTCGATGTTGTTGCTGTTATTTGGCGCCGTGAGTTTCGTCTTACTCATTGCCTGCGCAAACGTGGCTAATCTGCTGCTGGCAAGCGCTGCATCGCGGCAAAAGGAGATGGCGATTCGCGCTGCCCTCGGCGCCTCGAGATGGCGCGTCACGCGACAACTGCTAACCGAAAGCACCATGCTCGCGCTTGCGGGCGGTGGACTTGGTTTGTTGCTGGCATGGTGGGGCGTGGCCTTGATGACCAGACTCTTGCCGCAAGACTTCCCGCGGCTAGCCGACATAAATGTGGATTGGCGCGTCCTTGGTTTCACCCTCGCTGCGTCCGTGTTGACGGGGATCATTTTCGGGCTCGCACCCGCGTTGCAAATCTCCAAGACCCGCGTTCATGAATCGCTCAAAGAGAGTGGGCGCCGTTCTTCCGGCGGCCCGCGACACAACCGTTTGCGCAGTTTGTTGATAGTCGGCGAGGTCGCCTTGTCAGTAGTGTTGTTAGCCGGCGCAGGCTTGCTGTTTCGCAGCTTCATGGAGTTGCAATCAGTGAACACCGGCTTTACTTCGCAGCAAGTGCTGACTCTCAGACTCTCACCCTCGGGTACCCCCTACACCCGCGATGCTGACTACACGTCTTTCTACAATCAGGTCATTGAGCGCATTGCCGGCATGCCCGGCGTTCAGGCGGTTGGTGCGATTAACACTTTGCCGCTCAGCAAGGGCCCTACGGCGGGATTCAGAATCGAGGGTCGCGCGCCGGTCACAACCGACAAGTGGCCGGGAGCCAATTATCGCAGCGTTAGTCCCGACTACTTTCGCGCGATGAATATCCCCGTCTTCCGGGGACGCTTCTTCACCGAGCGCGATAAGGAAGATGCACCCCTGGCAATGATTATCAATCAGGCACTAGCCCGTCGCGATTTCCCTAATGAGAACCCCCTGGGGAAGAGAATCAACCTGGGCCCGAACGATCGCAACGGGCAACCGATCTGGTTTGAGATTATAGGGGTGGCGGCAAATGTCAGAAGCCTGGAATTGAGTGAAGAGCCGGTGCCCGAATTCTATCTTTCCCTGTTGCAGGACCCGTTTTCGGGAATGTCGGTGGTCATCCGCACTGTGGTCGAGCCGGCCGGTCTGATCGCGGAGATCCGCCGCGCCGTCGCGGAGGTTGATAAAGCAGCACCGGTTTCAGACGTCATGACCATGGACCACATCGTGAACGATGCTGTTACCCAACCACGCTTCAATCTTTTCTTGTTGGGCCTGTTTGGAGGTATTGCCTTGCTACTTTCCGCTGCCGGGATCTATGGCGTCACCTCATACAGCGTCACCCAGCGCACACATGAATTCGGTATTCGGATGGCGCTCGGTGCGCAGGTCGGCGATGTGTTGAAGATGCTCCTCGGTCAGGGAATGCTGCTGATTTTTGCCGGCGTCGTTGTGGGCCTGGCGGCTTCGTTTGCCCTGACGCGTCTGATGAAGAGCTTACTTTTCGGGGTCAGCGTGACTGATCCGGTGACCTTTGTCGCGATTACGTTGCTGCTGACCGTGGTGGCCTTGCTCGCTTGCTACATTCCAGCGCGACGCGCAACCAAGGTCGATCCGTTGGTGGCGTTACGGTACGAGTGAGGGTTATTGCCAATTGGCGATTGCCAATTGCCGATTGGCATGGAGTTGGAAATAGTCGGGTTAGCTCGGCAGTTGATACGGACGCAAAGAGCAATCAGGAGTCCACGCAGTATCGTTAATCGCAAATTGGCCATTGGCAATTGGAAATCGGAAATGTTCTAGGGGGCATGACATGTTTAAAGACTTAAGTTTTGGTTTGCGAATGCTTCTTAAAAATCCGGGCTTTACGGCAGTCGCGGTGCTTTCGCTGTCGCTTGGTATCGGTGCGAACACGGCAATTTTTCAATTGCTGGACACGGTGCGTTTGAAGACGCTGCCGGTGAAAGCTCCGCAGGAATTGGCCGAGATCCGCATCGCGGACCTGACTGGCGCGCGGGGAAGTTTCAGCACCCGGTATTCCAGCGTTACCAATCCAATTTGGGAGCAGCTCCGAAGTCGGCAACAAGGATTCTCAGGCATCGCCGCCTGGGGTACTGGGAGCTTTAACCTCGCGCAGGGCGGCGAAGCGCGGCCAGCCAAGGCACTATGGGTGAGCGGCGATTTCTTCAACGTTCTCGGTGTGCCACCTGCCCTGGGCCGAGTCTTCACCGCCGATGATGATAAGCGAGGTTGCAGCGCTCCCGGCGTGGTTCTCAGTGATGCGTTTTGGCAACGGGAATACGGCGGCGACGCGGGTGTCCTGGGTCGAAAGTTAACGCTCGCCAACCATCCCTTCGAAATAGTCGGCGTCACGCGACCAGGTTTCTTCGGTATGGAAGTTGGCCAGACTTTCGATCTCGCGCTGCCTATCTGTGCCGACGCCCTTGTCAGTGGCGCTAACAATAGTCTCGACTCCGGTACCTCCTGGTGGCTAATGGTTACGGGCCGGCTCAAACAGGGGTGGTCCATGGAGCAGGCGACCAGCAACTTGCAGGCGATCTCGCCAGGATTGTTTGAGACGACTCTGCCGGCAAATTATCCATCAATCAATGTGAACAACTATCGAGGTTTCAAGCTGGAAGCATTGCCCGTTGCCACGGGCTATTCGACGTTGCGCGAAGACTACGAGCGTCCTCTCTGGCTGTTGTTGGCAATTGGTGCACTGGTGCTGCTGATCGCCTGTGCCAATCTGGCAAACCTTCTTTTGGCGCGGGCAAGTGCGCGGGAACGCGAAATGGCTGTGAGGCAGGCGTTGGGAGCATCGCGTGGGCGTCTCATTCGCCAGTTGCTGGCTGAGAGTCTAATGCTGGCAGTTGCCGGAGCGGCCCTGGGTCTTCTTCTGGCCCAGACACTAAGCCGGTTTCTGGTTTCTTTTCTTACCACTACGGGCAACGCCGTCTTTCTTGACCTGGGACCCGACTGGCGCTTGCTGGGTTTCGCAGCAGGTACCGGGGCTCTCACCTGTGTTCTTTTTGGGTTGACACCTGCGCTCCGCGCCACCCGCATTGAGCCGGGTGCAGTGATGAAAGCGACTGGGCGCGGGCTGACAGCCGGCCGTGAACGATTCAGTTTAAGGCGGGCGTTGGTGGTGGTACAGGTTGCGCTCTCCCTCGTGCTCGTCGCCAGCGCATTCTTGTTTTCACGCAGTTTGAATAAGCTGACCACGGTGGACACCGGCTTCCAACAGGAAAACGTTCTCATCACGCGCGCCGGGCTTGCACGATTGAATATTGCGCCCGAAAGACGGCTGGCTTTCAAGAATGAAATGCTGGATCGGATTAAGGCGATTCCGGGAGTCGAAGCTGCGACGCAAACGAACGTGGTTCCGCTTAGCGGCAATGCCTGGAACAACAGCGTCTGGATGGATGGAGGAGACACGCAGCGCAGACTGAGCACCTTCTTTAGTCGAATAGGTCCTGAATACTTCAAGACTCTCAACACTCCTTTATTAGCCGGGAGAGAATTCAATGATCACGATGCGGCCAACGCTCCCAAAGTCGCAATTGTGAACGAAACCTTCGTCCGCAAACTCCTGGACGGCGTGAATCCCATGGGCCAAAGGTTCCGGATCGAAGCGACGCCCACGGATCCGGAAACAGTTTACGAGATCGTTGGTCTGGTGAAAGACACCAAGTACCAGGATCTGCGCGAAGAGTTTGGACCCATCGCATTTCTGGCGAGCTCGCAGGATCCGCGAACTTCGGCCAACGGCCAATTCTTGATTAGTTCGAACCTGCCTCCATCCGAGCTCTCAGCGTCTGTGAAACGCGTCCTCGGCGAGATCAATCCGTCGATTAGCCTGAATTTTCTCGGATTCAAAACAATGATCGAAGAAGGTCTACTGCGCGATCGATTAATGGCGACCCTATCTGCCTTGTTCGGTCTGTTGGCGTTGTTGTTGGCCAGCATCGGACTCTACGGGATCCTCTCCTACGGAGTCGCCAGTCGCACGAAGGAGATTGGAATTCGAATGGCGCTCGGCGCTCGCTCGCGCGAAGTGCTGTCATTGGTTCTCCGCGAGGCGTTGCTTCTGGTCTTGGTGGGTGTAGTCATAGGTTTGCCGGTGGTGTTCGCCTCAACCCGATTTGCTTCGACTCTACTCTTCGGTCTCACGCCGACTGACCCGCTGTCATTGGCCGGTGCAGCGCTGCTGTTATTTGCGGTGGCTTTGGTCGCGGGCTATATCCCGGCTCGACGTGCAACGAAAGTCGATCCACTGGTAGCGCTGCGGTACGAGTGAAAGCATATAGGACCTATAGGACTTATCGGACCTATACGAGAAAGGACCCCATGGACACCATACTGAGAGACATCCGCTACGCAGTTCGAAGTCTTCTGAAGCATCCTGGCTTCCTGGTTGTTTCGGTGATCACGCTGGCACTCGGCATTGGGACCAACACCGCGATTTTCAGCGTCGTGAATGCGGTTCTCCTGCGCCCGCTGCCCTACCGCGACTCCGAACGCATCGTCACACTCTGGCAGAACAACGTGAAGGCCGGAGTCGCGCGCAACGATGTGTCACCCGCGAATTTTCTCGACTGGCGTGAGCAGAGCAGGTCGTTTGAGGCGATGGCCGGTGTCGAGCCTTTCGGGTTCAGCATGATTGGCAATGGCGAACCGGAACAATTTCGGAGCTGGCTGGTCACGTCCGGCTTTTTTGAGGTGCTTGGTACGAGCGCGCTTCATGGTCGGACTTTCACGGCTGAAGACTACCAGTCAGGTAATGAACGCGTAGTTGTAATTGGGTATGGCCTTTGGCAGAGGCGTTTCGGTGCCGATCGGAACCTGGTTGGTCAAAAGCTGACTCTAAATGGACAGCCTTACACTGTGGTAGGGATTTTGCCGCCGGCGGTTCAGTTCCCTCCAGAAAGGGAAGTGTGGGCGCCGCGCGTTTTCAGAGAAAACGACACGCAATTGCGCGGACCCACTTTCTGGAAAGTCATCGGACGATTGAAGCCCGGAGTAAGCATTGCTCAAGCGCAAAGCGAAATGAACGGAATTGCGGCGCGTCTTGCCGAACAGTATCCGGATACCAATGGCGGCATGGGCGTAACGGCCGTGTTCCTGTCGGAGGAACTGACCGGACAAGTGCGATCGGCACTACTTATTCTGCTCGGCGCCGTCGGGTTTGTGCTGCTCATCGCTTGCGGCAATGTTGCCAACTTACTACTTGTGCGCGGCGCGGAAAGGTATCGCGAATTTGCAATTAGATCAGCGCTGGGGGCGGCCCGCGCTCGACTCATTCGGCAATTGCTTACTGAGAGTTTGTTGCTGGCGCTGCTTGGAGGTTTCGGCGGTGTGCTGCTCGCCTCCTGGGGTGTCCGGCTAATCCTCACTGTCGGCTCTGCCCAGATTCCCCGTCTCGAGTCTGTCAGCATCGATGCGCCGGTTCTGTTGTTCGCGCTCGGAGTATCGTTGCTTACGGCGATCGTCTTTGGCCTGATTCCGGCAACTCAATTCTCCCGCCCGGATCTTCAATCGACACTTAAGGAAGGTGGACGTGGAGGAGTCACTGGCTCTCCGCGTCACTGGATGCGCAATTCGCTGGTGGTGGCGGAAGTTGCCGTGGCATTAGTGCTGTTGACCGGCGCCGGATTGCTGGTGAGGAGTTTCATCGCTGTCACGAGCGTCGATCCTGGTTTTGACGGAGACCGCGTGCTGGCACTTCAGGTTTTTCTCCCTAGAAATTATCAAAAGCCTGAACAAGTGACCGGGTTTTTCGGTCAGTCGCTCGAGAAAATCAAGGCTGTTTCGGGAGTGCAATCCGCGGCCGTTGTGGCCAGTCCGCCGTTCATCGATTTGGAGCAGGACGTAGCATTCACCATCCAGGGTTTGCCGGCGCCGCCAAAGGGCCGCGAACCAAGCGCCTTTTTTACAGAGGTCTCACCCGATTACCTCGGTGTGATGAGCGTGCCCGTGCAGCGCGGGCGATTCTTCACGAAATTCGACAAGGCAGACTCGTCCCAGGTTGTGGTCATCAACGAAACCATGGCGCGCCGCTACTTTGGCGGTGAAGATCCGGTAGGCAAGAAGCTCTCCGTGATTTTCGATCAGCCCGAAGTTCGCGAAATCGTCGGCGTCATAGGCGACGTCCTGCATAACGGACTTGACACTCAATCTCGTCCGGAAATGTTTGTTCCCTATCACCAAAGCTGGACTCCGCAGATGACCTTCGTGGTTAAAACGACGGCCGACCCGGCGGCCATGCTGCCGGTGGTGAAAACCGCCATCCGCGAGGTCAGGCCCAATCAAACGTTCTCAAAAGCCGCGACGATGGACCAGCTGGTTAGTGAATCGCTGAGACAGCGACGCTTCAATCTGGTGCTGTTGGTTTCGTTCGCCGTACTGGCATTGGTGCTGGCAGGAATAGGAGTCTATGGGTCAATCAATTATTTGACCAGACAGCGCACGCACGAGATCGGTTTGCGCATGGCTCTGGGAGCACAGTCCGGCGATGTGCTGCGAATGATTGTTGGTCACGGGCTAGTGCTGGCGCTGACCGGAATCGCGATCGGCCTAGTAGCTTCTTTTGCGTTGACGCGTTTGATGAAAGGTCTCCTGTTTGGCATCAGCGCCACCGATCCCATCACGTTTGCGGCCATTTCATTGTTGCTGGTTTTGATCGGATTGCTCGCCTCCTGGATTCCCGCGCGCAGGGCAACGAAGGTGGATCCGTTGGTGGCGCTTCGTTACGAGTGAAGAGATTTAAGATTTGAGATCTCAGATCTCAGATCGGCAATTGGCAATTGGAAATCATTAGCACTAGCAGTAGCAAGCTAAGAAAAATTATGGAAACACTTCTGAGGGACGTGCGCTACGGAATTCGGAGCCTGGTAAAGCGACCTGGGTTTACCGTCGTTGCTTTGATTGCTCTGGCGCTGGGCATTGGCGCCAACACGGCTATTTTTAGTCTGGTCAATGCCGTCTTACTCACGCCATTACCGTTCGCCGAGCCTGACCGGTTGGTCTGGATGTGGGGGAACATCCGCAACGGGGGCAATCGCGCTAGTGTTGCGCCCCTCGATTTTCTCGACTACCGCAAAGAGAACAAAACCTTCGAAGAATTCGCGGCCTCGTTCTCAATTCCCCTCGCTCTCAACCTCACCGGCAGCGGCGAACCGGAGCGTCTTTCCGCTGCGGCTGTCACCGGCAATTACTTTCAAACGCTCGGAGCAAAGCCGGCCCTCGGTCGAACCTTCCTACTGGAGAACGAAAGACCTGGAGGGGATCAGGTTGCAGTCTTGAGTTACGGACTCTGGCAGAGACGGTTTGGCGGTGAACACGGAATTATCGGTAAGACCGTCACGCTCGATGGCACAGCGCGTGAAGTTATCGGCGTGATGCCTCAGCACTTCAGTTTTCCCCTCGCCGCCGCCTTGTGGGTTCCAATCAACTTCGATTTTTCTCCGGAGATGAAACAACGCAAGGCCCACTTCATGCGACCGATCGGTAAGCTGAAGGAGGGAGTCACAATTGCGCAGGCGCAAGCGGATTTAGACGCGATCGCCAGGCGACTGGAGGAGCAGTATCCCGCGACAAATACGGGCTGGGGACTGCGCCTGGTTTCGCTACGGGAACAACTGGTCGGCAGCACCCGGCCGACTCTGTTCATCCTCCTTGGTGCAGTTGGGTTTGTACTCTTGATTGCCTGCGCCAACGTCGCAAACCTGCTTCTCGTTCGTGCCGCAGCGCGTCAGAAAGAGATCGCTCTGCGCACGGCTCTGGGCGCCGGGCGGTTTCGAATCGTGCGACAGATGATCACCGAAAGTGTGCTGCTCGCATTGGTGGGCGGCACACTGGGAACGTTGCTCGCCATCTGGGGTGTCGATCTGCTGGTCGCGCTCAGCGCCGACAATATTCCTTCCACCGCCCACGTCCGCATTGATGGAACTGTGCTTGGATTCACGCTCTTGATTTCCCTCTTGACCGGAGTGTTGTTCGGACTAGCGCCAGCCCTGCGTACGATGAAGCTAAACCTCAGCGAATCGCTCAAGGAAGGTGGCCGCAGCAGTAGCGAGGGAGCGGGACGCAATCGCACACGCAGCGTGCTGGTGGTGATTGAGAGTGCCGTTGCCGTGGTGTTGCTGGTCGGCGCGGGCCTGCTGGTAAGAAGTCTGATTCAGTTGCAGAACACCAGCCCCGGCTTCGACGCGCACAACGTGCTGACGATGCGCGTTGACCTCTCCAGACAAAAATACTCGACACCCGACAAGTCTTCGAGCTTTTTCCAGGAATTGGAGAGCCGCATCAGCGGTTTGCCCGGCGTGGAAAGCCTAGGGCTGGTGACTGAACTTCCGCTCAGCGGTCAACCCAACGATATGCCCTTCACTGTTGAAGGTCGCCCGCCCGTGACCATTGATCAGTCATTCGGCGCGGATTTCAGACGGGTAAATCAGCATTACCTGCGCACGCTGCGAATACCGCTCCTGCGTGGCCGCAATTTCACCGAACAGGAAGTCCGCCAGAGCGCCAAAGTACTGGTTATTAGCGAGCTGCTTGCCAGTCAGGTCTTTCCCGGCGAAGAACCCATCGGCAAACGACTGGTGATGGCAATGGGGGACCAGGTGTTCGAGATCATCGGTGTTGCTGGTGACATACGTCACCGCTCTCTTGAAGCACAGCCTTTCCCCGCCATGTACATGCCCACTTATGCGACCGGACGTGCGAATTTGGTGATCCGTACGCAAGGAGATCCGACGAACATTGCTGCCGCGGTGCGGAGGGAAGTTCAGGCAATCGATCCGGATCAACCCGTGGCTGATGTCAAGACCATGGAGCAGTGGCTGGATGCGGCGGTCGCCGCCCCGCGCTATCGCACAGCTTTGCTTGGACTCTTTGCTTTGTTAGCCCTGGTGCTGGCCTCTACCGGAATCTACGGCGTGATGTCGTATTCGGTTGCGCAGCGGACCCACGAAATCGGTGTGCGCATGGCTTTAGGGGCTCGACAACTCGATGTCTTGAAGTTGGTGGTTCGACAGGGCATGGGTCTCGTACTGATCGGCGTGGCTCTCGGGCTGGTAGGCGCAATCGCGTTGACACGCGTGATGTCGACCTTGTTGTTCGGCGTGGGCGCGAAGGATCCGGTGACCTTTGCGGTTGTGGCGACGCTCCTGTCATTGGTGGCGTTTGTCGCCTGCTACATCCCCGCTCGGCGCGCCACGAAAGTCGATCCGTTGGAGGCACTCAGATACGAATGAAGGCATTGCCAACTGTGATCATTGCCGATTGCCAATTGCCGAATGGCGATTGGAGTGAAAGCGCCGGTTATTGCTGATTGCTGATTTGAAAACCTTAGATAACGGACACTTAATTGGCAATCCGCAATCGCCAATTGGAAATCTTCACTGGGAGGAAGAAATGACAACCCTGCTGAAAGATCTGAGCTACGGCTTTCGCATGCTGGCCAAGACGCCGGGCTTTACCCTGGTGGCCGTGCTTTCGCTGGCCCTGGGAATCGGCGCGAACACAACAGTGTTTAGTTTGCTCGATGCGATCAGGCTGCGCTCGTTGCCAATCGAGAATCCGGAACGGATGGTAAACATTGCCACACTCGTTAAGGACGGCGAACCGCATTTAGATTTCTCCTATCCGCTTTACACCGGCTTGCGCGCTGGCAACCAGACGCTCTCAGGCATCGTGGCCTATACCGATAGGAATCTCGGTCTCACGGCTGGGGATCAAACCGAGCGAATCCGCGGCGAGATTGTCAGTGCGAATTATTTTTCTGTGCTCGGTGTTCAGCCGTCAATGGGATCCGCGTTCGCGCCTGACGATGAGCGACCCGGTGCCGCGCGTGCCGCTGTTATTAGCGACGCTTTGTGGCATCGACGTCTGGCGGGCGATCCCGGAGTCCTCGGCAAAGCGATCACCCTCAACGGCCGCACTTTTTCCGTCGTGGGTGTGGCACCCAAGCGGTTTTCGGGACTGCTGCGCGGAATGGATACTGACGTTTGGATTACGCTTCCGCACATGGCTGATTTCGAAGGCAATCCAAAACTCTTGAATTCTCCGAACCTGAGTTGGCTTAACCTGGCTGGAAAACTAAAGCCGGATACTACGATGCAACAGGCGCAGTCGCAGCTAAGCTCGCTGCTACCCGGTTTGTCGCCGGAGGCTGGCGAAAACGGCACCTGGCAGGTGGTAATGACCAAGGCCGCCGGCGGTAATGAGGTCTATGTCGCTGAGCTGTCCCGTCCGCTGACGATGCTTCTGCTGGCAGTGGCTCTGATATTAGCGATCGCCTGCGCCAACGTGGCCGGACTTCTTCTCGCTCGGGCAAAGGTACGAGGAAAAGAGATCGGAATTCGCCTGGCCCTGGGGGCCAGTCGCCCACGTATTGTGCGGCAACTTCTCACTGAGAGCCTGCTGCTGGCGTTGGCTGGAGGTGCGCTCGGACTGCTGATGGCTTTGTGGACATCCGGACTCGCTTCCGGCTTGCAGACAAGTGTAGGGGAAGAACTGGGTATTGATGTTTCACCAAACATCCGCGTCTTGCTCTTTACCGTGATCGTCTCGATGCTGACCGTTCTTTTCTTCGGCATAGTCCCGGCACTCCGCGCATCGAAAGTTGATCTGGTTCCGATTCTCAAAGATTCAACCGCCACGCCAGTCTTTCGTCGCGGCCCTTCGTTGCACAGTCTATTAGTCGTCACGCAGGTTACCTTGTCCCTCGTGCTACTTGCCGGCGCCGGCCTGTTTCTGCGTAGTCTTTGGAATCTGCAAGCAATCGAAAAGGGATTCACGGGCAACAACGTCCTGGCGATATCGCTGAACATGGAACTGCAGGGCTACGACAACGCGCGCGGCGCAAATTTCTATGCCGCAGCTTTGGAGAGTCTGTCGTCGTTACCAGGTGTTCAGTCGGCCACCTTAGCCAGCGCTCTCCCGGTTACGGCAGGCGGCAGCCGTATTCAGCTGCCGGCGAATGCTACTAAGCCGGCCGTAGATGAAGAAATCTCTATGGACATCGTCACCGTCGCCCCGCGCTTCTTTGAGACCACTGGCCTGTCACTTCTTCGCGGTCGAGACTTCCGGCAGGTCGATGCCGAGAAGTCGGCGAAGGTAATGATTGTTAACGAGACGATGGCGAAGAAGTTTTGGCCCGATACCGATCCTTTGGGACGAAGTTTCTACGACGGCGATACCGACTTTGAAGTTGTCGGCGTTGCTCGCAACACGAAGTATCGAGACCTTCGAGAAAGGCCGCGCCTGACGTTTTATCTACCCCTGGCCCAATCCTACAGACCCAGCATGAGTTTGTTGGTCCGTACGGCAGGAGAACCTTCCCAAGTCGCGCCCGCAATTCAAGCTCGGCTGCGCGGCATTGAGCCTGCGCTCAACGTCTTCGACATTCGCACACTCTTCGAACATGTCGGGAGATCTCTCTATGTCGAACGAATGGAGAGTCTGCTGTTGACGTTCTTCGGAATCCTGGCCCTGACTCTGACCGCTATTGGCATCTATGGAGTCGTGGCTTATTCGGTGGCCCACCGTACTCGTGAAGTCGGAATCCGTATGGCTCTCGGGGCGCAGAAAAAGGATGTGCTGAAGATGATTCTGGCTCAGGGGCTGGCTCTGGTTGCCTGGGGCACGGCCCTTGGTCTGGTCGCCTGCTACTGGCTCTCCCGTCTGGTGTCCAGCCAGCTCTATGGGGTCAGCGCCTACGACCCGGCGACGCTGGCGAGCGTGGTGGCAGTCCTGATTGTCGTGGCGGTTCTGGCTACTTACATACCCGCGCGGCGCGCGACGAAGGTCGATCCATTGGTGGCACTGCGATACGAGTGAGGTCATTGCCAATTGCCAATTGCCGAGGAGTGACAGTCACATTGAGCTTGGGAAGGCTGCGGTCGAAATGCACTTCAACGGCCGGCAACGACTGTGAGCCATGGGGACGTGAGATGGAACCTTTGACCAAAGAAACACGAAATCGGCAATTGGCACTTTGGCAATCGGCAATGTTTTAGGGGAGGGGTGATGTACAAACTGCTGCAAGACGGGGGCTATGCCTTTCGGACTCTGCTGAAGAACCCAGGCTTCGCATTGATCGCCATCCTCACGCTCGCGCTTGGCATTGGGGCAAACACGGCGATCTTCTCAGTGGTCAATGCGGTCTTGCTCCGTCCCTTAAAGTATCCAGACCCTGAGCAGTTGGTGCTTGTGAATGATACGCAGCCGCCGTCCAACGAGTCTCCAGCGGACTATGCCGAATTTCTCGACTGGCGCGAGCAGTCGCAAATCTTTCAACACCTCGCCGCACACTTCAACACCACTTTCACCCTCACCGGTCTGGGCGATCCACAGCAATTGTGGGGTGCGCGGATCTCGGCTAACGCGCTACCGGCTTTGGGAGTTAATCCAATATTAGGGCGCGGTTTCCGGCAGGAAGAGGAGGTGAGAGGCAACGAGCGTGTGGCGCTGATCAGTTACGGCTTCTGGCAGCGTCAATTCGGCGGTGATCCAAAAGTCGTCGGGCAGTCGATCACGCTGGACACAAATCCTTTCACGATCATCGGTGTTCTGCCAGGCACCTTCAGGGGGCTGAACCCGGCAGACATTCAGACGGGGCAGGAGCGGGACGTGTGGATTCCCTTAAGGCTAAACGCCGAGGTCGCACCGCGCGGTCTGCACTTCCTGACCGTCTTCGCGCGTCTGCAGCCCGGCGTGAGCATTGAGCAAGCCAACGCAGCGATGGCCGGCGTGAACGCGAATTTACAACAGGAGAATTCAATCAATCACGGCGCCAGACTGATCTCGCTCCAGCAGTCCATCGTGCCCAAGACGATGCGGACGAGCCTCTTTCTCCTGCTCGGCGCGGTCGGCTTCGTGTTGCTGATCGCCTGCGTGAACGTAGCTAACTTGCTGCTTGCGCGCTCGACCGGGCGGCAGAAGGAGATCGCCATCCGCCTGGCCCTCGGTGCCAGCCGCGCGAGATTGATCCGACTGCTGCTAACGGAGAGTTTGCTACTCGCTTTTCTGAGCGGAGCTGCAGGCCTGCTGGTTTCTTTGTGGGGTGTGAGTGTCTTCGTGACCGCGGCGCGAGCGCTGGTCCCGCGCCTAGATGAAGTCAGCCTTGACCTTCGGGTCCTGCTCTTCACTTTAGGCGTGTCGCTAGCCACCGGTCTGCTCTTCGGTGCGGCGCCGGCTTGGCGTGCTTCGAAAAGCGCGCTACACGAAACGTTGAGAGAGGGGGGGCGGACGGGCGTAGGCGCGGGGCAACAACGACTGCGCGGCTTGCTGGTCGTGGCGGAAATGGCCCTCTCGTTAGTGCTGCTAATTGGCGCTGGATTGCTCGTAAAGAGCTTTGTCCACGTCCTCACGGCTGACAGAGGCTTCGACGTCGAACAAGTACTCACTGCCAACGTTACGCTGTCCTCGGTCAAGTATGCTGAGCCGAAACAACAGGCGCTCTTCTTTCAGCAATTCCTTGAGAGCGTTAAGGCGGCGCCGGGCGTCGAAGCCGCAGCGATTGTCAACAACGCACCGCTCGCTGGCGGCGGAGTGAACGGCGGGATCATTATCGAGGGTCGGCCGGATGATCCCCAGAAGCGCCCCATAGCCGAGAAATCCATCATCAGTCCCGAATACTTCCAGGTCATGAGGACGCCGCTGGTGCGCGGCCGGGTATTCAACAATCACGACAACATGAACGCGGTGCCCGTGGCCATCATCAACGAGAGCCTGGCGCGTAGCTACTTTGCCGGAGAAGACCCCATCGGCAGGCGTCTAGATTTTAACTGGGACACGAAGGGCACGCAGGAGATCGTCGGCATCGTCCGCGACGTGAAGCAATACGGGCTGGACCTGCCTACAGCTCCGACTATCTACGTACCTTACCTGCAACGGCCCGACTCTGGAATGACCGCTGTCGTCCGCAGCTCCCTCGACGCGGCCAGCCTGGTAGGCGTAATGCGCCAACAGTTAGTCGCCCTGGATAAGGAACAACCGTTAGCCCAGGTGAAAACGATGCAGCAAGTGGTTGCAGAGTCGACCGCCCAGCGCCGTCTGATGGTCATGGTTTCAGCGCTTTTCGGAGCGCTGGCGCTCTTGCTGGCCGCGCTCGGTCTTTACGGCGTGGTGGCTTACACCGTCACCCTACGCACTCGTGAGATCGGAGTGCGCATGGCGCTCGGCGCGCAGCGAGCCGACGTGCTGAGGCTGGTGATCAGCAAGGGAATGGTCTTAGCGCTCATTGGGATTGCAGCCGGCCTCGCTGGAGCCTTCGCGCTAACGCGCTTGATGACCAGCTTGCTTTTCAACGTGACTCCGACCGACGCAATAACGTTTACCGCGGTGCCGGCTCTACTGATCGTTGTCGCATTGCTCGCATGTTTCATCCCAGCACGGCGCGCCACGAAGGTGGATCCGTTAGTAGCGTTGAGATACGAGTAAGAATTTCGGATTTCGGATTGCGAGTTTCGAATTTTGTCTTGCGCGGGGTGCAATCGATTTAGGTCGCTTGACCTTCGCTATCAAATTTCTACGTGTGAAGCGAGAAATTCGAAATTCGAAATTCTCGTTCGGCAATCGGCGATCAAAAATCGCAATTGTAAGAATTAAGAATAAATGTAATTGGCAACTAGTGTCCTGACTCTAAAGTTCGCGTAACAAACCCGTCGGTATATTTGGGGCGCGTTAGTCTTCGGTCCCAGCGGGACCAAATGTTTATAGACCAACGACCCAGACGAACTTCCTCGCTCCGGAGGAGCGAAACATTTGGTAGCCGAAAAGCACATTTCGCTCCTCCGGAGCGAGGAGGTTCTTTTCAGCAACGTGTCTGTAAACATTTCGCCGCTCTGCGGCGAGGGCAGGATTTGTGTTTAGAGCTTTAGAGTCAGGACACTAGAACAGGGGAAAACTTCTGATGGAGACATTGTTTCGCGATCTTCGGTACAGCGTTCGTATGTTGGGCAAGAGTCCGGGCTTCACGGCAGTGGCCGTAATCTCAATCGCCCTCGGCATTGGTGCGAACACAACGGTTTTCAGCGTCATCAACGCCGTGCTGTTGAAGTCCGTGCCTTATAAGGATCCCAACACCCTGATGCTCGTATGGGGGGACACCAGGACCGAAACGAGCCTGAGAAAACACAATCAAGTTTCCGCCACGGATGTAGCGGATATCCGCGCGCAGTCGAGTGTCTTTGAAGACGTCGCTACCTACGCTGGCTGGTATCCCATCATGACAGGCGATAGCGAAGCCGAAAGGGTGCCCGCTATCCAGGTAGGCGATGGCTTCTTCAACATCATGAAAGGAAAGCCGCTGCTCGGGAGGGTCTTCACTCCCGAAGAGCAACAAGGCGGCAAAGACCTTGTGGTCGTCCTGGGCCACGGCCTTTGGCAACGGCGCTTCGGTAGCGATCCGAATATCGTCGGCAAGAACGTCTACCTTAATAGTCGTCCTTACAACGTCGTCGGCGTCATGGATGCTGACTTTCGACCGCTTCCTCCTTCTTTAGTTACTCCTGAAGGTCAATTCTACAGACCGGTAGCCGAAAGCTACGACGACGCAGCTCGCAGCGAGCGACACCTGCGTGCGATTGCTCGTCTAAAACCCGGCGTGACAGTTGAACAGGCGCGAGCTGAGGTCGGTGCCATTGCTCAACGTCTCGAGGAGCAGCATCCTGAGACTAACAAGAACCAGGGCGCCCACGTTGTTTCGATTACCGATGAAATTACCGGCAGCATCCGTCCAACAATATTGATGGTATTCGGAGCGGTGATCTTTGTGTTGCTAGTGGCCTGTGCGAACGTCGCCAACCTGCTGCTGGCCCGTTCCACCGTCAGGCACAAAGAGATCACGATCCGCACGGCTATCGGAGCGGCGCGAAGTCAACTAATCCGTCAACTGCTGACTGAAAGCATGTTGCTCGCTCTCCTGGGCGGTGGCCTTGGTTTGCTGTTGGCCTTTTGGGGGACGGACCTCGTCGCGGCTGCCGGATCCAAGATCAATCCCATGTTCAACGACATTCGCGTCGATATGCGTGTCCTCGGATTCACGTTCGGCATCTCGATGATTACGGGTTTGATTTTCGGACTCGCCCCCGCTTTGCAGATCTCCAAGCCGAACCTGGTCGAATCTCTCAAAGAAGGCGGTCGTGGCTCCGGGCCTTCATCCAGCCGCAACCGTTTACGTAGCGTGCTCGTGGTGTCCGAGATTGCAATGACTCTTATCCTACTGGTGTGCGCCGGCTTACTGATTAGAACAGTGGCGCGGCTCAGGAATGTTGACACGGGGTTCAATGCCCGGAACATTCTTACCATGACCCTCGGGTTGCCCGCCGTGAAGTATCCGAAACCGGACAATTACATCGCGTTCAACAAGCAGGTTACCGAACGCATCGCGGCCCTGCCGGGAGTAAAAGCGGCCGGCACCACTTCGGTGCTGCCCCTGAGCGATAACTTCGACGGTCGAGGTCTGGTTGTGGAAGATCAGCCCAAGCCTCGCGGCGAAGAGATCACCGTTGATCTGTACGTGGCCACGCCCGGTTATCTGCGGGCAATGGAGATCTCTACCTTGAAAGGTCGGGCAATCGGCGAAGAGGATATCGCCGACTCCTCCAAGATCGCCTTGATTAATAAAACGATGGCCGCCCAACTCTGGCCCAACCAGGATCCGCTGGGCAAGCGCATAAAATTTCCTGGCAGCGAAAAGAACCCTCAACCCTGGCGAACTGTAATCGGGGTTGTGAGCGACGTGGCGCAGTACTCCCTCGATAAGAAACCGCCAATGCAGATATATCTGCCGCACGCGCAGTTTCCTACTTCCTTCAACTCCATTGTGGTTAAAACCGAAGGTGAACCGACATCCATGACCAACCAGGTACGGCGCGAGATTCTGGCGGTCGACAAGGATCAGGCCGTCTTCAACGTGACGACGCTTGACCAGCTGAGGGGCGAATCCATCTTGATTAGAAGATTTTTCATGCTCTTGCTGCTGGTTTTCGCCGGGTTGGCATTGGTTCTCGCGGCCGTTGGAATTTACGGCGTCATGTCTTACGTCGCTTCCCAGCGAACGCACGAAATAGGTATCCGCATGGCGCTCGGCGCGCAGGCGAGTGATGTACTCAAGTTGCTGATTGGGAGCGGCATGGTTCTGGCTCTGATCGGCGTTGTGGCAGGCCTGACGGGTGCCTTCGCACTCACGCGGGTGATGGCGGGTCTGCTATTTGGAGTGAGTACGACCGATGCGGTGACATTCGTAACGGTGTCCACGGGCTTGATTGTCATCGCTCTCCTCGCTTGCTACATCCCCGCGCGACGGGCGGCGAAAATCGATCCGCTGGTCGCGTTGCGTTACGAGTGAGTTCGTTGGCAACGTGGGATGCAGTATGGAAACACTCTTTCAAGACATTCGCTACGGCGCGCGCAGCTTGCTGAAACAACGCAGTCTTACGGTACTCGCAATCGTTACACTTGCGCTGGGCATCGGCGCGAACACGGCGATGTTCAGCGTGATCAATGGCGTACTTTTAAGGCCATTGCCTTACGCGGAACCGGAGCGACTTGTTTGGATGAACGAGTCCGGCGCCGAGGTCGCCAATCGCTGGCTGTCTTACCCGAACTTTGTCGATTGGCGCGAGCGAAGCCAGAGCTTCGAAGCGATGTCCACATTTCGCGGCTGGTCCGTGACGCTTACCGGCGCCGATCAACCACTAAACCTGAACGCGCGCATGGTGACGGCCGATTATTTCAAAGTGATGCGCGTGACTCCAGTCATGGGACGCGCATTTACCGCCGACGACGACCAGCCCGGCGCCAATCCCGTGACCGTGCTAAGCCATGGTTTCTGGCAGAGCCGGTTCGCGGGCGCCAAAGGCATCGTGGGCAAAGCGATCACGCTCGACGATCGAGCCTACACGGTGATTGGGGTGATGCCGCAAACCTTCGCACACCAGGGACCGCCCCCACTATGGCTGCCCATCGCTCCGCAGTACTGGAATGAGAGAGATGTGCGTACTGCGGGGAACGTCATCGGCCGGCTTAAGCCCGGCGTGAGCGTCGAACAAGCACGCGGTGAGATGAACGCAATCGCGCAGCAACTGGCGCGCGAACACCCGGTCGCGAACGCCGGCGCTAATCGGGTGAATGTAGTTTCGTTGCAAGAAAGCACTACGGGGAATGTGACCCCCGCGCTTTTGATTCTTTTCGGCGCCGTTGGTCTGGTCCTGCTAATTGCCTGTGCCAACGTCGCAAACCTGCTTTTAGCGCAGGCGGCCACTCGACGGAAAGAGTTTGCGGTGCGAGCGGCACTCGGCGCCACGCGAGCCAGGATCATCAGACAACTACTGGTCGAGAGTGTGCTGCTGTC
>JBGTLM010000146.1:0-22968 GCA_041744135.1 Pyrinomonadaceae bacterium
GTGTCGATACACAAAGCTAGCGGCCACCACCACAGCGGCTACCGGAAGAATGAATGTCGAAGCGACCAAAAGGTCCGGGGCGGAAAGTCCTTCGAGCGAAGAAAACTTCCCCAGGATGATAGCGATTGAAGCGCCCGAACCTACAATTGCTGAGACGAGCGAGGCGATCAGTACCAGCTTCAGGCGCATACCATCCGACCTCTGGCGTTTAGCTGTGAAAACTTCGACTTGTTTGAAGCAGTACTCCCACGGCGGGGCCCCGCACGGGCAGCGCTTCACGGGGTGCTGACTCCCACATGCAATCGTTAAGAATACCATACGCTACAAGCCAGGCGGTCCAGGCCATTCCCCGGATTTTATAACTAATATTCGTTAAAGGATTAATGGTCCAGCTGAGATGCTAACCAGAAGCGCCCTAATTTATCTTTCGCGTCACGAAGGACTCAAGGAGTTTGCGGCCCACTTTAAGCCCTTTCAGAAAATGACCACCCGCTTCGTGGCAGGGGAGACAACTGAAGAAGCGGTCGCGGCCATTCGCGAACTCAATGCTGCTGGGTGCAGCGCCTCCTTCGATCACCTTAACGAATCAGTGGCTAATGCCGAAGAGGCGGAAAAAGAGGTAGCAGAGTATCTCGGAATCCTTGGTCAGATTGAAACAACCGGTATCAACTCAAACGCGTCAATCAAGCTTACCCAGTTTGGACTCGAACTAGATCCGGAGCGGGCCTACACGAACGCGCGCGTGGTGGTTGCGGATGCTGCACGGCGGGGCAATTTTATCAGGGTCGACATGGAAAGCTCGGCGGTCACCCAGGTGACCATAGATATTTTCAAGCGCCTGCGAAGTGAGTTTGGTTTGAATGACGTCGGTATCGTTTTGCAGTCTTATCTGAGACGCACCTACGCGGATGCTCAGGAGTTATTGAAGGTTCGCGCTCGGATCCGGATCTGCAAAGGTGCTTATAACGAACCCCCGGAAGTGGCTTTTCCGGACAAGAAAGACACTGATGAAAACTACATCCGCGTCATGCAACTATTGCTTTCCAGCGGCGTCTATCACGGCATTGCCACTCACGATCCAAAAATGATTAACGCTACAGTTGAGTTTGCCGGGCGCGAGGGAATCGGCAAAGAAGCCTTTGAGTTTCAGATGCTCTACGGTGTCCGCCGCGATCTTCAGCATCAGCTTGCCGATGATGGCTACAACATGAGGGTCTATGTGCCCTATGGAAAACACTGGTATCCTTACTTCATGAGACGTCTGGCTGAACGTCCGGCCAACATCTGGTTTGTGGTGAAGAATCTATTCAAAGGCTGAAGTACGCGATGTACTGTAGCACCGTTTACCGGACAATCAGCTTCCTCTTTGCGCTTAGTTACGGAGGCGACGAAAACAGGAGAGAGATTGGCGTGAATTGGATTTGCCTCGTAAAGTTTCGGCATTGCGGCCAGCAGATACATCGCGATTCGTAAAGGTATCGAGTGTGACAGAGAATACTACCGAACTCCTGGAGCGCAATTAGAGATGAGCGATTGGATCTGGATCCTCTGGTGCGTGCTCGGCCTGGCTCTCATTGTAACCGAGGTCTACACGACCGGGTTTGTACTGCTTTGGTTTGGGATTGGCGCTCTGGCGGCCGCATTTGCGGGTTTGATAGGTATAGATAGCGTGGCGCTGCAGTTTTTGATCTTCGCGATAGTGTCGATCGGTCTCACCGTTGCCTCACGAACAATCTTCGTAAACTACTTTACTCGTCAAAAGCCCGGCGATGAGCTGCGCATGGGTATGGATGCATTGCCGGGAAAAATCGGCACGGTGGTCTCATCGAGCAAGGGGGCACTAAACGAAGGCGCGGTTAAGGTCTTTGGTTCCACCTGGACCGCTTATCCTGCTGATGGTGAATCACCGCTTGAAGCCGGGGAGCGGGTGCGCATCGAGAGCATCGAGGGAGCATCGATTTACGTGCGGCGGATTGCAGAGGGTTCAGACTGGAGGCAGAAATCCATAACAGAGTAAACGCAGGTGATTAGGACGATTAAACGGTAAGGAGATTTATCTGTAGTTTTCGCGCAAAGACGAAAAGGGAGCAAAGACGCAAAGAAAGCCGAGATATGACATCAATGAATCCAGGGAGTTGAATGCCGACATTTTGAGTGCTCATCTCTGCGTCTTTGCCACCTTTGCTTTGAAAACTGTGATCCGCTATCACTCGCGAAGTCTGTTGAGAATCCGCTTGCTGTCAAACAGAAAACGTAGACCCCAGTGCAGTGAGTCTACCTGCTTACTGCGGCTCAGTGTCCGCTTCATAGTTGTCGTCGAGGGTCTTGTCTTCTTCCAATTGCGGGAGTTCGACGGTGACGCGATCATTGGCGGGTTCTTCCAGGTCGTCCCCTAGAAAACGCGCCAGCACAACCGTGATGTTGTCCTCTCCCCCACGGTTATTGGCTTCCGCAATCAACTCGTCGCACGCAGCATCCAGTTCGGGGTTGCTGGCAAGTATATTCTGAATGTCCTCCGACCGCAGCTTTCCGGACAATCCATCGCTACATAGCAACAAGGTATCTCCGCGCCGCAGACGAATCTTGCCGGTGACCGGAGTGACGTCGTTCTGAGCACCCAGCGCTTGCAGGATCACATTGCGAAACATGTGCGTTTCAGCTTCGGCTTCGCTGATCTGCCCGACGTCCACCAGTTGTTGCACCAGGGATTGATCCTTGGTCGCCAGGCGAATCTGCTCCTTGCGGATCATATAACCGCGGCTGTCGCCAACCTGGACCAGATCCAACATGTCGCCCTTAACTGCGGCTCCCGTGAAGGTTGCTCCCATGCCCGCGCAGCGCGAGTCTTCCTGACTTCGGAGGTGAATCGCCAGATTGGCATAGACAGTTGCGTTCTTGAGGCAATCGACGAGGGGGAGCTCCGGATCACAACCGTTTTCAGAGTCGCTTCCCATTAGCATTTCCCGCACAGAATCAACTGCCATGCGGCTGGCCACGTCACCGGCAAGGGCACCGCCCATACCGTCCGAAACCACTAGCACCAAACCCTGTTCGCCGAGGTCAAGTTTCTTGAGTTCCTCAGGTGCCTCCAACCCGTCCGAACCGGTCCAGGTTTTCTGGCTGGATAGATCCAGCACGAGAAAATTGTCTTCATTTCCGCGGCGGACGCGGCCAACGTCTGATTTTGCGTGAAGCTTTACGATCATAAGGGGAGCAGAGGATGATCTCTACAGTCTGGATTTTAACCTTTCACAGCTTAACTGTCACTTTCCTAATGATTATATTTGCTTTAACGCTTGATCGAGATCCGCGATTATGTCATCGGTGTCTTCAAGACCAACCGAAATACGCACCAGCCCATCTGTGATCCCAAGCTGTTCTCGTTTTTCAGCAGCCACCGAGGCGTGAGTCATGGTGGCTGGATGCGAGATCAAAGTCTCGACTCCCCCGAGACTCTCGGCCAGCGTACAAAGGTTAACTGATTCCAGCACCTTCCGGGCCGCGTCGAGCGACCCAACCTCGAACGCCACCATGCCGCCAAAACCTTTTTGCTGGCGTCTAGCCAAGGCATGTTGGGGATGAGACGCAGACCCGGGATAGTATACTTTTTTTACTTTTGGGTGCTCCTCCAGGAAAGCGGCCACGGCGCGGCCTGTCTTGTCATGCTGTTCCATCCGCAGCGCCAGTGTTTTCGTGCCCCGCATTACCAACCAGGAGTCGAACGGCGATAGAATCGCCCCGGCGCTGTTCTGGATGAAGCCGATCCACGCAGCATCGTCTTCGTTGTTGAGCACGACTATGCCACCAACCCCGTCTGAGTGGCCGTTCAAGTACTTCGTCGTCGAATGGACCACGATATCAACCCCGAAATCGAGTGGACGCTGTAGGTAAGGGGACATGAATGTATTGTCGCAAACCACGCGAGCGCCCGCCCGGTGTGCGATCTCGCAAACCTCGCGCAAATCGGTAACGATCATCACCGGATTAGTAGGCGTCTCGATGAAAACCATCTTTGTGTTTGACTTGATCGCAGCTTCGACGTTGAGAGCGTCTGAGGTGTCAACAAAGGAAAACTCGATGTTGTAGTTTGCCAGCACGCGGGTGAATAGCCGGGATGTTCCGCCGTAGGTATTATCGGAAACCACTACATGCTCCCCCGCTTTCACCAGACGAAGGGTGGCATCGATGGCGGCCATGCCCGAGGCAAAAGCAAAACCAAATCGCGCGCCCTCGAGCGCCGCAAGGTTTCGCTCCAGCGCGCTGCGCGTAGGGTTCTGGGTGCGCGCGTACTCGTAGCCTTTATTCTTGCCCAGACCATCCTGCGCGTAGGTTGAAGTTTGGTATATGGGAACGGTTACCGAGCCGGTGGCCGAATCGGGTTCCTGTCCGGAATGAATTGCTATTGTTGCGAAGCCCATAGTCGTTAATCGCCAATCGTAAATCGTAAATGGTGAAAGATCTGTCAGCATCCCCTCCGTCAGAACGGGAAGCGTTAGCGACCTGGTCTCAACGACGTTGCCGGCTAGGATTGCCAGAGGGAAAGACATCATTCAACGAACAGAATCAACTGCCAGCGCGCTATTTCTTCGGTAACTGGGACCGGGTTCAACTGCGAAAATCCACTCGGCGCTCTGACAGGCGGCGACCCGGTCGCTACCGCTCCCGGTTCTGACAGGCCACGATTCACGGGTCAAAGATTCCCTGGCTTAGGTAGCGCTCGGCGTTATCCGGAAACACAGTAACGATTCTTTTCCCCTGGCCCAACCGTTGCGCGAGCCGGTAAGCTCCGGCTGCCGCCGCGCCCGATGACCAGCCACCCAGGAGTCCTTCAGTGCGGGCGAGCCGGCGAACTGCGGCCCCAGCGTCATCGTCCATCACCATCATGATTTCATCCGCAAGGCTGGCGTCAAAAATCTTGGGAATAAAGTCCTTTTGGCCGATGCCTTCTATCTTCTTGGGTCCGGGCGGATGACCACCATAGATTGATCCCTCCGGTTCTACAAGCACACATAAAACGTGCGGGTTAATTTTCTTGACGGCCCGTGAGACTCCGACAAAAGTTCCCGACGTACCCGCCCCAATCACGACGGCGTCGATGCGCCCCTGCATTTGCTCGATGATCTCATGTGCTGTAGTCGCCTCATGAAAGTTTGGGTTCGCCTGATTTTCAAATTGCTGGGGCACAAAGCTGTCTGCGATTCCATCAGCGAGTTCGTGGGCCCGCGCAATCGCACCCTTTATTCCAGCCTCCTGCGATATGCGTTCGATCTCGCCGCCCAACGCCTCCATTAACTTCGTCTTTTCCTCCGCGTAGCCTTCGGGAACGCAGAGGATAACACGATAACCGCGGGCCACGCCGATCAGGGCCAGTCCAATCCCAGTATTGCCCGCAGTCGGTTCAATGATCGTCGAGCCAGGCCGAAGTTTGCCCTTCTGTTCGGCATCCAGAATCATTCCCAGCGCGGCGCGGTCTTTCACCGAACCGCCAGGATTAAAGCACTCGAGCTTGGCATAGATATCCGCCAGAGGAGGTTTGGCGAAGCGAGAAAGGTGAAGCAGGGGAGTATGGCCTACGAGGTCGAGAATGCTTTCAGCTACGCCGATCGTCATCAAAGATTTCCGGGCGCGATCAACTGGTAAAACAGCGAGGGTGGCCAGCCCGAGAGAGCATCGTCAAACCGAGTGGTTTGCAACAAATTGCGAAATTTCAAGAGGACTTCTGAGCGGTACGCGAGCTCCTGTACAAACCTATCAATCTCCCCATCAAGTCGTGCAGACGAGTAAAATCAACAGGCTTGGTCAAGTAACCGTCGAAGCCGGTTTGATGGGCGGCGCGACGAAACCCATCCGTACTGAACGCGGTCAAGGCAATCACCGGGATATCTTTCAGATCTGCACTCTCGCGAATTTGACGAGTTGATTCCAGCCCGTCTACTCCCGGCATTGCCAGGTCCATCAGGATGAGTTCTGGATTGACCATGGCTGCGACTTTCACTGCCTCTTCTCCGTTAGTAGCCGTTGCCACACGATACCCGTTCTGTTGAAGGTCAAGACTGAGCATCGTCAAATTATCGATAGAATCATCAACCACCAGAACGAGGGCGTGAATCTCATCTTCAGCCCCTGGTTTATCCTGCGCAGAGTTGATCGCTATTTTCGAAGGATCAAGTGGTGTCGTCGCTGGAGTCTTTTTCACGGTGACAAAATTATAATTCATCCACGCAGTATTAACCATCGGCGGCCCGAGCGCGTGTGAACGCCGGTCAACCGGCGGTTCGCAAGTTTGCTCGATAGGCGGCGATGTCACGCAACCACTGAACTGAGCAGCGGTGGAGCTATCTGAAAATCGATAACTCTTATTCAAGTCGCAAGCCGCAACTCACTACATCGGCTCAGAACTTCAGCGCTCCCGCTGGCGTGGGTCGAGATATTCGCGAAGACCGTCGCCGACGAAGTTGAAGGCTAAAACGGTCAGCGCAATTACGACTCCGGGAAAGATCAGCGCGTGGGGCGCTGCCTGAAGAGTAGACAAGTCGCGAGCTTCTTCAATCATCACTCCCCAGGAAGGCGCCGGAGGCGGAACACCAAGACCCAGGAAAGAGAGTGACGCTTCAGCCAGGACTGCGCCGGCCATGCCCAGGCTGGCTTGTACGATGAGCGGTTGAATTGCGTTCGGCAGAATGTGGACCAGCAGTATGCGCGCATCGCTCGCACCCAGAGCCCGAGCCGCTTGGACAAAATCATATTCGCGCACCTTCAAAACCTGCCCGCGTATCAAACGCGCATAGCCGACCCAGCCGATGATGCAGAGCGCCAGAATGAGTTTATTCAACCCCGCGCCCAGAAACGCCACCATAGCGATTGCCAGCAAGAGCCCCGGGAACGCCAAAAACACATTGAACACGTAGCCCGAAACAATCCGATCGATCCAGCCGCCATAATAGCCGGCGAAGGCGCCCAGCAGCGTGCCGACCACAGCGGAAACGGAAACGACGATCAAGCCAACCTGGAGCGAAATCCGCGCGCCAAAGACGACGCGGGAGAATATGTCGCGTCCGGTGGCGTCGGTGCCAAAAAGATGAGCCGCTGAAGGCGGAAGGTAACGAATGGAAAGATTCGTCGCGCCCACATCGTGCGTCGCGATCCATGGAGCGAAGATCGCTACGATGATCAGAATCGCAATGATGATTAAGCCAACTATAGCCAGTCGATTCATAATGAATTAGTACTTTATTCTTAGTACTTTGATCTGTGTTCGCGAATCAAACGCGCTCTGTCAGAACCGCGAGCGGTAGCGACCGGGTTGTACGCTTCGCAGTTGAGAGGTCGCTACGCTCCCGCATTCTGTCAGACCCGCGACCGTAGCGCACTGGTTGACCGCTTCGCAGTTGAGACCAGGTCGCTACCGCTCCCCGTTCAGACAGGGACCACGAGCACTCAAAAACAAAGATCAAGCACCAAGCACAAAGATCAAAGCACAAAGCACAAGTTCATGACACCCTTATGCGCGGATCCAACCAACGATAGATCATATCCGTTAGTGAGTTTGCAACAATGTAAGTGAGGCTAATCACCAGCACACACCCCTGGACCACGCGGTAGTCGCGTTTGCCGATGCCGTCTTCTACGAGCAGCAAACCGAGTCCTGGCCACCCGAAGATCTTTTCCGTGATGATTGCACCGGCAAGCAGAATCCCAAGCTGTAGTCCAAGAATCGTGACCACCGGAATCAGGCCATTTTTGAGCACGTGCTTGTAAACAACCTGCGTCTCACTCAGGCCCTTTGCCCGGGCCGTGCGTACGTAGTCCTCGCCGAGTTCTTCAATTACAGAAGAACGGACCATGCGGGTCAAGATGGCTGAAAGGGCGGCGCCGAGAGTGAACGCGGGCAGAATAATGTCCTCCCAGTTTTCACGGCCATAGCCGGGAAGCCATCGAAGTTTCACGGAGAAGAGGTAAATGAGCATGGGACCGATTACAAAACCTGGCAGACTTATTCCGATCAACGCGACCACAGATGCCACATTGTCGAGCCAAGTGCCATGGTTCTTGCCCGCAACTACCCCAAGCGGAATAGCAATAGCAATCGCGATCAGTAGCGCCGCAATGGCAAGCTCGATGGTAGCCGGATAGCGCTCTAGAATTAGGTCCTTCACGCTTCTGTCCGTTCGGAACGACAGACCCATGTCTCCCTGCAGGATACCCTTCCAGTAATCGGTGTATCGATTGTCAGCCCCGTGCCACTCGAAATGCCGGTTTCCCTGCGAGTCGCGGGGAAGGGAAAAGAAAAACGGCGGACGATCCAGACCGTGTCGTTGACGAAATTGTTCGAACTGTTCCGGAGTGGCCTGTTCGCCCAAGACCGCCACGGCGGGGTCTCCGGGAACAAGTTCGATTAGTATGGTGACGAGAGAGACGACGGTCCAGACGACGAGCAGAAGGATCGCAATGCGCCTGAGCGATCCAAGAACCTTATGCTTAGAAAGTAAACGCACCCGGCGAGTCTCGAACTGTGCAGTTGGAGATAGGTATTCCGGGGGATAATAGCATAGACACTACGATAGAGATGTGGTGTAAGGCCGGCGCACAGTATCCTCCACTTGAGATTAGATGGACTTGATCTTTTTCTTGCTTAGCATGGGCGCCCGATCCCGGCCACGATGAAAAGCAACTTCCTTTTATTCTCCCGTACTGAAATCCGCTTCGCAACAATCGTTAGAAAAACCTTTATTTGACAGCCTTCATGATTGTTCGCTGTGCGTAACCGGGGCCTCTCACGGGGTTGCGTGATGAGTTGCCCAAGGTGAATTGAGGCGCAAGCACGGGAGGAGCGAGCGTTTCCGCATCACGCCCTGTTGGCTACTCGTCCGTAGGTCTTGTTCGACCCGCAGGTGGCGATAGCTTGGAGTTGGTTCAGTTGTTCGACGGGTGCGGGACGTCGCCTCGCCCGCGAATCACTATTACTTCGGTCGCTTTGCTGAGGGCGTAAACGACAATCCCTTCCTTGAGTCCCAAACTCTGCGCGGCGTCGCTCGTGATAATCGAAGGATCAGTTGCGGGTCAATCGGCTGAGTAGACGTGGGGTTCTGCGGGCCTGAACTCGCCACTATCGTCGTAGGTCAATTACTTCTTGCGAAGCGCCAGTTTGGGTAAATCGTCAGCGAGAAAATAAACGCGATGAACCACTCCCCCTACGCCCATTCCGATTATTTGATTCCTTCCCAAGCGTAGTTGAAGGGCACAGTACATCCAACCGTTTTCTGAAGTGGCTTAGCGGAACGGTGAAGACCGCCGACTGTCCTGCCAAAAGCTCATAGGTAAAGACCGAATCACCCCAACCATAAGCCGATTCTGGTGCTCTCCTTCGCTGTTGATCCTGGACTAGATAGTGCAGAGGAAGCCATTGCTCGGAGATAAGTAGTTGTAGGAATAGTTCCAGCCCATTACGCCGGGCACATCCCAGCGCCTCATCCTCATGCGGTTGAAGGCGTGTTTATGCGCGGGCGATTGCGTGAGACGAACTAAAAATAGAACGCAGCCCGAAATCAAAACCCGGAATGAGTCGCATGGCCCCGACAACCGCACGCTCACAAGGTCTTTCTTCGGACTGCGTCCTGTACTGGCTGCAATTCAACTTGTGAGTTGCAACCAATCTTTCGAACTTTATTTTGGGCGCTTACCCGTATGCAGCGCCGCGATTCCTCCAGTTAAATTCTGGTACTTAACCGATTCAAGCCCCACCTTACCCATCAGGGAGCTAAGTTCCTTTTGATCAGGAAACCGTGTAACCGAATCAGGCAAATATTGATACGCGCTTTTTGATCCACTGATTAGGCCGCCGAAGAACGGCAGCACTCGGGTGAAGTAGACATTAAATAAGAAGCGAAAACCCGGCACCACCGGTTTCGAAAACTCAAGTACCGCGACATAGCCGTCGGGCTTGAGCACCCTGCGAAGTTCCACTAACCCACGTTCAACGTTCGATAGATTTCTTAAACCGAAAGCAATCGTTACTGCCTCGAACGAGCAATCCTGAAACGGAAGGCGCAGGGCGTCACCCTCGACCAATGGGATATGGGGTTCGCGTTTCGCAATCTTCCGAGCAGCGATTTCCAGCATCGGACGACAAAAATCTGTACCGACAACTCGTGCTCCGGTAGTTTCAGAGAGAGTGAGTGAAAGATCCCCGGTGCCGCAGGCAACATCGAGAATGAAGCCAGTGGAACCAATCCTTTCCCGCACTCTGCGCGCCACCAGTCGCCGCCAGCTCTTATCAATGTGTCCAGACAGCAGATGATTTAAAAGATCATATCGACCGGCGATGGCCGCAAACATCTCGCGGACGCGATGAGAATGTTCCTCTTCGTTTGCCCGTCGAATGTCAGACACAGTTAAGCGAAATGAAATGGGGATGTGGTTGCAAGCAGATTGCGAATGATTTGCGATTAGTCCGGCTTCTTCACTGGAATAGTGGTCGCTGGTTTCACTCCAGCTTTGTCAGGCTGTGGTTTTTCGAGTTCTCCCATTAATTCCAGTTTTACGTTTGGCTCAAGCATAGCCTTTAGCTGCTGAGAGTTTCCAATAACGACTGTGGCAATGCGAGGTTTCTCGAAGAGAGAAGTAGCGACGCGCTGAAGGTCGGCGGCCGAGACGGCGCTGAAAGCCCCCGTCTGTTCACTAATCGAAGGCAGACCAAATGTGTCGATGTCGAGCCATGCCCGCGCAGTGCCGTCCGGGCTTTCCAGCTCTTTGGTGAATTGAGCACTAGCTTCGGCTTTTGCTTCTTCTAGCTCCCCAGCGGGCACGGGCCCGCTCACCAGAGATTGGAGGACATCGTGCGCAGTCTTGAGCGTCTTTCCAACCAACAAGCTGTCAACGGCAGCGCCCATTACGAATATGCCGGGAAGAACGTGCGGCTCGTTTCGGACGAACACTGGTCTGCGGCCTAGTTCAGGCGAGAGCGTCACCCAGCGCTTGCGAGCGACCATTGCCAGGATGACTGCGGTTGCGAAATCCCGATCGGAGCGCGAGACGCCTCGCGTAGCCAATCTAACTTCAGCGCCCTGGTCAGCAGGCGCATTGATTATCAAGGTACGAACGTCGGGCGCTTCCGGCTGCCGGAAGGTTGTCGGAATGATCTGCTCACTCTTGCGCCACGGACCTAATAGTTGGCGCAACGCACGCATCGCTCTGTTTTTTGGTACGCCACCGGAAACTACCAGGGTGGCATTGTTGGAATTAAGAAATCGTTCCCGCGCGTGCATCACATCGGCTCGATCAACTCGCCCGAGGCTCTCGGCGGATCCAGTTTGGGGACGACCATAGGGGAAATCGCCAAAAAGCCGGGCAGCGATGGCACGATCCGCCCAGAGTGCTGGGGAAACATTGGTTTCCTTAGCTATCTTGACGCGTCCGTCGCGAATTCTGGCGACGTTCTCCGGAGTAACCTGGGTCGTTACTAATGCCGTGCGCAGGATTTCCACAATTCGTTCAAATTCTCGCGCCCGGCCCTGCAGCGTTACGGTGATCGAATCATAATCGGTGTCTACGTCCAGCCGCCCACCCATTTCCTCGGTGAAATACTCACGGGTACTGGCTTCGGGGAACAGGATGTCCCCCAGGATGGCCATCTGGCCCGCCTTACCAGTCATATCGAAAGCCGCCCCGCTATGGATCCGGAGCTTGAGAAGGACATCCTGGTCACCGGGTCGATGTCGGATGAGCAACCGCAGCCCATTGAGCAACCTTTCCCGTTCCGGTTCGGCCCCCACTTGCCCGTAGCCTGGAGCGGAAACTCCGCGGATAAGAACTGTTAGACACAGGATAATCAGGACTTTTGGTAATGAAATGGTCGGTAAGGTCAGGGTCATATAGTGCGATGATATTGACTGTGGCGAAGACAACGTGCCGGGGAGCTTCACGGAATCTCTGCCGGTTAACAGGATTCGGGAGCAAAAACATCTTAAGCGCGCGATATTTCGCCGTCAACCGTTTGGCGCGTAAGTGCATCAAAGGCCTGAGTTTGATCTTACAGGCGCCGGCCCGAGATTGCGTGCTCCAATCAAGTTCAAGGGTAGTATAATTCTCCTGTTGGGAATGGTCTTTGAGTTATCGTTCAACATAAATTCGAAAAAAGCTGTGGGAAGGTCCGTAACTTTAGGCCTTTTGGCGGTAATTAACGTAGGAAGCGATTCCTACAGGATCGAGTGCTTGATTGTCAGATAGAACTACAGACGAACTCTTGCTTGAAAAGGCAGGAGGCGGGGACCAGGCAGCATTCGTCGAGTTATACGAACGGCACCGAACCGGCGTTTTTCGTTTCGCGTACAGGATGTTGGGATCCATGGAGATGGCGGAAGACATTACCCACGATTGCTTCTTGAGCTTGATGAAACGCCCTGAGAACTTTAATCCCGCGCAAGGGTCGTTGAAAACCTATCTCTACTCGGCCGCGCGAAATCTGTCTCTAAAGCATTTTCGCAGCACCGCAAGGGAGGGTGCCTTTGAAGAGTTTAGTGAGGAGCCGCCCATTCCCGTCAGAGAACAGCCGCTAGGCAGATTGTTGGACGAGGAGTTGTCATTGAAGGTAAAGGAAGCCGTCTTCAGTTTGCCACCACTCCAGCGGGAGGCGTTGGTCCTTTTCGAGTATGAAGGGTTAGCACTGAGCGAGATCGCCAGTATCGTGGGCACAGACGTGGGCGCGGTAAAAGCCCGGTTGCATCGGGCACGCGAAAGACTGAAAAGTACGCTGTGGCCTTATTTGAATAGTAGTCGGGAAATTGTTACTTTGGAGCAGGCTTGAGATGAGCAGCATCGAGCCAAAAGACCCGTTCTTTTCGGAAGCCGAGCTTAAGAGGGTGCTCGAGATCTGGATTGCTCCAGAACCTTCGAGAATGCTCGATAAGCGCGTCTCAAACAGTTGTTTTAGGGAGTTTGGAAGCGACGATGCTGCGACCCAGCCGGTAGCGCTCCCCCAGAGCCAAAAAGAGGTAGTGACTATGAAGTTTTGTTCCACATGTCAGGAAGAGTTCGCTGAGAAGTTCAGTTTTTGTCCTGTTGATGGGACGCCGCTCAACGGATTCGTTCCCAGGGACGAGGAAAGCGTTACGCGTGCCGCTGCGCATGAGCCTGCGGCTGTGGTAGCGAGCAAGCCAACCTACGCCGCTGCGCATGAGCCTGCGGCTGTGATAGCGAGCAAGCCGGCCTACACTGCGGCTGCTGCGGGTTCAGCCGGAGCAATTGCTGAAAAGGGCGAATTCCACTTGACCTTCATGGATGATGCCGGTCTTACTCAGCGGCTAGTTGAAGTACTAAAAGAAGTCGCCCATGAGTCTGAGCTGACTTGGCCCGAGTTCAAGCGCGATCCGTTTGGCTTTAGCAAAAGGATGGCTGTCGGTTATAGCCAGGCCGGCTGGCGCGCGCTGTCTCAACCCAATGTGGCGACCGGGGTACTGGCAGCGCTGTTTGTGGTGATGACGGTTTTACTGGCTGTGTTCTGGATAGATCGGGTTCAAACGCGGAGAGCCGCGGAGCTAGCCGCAATCACTGAAGATCAGTTAGTTGATCAACTCATAGACATTCCGAGCGAACAGCCGACGCCCGATCCTGGGACGGCGGGTCTGAATAAGGGTGGCGGTGGGGGTAGCAAGCCCAAGCAGGAGAAAGCAGGCGGGGGTGGTGGCGGCGGCCGTCAGGAGCAGAAGGAAGCTTCGTTTGGCAAAACACCGCAAGCGTCTTTGACAGTTCCGCAGGTAGTTGCTCCAGATCCCAAACCACCTGCAATTAAGAATCCGTCATTGCCCGTCGCGGCAACCGTCGTCGCTGACCCTTTGTTGGTTCCACCCGACGCGCGCGTGTTGCCGTACGGAGATTTCAAATCAAAGAGTACTGATCCGTCGTCTGGGCCCGGGAGCGGGAATGGTATCGGCACCGGTAGGGGCGGTGGTATCGGACCCGGCGATGGTGGCGGCATTGGCCCAGGTCGAGGTGGTAATATCGGTGGCGGCGATCGAAATGATGGCGGCGGCGGTGCAGGTGGCGGCGGTGGAGGCACTGACTACAACCGGGTTTTTAGTGGCAAAGAGGTGAGCTCAAAAGCTCGCGTACTCTCGAAGCCTGAACCTCAATATACCGAAGAGGCCAGAAAGAATCAGATAGTAGGAACTGTTGTCTTGCGTGCCGTATTCACTTCGGGTGGACAGGTTACCAACATTCGCTCGGTAAACGGTCTACCCTTCGGACTGACTGAGCGAGCCATTGCAGCCGCGCGTCAGATCAAATTCTCACCCGCGACGAAGGATGGCCGCCCGGTCTCGATGTACATCCAGCTGGAATATAACTTCAACTTGTATTAGGCAATGCCACAGATTTCAGTTTGTGATCATACCTTCGATTCAAAAGACGCCAGGCCGGAGCCATAAGCTCTCGTCCTGGCGTCTTTGTTCGAATACCTTAACCTTCTTCCCTGAAAGTGTGTGCCACCTATTAGTGCAGCTTTTCCGCAAAGCGCTTGATTCGTTTGACACCTTCCTGCAACTGTTCCATCGAAGTCGCGTAAGACATACGCAGATATCCTTCGCAGCCAAACCCTGCCCCGTCCGTGACTACCGTCTGTTCCTCGTCCAGCAGCCGTTGGGCAAGCTCTCCTGAAGTACGTAGTGCCCCTTTTAAGCAGCCGCTGGCATTAGGAAAAGCGTAGAAAGCGCCTTCCGGTTCGTTGCAAATGAATCCGGGAACCTCTTTCAGCGCGGCTAGAAGCCAGGTGCGTCGGGCTGTGTATTCAGCCAGCATCGCGCCCACGGAATCTTGTGGTCCATTGAAAGCCTCTGCCGCGGCGCGCTGGGCAATGGAATTGGGATTGCTTGTCGAGTGGCTTTGAACCTTCAGCATCGCCTGGCTCCACTCGCGCGAGGCTAGCGCATAACCCATGCGCCAGCCTGTCATGGCGTAGGTTTTTGAGAACGAGCCGGCGATGCAGAGATGGCTTCGAAGTTCCATCGGCAGGCTGGCTGCGCTAAAGACCTCAGCAGGTTCGTAAACAAAGCGCAGGTAGCACTCGTCCGAGATAACGTAGATCCCGCGCTCTGTCAGCAGTTCCATGATGCGCTTGAACTCGGCCGGCGGAATCACGCGTCCCGAAGGATTGCTAGGCGAATTGAGAATAATGAGCCTCGTGAGGGGCGTGATGGCTTGCTCGATCTGATCGGCATTTAAAAGGAATTCCGTTTCTTCAGTCTCAATAAATACTGGCACCCCGCCGGCGAAGACCACGATCTCCGGAAACGTTACCCAGTAAGGCTTCGCCATCAACACCTCATCACCGGGATTAATCAGACTAACAACTGCGTTAAAGACTGCTTGTTTGCCACCGGAGGTGGCCATCACTTGCGAGCGTTCGTAATCTGCACCGAATTCTCTCGCATAGAAGTCGATGATTGCTTGCTGAAGTTGCCGCGTCCCGGCAGTGGGAGTGTATTTCGTCTCGCCGGCTCGCATTGCTTCGGCGGCTGCCCGCTTGATGTGGACGGGCGTGTCAAAATCCGGCTCGCCGGCGCCAAAGTCCACCACATTTGCGCCTGCCGCACGCAGTGCTTCCGCGGCCTGCATCGCGGCCAGCGTCGATGACGGCTGCATTCTTGAGACGTTATTAGAAACGCGAAATGAGAGCTTGGCGGGTTTGGTCATCATGAGTCGCAATAGTTCTGCGGCGGCGCGCCCCGAGGTTTATCTGCGCCGCGTTTGAGTGCGGTTTACTTTTTCCCCGCGCGTGTTTTAGCGGCTTTCTTCGCAGATGCGGACTTTGCCGCCACGGACCGCCCCGCAGCGGCCTGGCCACCTTTTTTGCCGCCCTTCTTTGCCGGAGCCTTATTGACCTTCTTGCCTCGGCCCGATCCACTCTTCTTGCCGCCGCCAGTCATGGCATTAACCGTGGCCCACGCTCGACCCTCAGCCTCATCTTCAGACACACCGCGTTTCTTGTAACCCTCTTCGATATGTTCAGCTTGGCGTTTCTGCTTATCGGTGTAGGCGTCCTTATCTCCTCTTGGCATAATTCACCTCCAGTTGTTCATATGGCCTAAGGCCTCTGAGACTAGGGGCTCGGTTGTTATTGTGGGAACGCCGCGGAGTATACCACGCAGCAACGGTCGTCTTCACCCGTTTGTCATTTTGTGTTTCATGCGTTCTTCGACGAGCGGTGGCACCAGCCCCTTGAGCTCACCACCCAGTTGAAAAACTTCTTTTACCAGACGTGAGCTAACGTATGAATACTTCTCCGCCGGCATCATGAATACCGTTTCAATAGTTGGCTCCAGCCGGCGGTTCATCAAAGCCATCTGCAGCTCATACTCGTAGTCAGAAATCGCCCGAATACCGCGAACGATCGCATTAGCCTTTTGGGCCAGGGCGTAGTGAACAAGCAATCCCTCGAAATCATCGACGAGAAGCTCACAAGTTCCGCGCTTGATACCCTTTAATACCTCGTCGAGAATATCGCGCCGTTCCTCGACGCTAAAGAAGGGTCGCTTCTCGGGATTTATCAGAATAGAGATGATGATCTCGTCAAAGAGCTTGCAGCCCCGCTCGATTATGTCGAGGTGTCCGTTGGTTACGGGGTCGAAAGAACCAGGATAGATGGCGCGCCGCATGAGGGGAATGGTAGAGGGTAAATGGTAAATGGTAAATGGCAAATGGCAAGAGTTTGAGCAGGGCGTGCAGACGGCCACTTCTATTGCTAGTGCGTCAGACAATCGAATTTCTGAAATGTTTACTCCAGGCGGCACACATGCTTGAGTTATTCAATCAAGAGTCCATGGCGCTGTTAACTTTCGACTCTGACGGCTCCGCGTCTGCCCAATGCGTGTTACGCGTTTCGGTGGTGGGTCAGTTTGATGTCTGATAAGCTTAGCTTGTCGTGGCGCCGCGACAAACTAAAGTTTATCGGACACCCTTCAACCAAATTGACCCAACTACCCGCGGTTCGGTAGTGCTCCATTAGTGTGTTGCTGGTTGGGGTGTGTCCCTCATGACACGCAAGCAGCCAAATCCGATCCAGCAACACACTAGTGGAGCACTACCCGCCTAACGGCTTGACACCTCGGAATTGCGATGTTTCAATGGTTCAGTGTAAGCAGACGTGGTGAGTTAAGGCGACTTGCGGCCACGTAAAATAATCCGCTAAACAGCTCGGCAAGTCTTCCACGCAAGGCAAGTCGAAAAAGGGTTCCAGGAAAGCCCCGCGTTGTTTAGCGCGGGGCTTTGACATTTCCGATTTCCAATTTCCGATTGCCGATTGGAAAACGCTCAAGGCGAGACGTACTCGCAAAGAAACGAAATTGGCAATTTGCAATCGGAAATCGGCAATCTGATCATGTCCAGTTTTCTCGATACATTAAAAGAACGCATCGTGGTCTTCGATGGCGCGATGGGGACCAATCTGCAAGTTCAGAATCTCACCCTGGACGACTTCGGGGGGCTGCGCTTCGAAGGCTGTAATGAGAATCTGCTGGTGACTCGGCCTGATGCAGTCCAGAAGGTACATTCCGCCTTTCTCGAAGTCGGTTGCGACATCATCGAGACCAATTCGTTCAACGGCACGCCAGTGGATTTTGCCGAGTACGACATTGGCGACAAAGCTTATGAGATGAACGTTCTCGCAGCACGGCTCGCGAAGAGTGTGGCCGGCGATTATTCTACTCCAGCCCATCCACGCTGGGTGGCCGGCTCAATAGGGCCGGGACGCAAACTTCCTACTCTGGGTCATATAACGTTCCTCGACCTCAAGACTGCCTATCGCGAGCAGGTGCGGGGTTTGATAGACGGTGGCGTGGACCTGCTGATAGTTGAGACTTGCCAGGACTTACTTCAAACCAAAGCCGCGTTGTCGGCAATCTTTGAGCACTTCGAAAGTGAGCGCGCGCGGCTTCCAGTAATCGCCCAGGTGACAATCGAAGTGTTTGGGACGATGCTGAACGGCACGGAAATTGGCGCAGCGTTAACCGCGCTCGCGCCTTTTCCTATTGACGTGATTGGCATGAATTGCGGTACTGGTCCACGCCATATGACCGAGAGCATTCGCTACCTTTGCGAGAATGCGCCCTTGCCGGTCTCGGTTCTTCCCAACGCTGGGCTGCCGTCAATTGTGGATGGCAAAATGCACTACGACGAGACCCCCGAGACCTTTACCGCGCAGGTCATTCATTTCGCCGGCGACTTTGGTGTCAACGTGGTGGGTGGCTGCTGCGGCACCACGCCTGCGCACTTGAAGCTGGTTGTCGATGCTATGCAGCGCATCACTCCGAAAGCGCGCAACGCAGCGCTCGTGCCTGCAGCCTCTTCCATCTACTTCCAACAGCCCTACATACAAGACGCGTCGTTCCTGATCGTAGGTGAGCGCGTCAACGCCAGCGGCTCAAAGAAGATGCGCGATCTTCTAAATGCGGAAGACTGGGACGGCCTGGTTTCGTTGGCTAAAGATCAGGAACGTGAAGGCGCGCACGTGCTGGACGTTAACGTGGATTTCGTAGGCCGCGACGGCGAAGCCGATATGCACGAACTGGCCTCGCGATTGGTTACCAACATCAAGCTGCCTCTTATGTTTGACTCCACGGAATGGCAGAAGATGGAGGCTGGGCTACAGCACGCGGGCGGTAAGAGCATCCTAAATTCCACAAACTATGAAGACGGCGTACCCCGATTCACAAAAGTAATTGACCTGGCGAAGCGTTACGGAGCCAGCGTGGTTATCGGAACAATTGATGAAGAGGGAATGGCGCGCACGGCAGAGGGAAAGTTCAAGATCGCCAAACGGGCGTATGAGCAAGCCACAGGAGAATTAGGTCTGCCGGCATCGGACATTTTCTTCGACCCTCTGGCCCTGCCCATCTCCACAGGAATTGAAGAGGATCGTCGCAACGCGCTCGAAACGATCGAGGGAATTCGCCGGATCAAACAAGAACTCCCAGGCTGTTTCACTATTCTCGGCGTCTCCAACGTTTCGTTCGGGCTCAATCCGGCCTCCCGGGTGGTGCTGAATTCCGTTTTCCTCCACGACGCAGTGGCAGCGGGCCTGGATGCGGCTATTGTGAATGCCAGCAAGATAGAGCCGTTGAATCGTATTGGAGAACAGGAGCTCAAAGTTGCGCGCGAACTGATCTACGATCAACGTAAGTTTGAGGGAGATGTCTGCACTTACGACCCGCTGATCAAATTCACCACGCTGTTTGAAGGCGTCAAAGCCAAGAGCGCTAAGAAGGCCAGCAAGGGCGAGACGGTCGAAGAGCGATTGAAAAACCACATCATCGATGGCGAGAAAATCGGACTCGAAGGCGAGTTGAAAACCGCGCTCGAAAAGCATCCCGCACTTGACATCATCAACAATATCCTGCTTGAAGGTATGAAGGTGGTCGGCGAACTCTTTGGCAGTGGGCAGATGCAGTTGCCGTTCGTGTTGCAATCAGCTGAAGCGATGAAAGCGGCGGTCCGCTTTCTCGAGCCCTTCATGGAAAAGAAGGGCGGCGCAACGGCAAAGGGAACGATGGTGCTGGCGACCGTCAAAGGCGACGTTCATGACATTGGTAAGAACCTGGTCGATATCATCCTGACCAACAACGGCTACAAGGTGATTAATCTTGGCATCAAGCAAACAATTGAGAATATCCTGCTGTCGTACGAAGAGCACCAGGCTGACGCGATCGGGATGAGCGGGCTGCTCGTAAAATCAACCCTAATAATGAAAGAAAATCTCGAGCTCATGAACGAGCGTGGCATTACTGTGCCAGTGGTGCTCGGCGGTGCAGCGTTGACGCGCCGTTATGTTGATGACGATCTAAAATCACTCTATAAGGGCCAACTCTTTTACGCGCGGGACGCTTTCGCCGGCCTGCACACCATGGACAAGCTTTCTGTCAGAACCGCGAGCCGTAGCGACCGGGTGTTAGCGAGCGGAAACGGCCAGCTGCTGTCGACCGGAGAGGGTGAGCAGGGAAGCAGCAGCGACGTGGAGTCTGTCGAGGATGTTGAAGATCTGGTCGGTGAGGAAGCGAAGTTGGGTATTCGCAAACCCCTGACGCCGCGAGGCTCGACAAAGACTGCGGGCGACAGCACGCACACCACACGGTCAGCAGTTAGTACCGAGGTAGAGCTGCCGAAAGCGCCTTTTCGTGGTTCACGAGTGGTCGAGGACATTCCGCTCGATGATGTGTTTGCTTTCGTCAATGAAACCGCGCTCTTCAAAGGGCAATGGCAGTTCAAGCAAGGGCGCAGACCCCTGAATGAATATCAGGCCTTTGTTCGTGAAACGGTGCGGCCGATTTACGAAGAACTAAAAGAGCGCATCAAGAGCGAGGGTCTTCTCGTACCGCGGGTTGTCTACGGCTATTTCCCCTGTCAGTCGGTGGGAAATGATCTGATTATTTACCACGAGGACGAAAAAACCGAACGGCTGCGATTTACTTTCCCACGTCAGCCCGCAGGCAAACATCTATGCCTTACCGACTTCTTTGCCTCGAGAGATTTAGGCCGGACGGATGTGGTGGGCTTCCACCTGGTGACGGTGGGCCGCCGGGCCAGCGAATACGCGCACGAGCTGTTTAAGTCTGACAACTACGCTGACTATCTCTATTTTCACGGTCTCAGTGTCGAAAGCGCCGAAGCGCTCGCCGAGTTGTGGCACAAACGATTTCGTGAGGAGCTCGGCATTGCCGGCGCAGATGCTCCCGAAGTTGCCAAGCTATTTCATCAGGCCTATCAAGGTTCGCGCTTTAGCTTCGGTTATCCGGCGTGTCCGAACCTGGAAGACCAGGCCAAGTTGTTTGAGCTGCTTGACCCCTCGCGTATCGATGTTGAGTTGACCGAAGAGTTTCAACTCGACCCCGAGCAATCAACCTCCGCAATAATTGTCCACCATCCGGAAGCGAAGTATTTTTCAATCGACTAAAGCAAGTCCAACGTTCAACGTCCAAAGCAAGTCCAACGTCCAATGTCCAAAGTCCAAAGTCCTGAGCGGCAAGGTAGCCCCCGGCCATTTGGCTATGTGGGCCAGACGGACATTGGACCTTGGACGTTGGACGTTGGACCCAATCCTGATGAACTTGCCGTCTTGAATTGGTTTGAGCGGTTTGCTTTTCGACTGGTAAAGAGAATGAATCAGGGCCGCTGGAAACGTTTCTGGACCTGGTGCCAGAGAGTCTTGGGCGCAGGTTGGATTCATTTTTCAACTTACAATCTCATGCGGGTCTACGGTCTAGAGCACGTCGAGACCGCCTCATGCGAGCGTCCCATCCTGCTGGTAGCCAATCATCGTTCGTTCTTCGACATGTACACGGTATCAACCGTGCTCTTTCGGCAAACGAGTTGGCGTAAACAACTTTTCTTCCCGGTGCGTGGCCGGTTCTTTTATCAATCGCCACTGGGCCTCTTGGTGAACCTGGTGATGGGATGGTGGTCGATGTACCCGCCATTTTTCGCTTCCGGAGAAAAGCCGCTTCGGGAGAAGCGCGCTTTTGACAAGTTTTCGTTTCGGCTGCTAACGGAGCTCTGCCGAAATGGCCCAGGGAATGTCATTGGTTTCCACCCGGAAGGGACGCGGTACAAGGGCGCTGACCCGTACTCGTATTTACCCGCGCAACCGGGCATCGGAAAACTCATTAAAGACGCTTCGCCACAAGTGATTCCGGTCTTCGTTGCCGGTCTCAGCAATGATCTTCCGCGGCAGATGTTGGGGAACTGGACCGGAGGCCCCAAGATTCGGATTCACTTTGGGCCCCCGATTCCTTTTACAGACTACGTTGCTAAGAAAGATCACATGCGCACCTACAAAGAGATTTCGGAAGTTGTGATGCAGAAGATCGCTGACCTCGGTGAGCAGGATCGCGCCATCTACGCAAAAGTAGAAGCCTCTCCGCGCGCTTCTTGATACCGTGTCGTCTGGGCTATTCAGGCTGGGCGCTTCTAGTGGCGGTCCTTTCGGTGGCAGTGGCGGTCATCACAGGCTTAATGATAATTTTGTCGCCGCGTTGACTGCTACGAATGTGTAAAGTGAGTTGACGATGAAATTACAGTAGACTCGGTCCTCTGTGCGACCGGGAAACAATTGACAGCAACTGACATCAGAAAGTGGACCCGCTCTGCTAGTCGTTCTGACAGGGTCGCTAAGAGCCGGAGCGGAATCAGACCGGGTCGCTACTGCTCGCCGTTCTGACAAGAACGACCACATATCACTCTTCGACCAACCATGGGCCTTCCCTTAGTCATTATCAACCCTGAATCTGGTGGAGGCACGACACGTGAAGAATGGCCCAGTATCGCCAGCGATCTGCGCACTCATTTCGGTGCATTCAATTGTGTATTCACCCGCCGATCCGGTGAGGGAACTGACCTCGCCGCCGAGGCTGCCCGCAAAGGCACCAAGCTGATTATTGCCTGTGGCGGCGATGGTACCATCTCGGAAGTGGCCAACGGAATACTGGCTTCGGGCAAGGATGCGGAACTTGGAATTTTACCCAGCGGCACCGGCGGCGATTTTCGCAAGACGGTTGAGATACCCACTCGTCCGCGCGATGCCGCCCGCATACTGCGCGAGGGTGTAACGCGGCTGATTGATGTCGGGCGGGTAACATTCACCAAAAAGGACGGCGAGAATGACGCGCGCTACTTTCTGGGCGTGGCGTCGTTCGGGATGAGCGCGGACGTGATCGAGCTTGTCAGGGAGGGCGGCCCGCAGTGGCTTCCAGCCAATGCGCCTAAGTGGCTCAGGGGCCGGCTTTCCTTCGGGGTCTCGATGTTGCAGACAGCCGTCCAGTCTTCCGCCATCAGAGTAGTGGTGCAGCTGGACGACACACATGAGAGACACCTGACAGTGGCGAATCTGTGTATTGCCAACGCGCGCTTTTTTGGCGGCGGCATGAAGATCGCGCCCCAGGCAAAGTTGGCTGACGGTCAGTTCGATGTGATCACGATCGGTGATCTGGG
>JBGTLM010000147.1:0-3265 GCA_041744135.1 Pyrinomonadaceae bacterium
GAGCGAAGTTGAGCTTTCATCGTTGAGCGATTTCGCGGTAGTGATTGACCTCATTCCCAATCTGAATCGCTGGAGTGATAGCGAGAGGCAAGCATTGGTACCAATCATTCGCGCGAAGGCAGTCGCGGACGAAGCAAGGTATCTGAAGTTGATGCAAGAGCATGTGCGATTGCGCGCGGCGATGATCAAGCTCGGATCCCTTAAAATTTAGCCGCGGATTTACGCAGAAAACTCGGATCTGAAAAGGACCTGATGACTATTAACCGAGCTGACTTGACGGACTCTTGTGGAGTTCCAATTCAAAGCCTTGTTTAGTTCTGATCCGCGTGATCCGCGAAAATCCGCGGCTAATTGCTTTCCTAGCGAATCTCGCAGGGCTTCCGCGACGCGGATTGCACAACCGTCAACTGGCGTCAATGCCTGTCGTTATTCACACGACCGCATGCGCGACTCCAGGATCTTGTCCGTCGTGAAATTCTCCAGCCTCTGAAAATACTCTGCTGTGGTGTCGAGAGCATTTTCCGGCACCAGCCCGACAATCTCGGTGCTCGCTATCTCAACTCCAAATTTGTCAGCTTCACGACGTACGGCCTCGTAGGCTTGACGCATCCCGGTCTCTCTATAATTCACCAGATTCATTGAAACCTGCATCAGTCTTCGCGTGCTTAACTCAAATCCCAGGGCCTTCAAAAAAGGAAGCCCTCCATGTCGGGCCCTCACTGAGCGGGCGATCTGGCGGGCGATGGCCGGATCGGAAGTGCGAATATTGACGTTGAAAGCGATGAGAAACGGTCGGGCGCCCACGGCGATTGCGCCCGCCGTTTCATGTACGCTTAATGGGCCGACATCGGGCGTGCGAGAGGGTTCGTGCGCTATCTGCTCGCGCAGCAACTCGAGCGCGCCCCGGCGCACATCTTCCAGGTTTACGCGATCTTGTTTCAGGGCCGCTCGCTCATAAAAAAATACGGGAATGCGAAGTTCTCGAGCGATCCGGTCGCCCGCCTGATGGGCCAGCTTCACACAATCGTCAAGAGTCACTCCGCGAACGGGGACAAAGGGCAGTACATCAGTAGCACCCAGCCGCGGATGCTGTCCTGTGTGTTGCCGTATATCGATCAACTCAGCTGCCAGAGCCACGACCCGAACCGCAGCCTCCACAACCATCTCCGGCGCCGCCACGAAGGTAATCACAGAGCGGTTGTGATCCGGATCCATGTGGGTGTCCAGGACACACGCGGTCTCAACCCCCATGATAGCGGCGGCGAGTCGCTCGACTATTTCAATCTCGCGACCTTCGCTGAAATTAGGCACACACTCAACTAAAGCATTGCCAATTGCCGATTGCCGATTGCCGATTTGTGAATGCTCGTCTGACAAAGGGTTTATGGTTTCATTGCCAAATTCGAAATGCCGATTGCCAATTTACGATCTTCAACAATCCTTTGCTACTCTGATCGAGGTAATATGCTGCTCGCCAATCACACAATTGGCAATTGGCAGTTGGCAATCGGCAATTGGCAATCGGAAATGGAAGAATTGGCAATTGGAAATCGGCAATCGGCAATGGCATAAATGTCTAGCCCATTCATCAATAACCGCAAGAATGCCTGGCAACGTCTCGAGGAGCTGCTGGCCCGGCTTGATCGGACTTCTCTAAAACGCTTGCACCGAGAAGAAGTGCGCGAGCTGGGTCGCATCTATCGCCGCGCCGCGTCTGACCTGGCCATCGCACGCGCTGAGTCGCGCGATCCGCGCCTGATTAATTATCTGAACAGCCTTGTGATTCGAGCGCATGGCCGCATCTACCGGGCTGACGCTCAAGGAGGAGAGCGCATCCGAGTTTTCTTCGCCCGCGAGCTTCCGCGCACCTTTCGGCGCACTTGGCGCTACACCGCACTTTCGTTCGCCGTTTTTCTGGTGTTTGGTCTGATAGGTTTTGTAGGCAGTCACCGCGATCCTGAATTTTCGGAACTAATGGGCGTGCCCCCCGCGTTCCGCGAACTTTATATTGAAACGAAGACGCATTGGTGGAAAGATCTGAATCAGGCGAACCAGGTTGGCGCCAGCCGGATAATGACGAACAACATTCAGGTGACCATCTACACCTTTGCGTTCGGAGCGATGTTTGGCGTTGGCACGTTGTTCTTCCTCGCATACAACGGAGCAAACATCGGGTCGGTCCTGGCGCTCACATATCGCGCCGGTTTTGGACATGACCTCGCAACGTTCATGGCGGGTCACGGGGTAGTTGAACTCTCCTGCATCTTCATGGCCGGCGGCGCCGGGCTTTTGATTGGCAGCGCGATTACCATGCCTGGCGATCTCTCGCGAGCTGATGCACTCAAGGTACGCGGGAAGGACGCGATTCGTCTGATGACGGGTGTGGCGGTACTCCTGGTCCTGGCCGGAGTGATCGAAGGGTTCATCTCTCCGGAGCCGATTGATTCGAAGATAAAATTCAGCATCGCCGCCACCACCGGCATTGCGCTTTATTCGTATTTGCTGTTGGCCGGCCGCGAGGAGACGGCGGAAAAAGGGGAACAGGGGAAAAGGGAATGGGTAAAAGGGTAAATGGGTAAAAAGAGCTGGACGGTGGCCTCACAACCTCACTAACCACGGAAAGGACGATGAAACCATGAAGAAAAAGAATTCTGTTCGTAGCTTTGAAGATCTGAGGGTATGGCAAAAAGGGATTGAGTTCGTCAAGAAAATCTACCTCTTGACCGCTTCGGGCGCTTTGCAGAGGGATTTTGGCCTGAAGGACCAGCTTCGTCGAGCGTCGGTCTCAATACCGACAAATATCGCCGAAGGATTCGAGCGAGCATCACGTAAGGAGTATCTACTATTTCTCAATATCGCGAAGGGATCAGCCGGTGAGGTCAGGAGCTTAATTAGGGTCGGACTGGAGGTGGGCTATCTGGACCGCCCTGTACATGATGAGTTAAGGAGAGATGCGACAACGCTTAGCGCTTATCTCTTCAACCAGATAAAAGCCATCAGGGAAACTCAAGTCCCAGCAAGGTAACTAGAACTAGAAGGCATAAAAAGGTACCGGTTCTTTTACCCATTTACCCATTACCCTTTTACCCCCTCTCTCCGGCTCTAAAGCAGGCCCCTTTCCTTCACTTGCAAGTATTTTTCGAGCAGGGCAGGTGCTAGCGCGGCGGCGGTGACGTCGAGTGCGAGGCCGCCTTGTGCTTCCACCAAACGCAGTGCGGCTTCGCGAAGATGCATGATCTCTTCGGCAACAGATTGCGTAAACAAC
>JBGTLM010000148.1:0-4859 GCA_041744135.1 Pyrinomonadaceae bacterium
GATCCGTTGCGCGCGGGGGGCTCCCACTACTGCGGTGAAAGGGCTTAACGAGGGACTTCGGGGGGAGGGTGCCTCCGTTAACCCGTTACGCCTGAAGCGGGTCGCTGCTGCGCAAATTGAGACGCGAGCTTTTCAGCGTCCGCGACAGGCTCGCTGCAAGTGAAATGCTCGCAAACATAGGCAGTCGGACTGTTATTGAGTAATCCGCGGTCGCGTAGGAGCGGAATCACTTCAGTGCTTCGACTGTCTCCATGAGCCGCCTGGGCCACTACCTTGTTGGGCAGATAAGGTTTCCAAACCTCTCTAAGCAAAAGCCGGGTTTTGGGTGATTCTGGATCGCCAACGATTACAATCTCTTTAGGCGTCCCCAGATAAAAGTCGAGAGCGCACAGGGCCCGTCCAAAACCAGATGGATATCGCCGCAAGGACTCGGCGATAAGGCGTAGGATGGCCACCGCTCTTCTTCGGTAGTCGTTGTTATCTGTTAAGGCGGCGAGGCGTAGCAGCACTTCGGCTGCGACGGAATTCCCTGAAGGAGTGGCGTTATCAAAGTAATCCTTTGAACGGACAATCAGGTTCTCGTGACTTCTGCCGGTGTAGAAGAACCCCCCGTTTTGATCATCCCAGAATTCCTCAATCATCTTGTCAGTTATAGAAAGAGTCGCCTCAAACCATCTAAGTTCTCCGGTAGCCTCGTAGAGAGTGAGGAGTCCGTCGCTGAGGAATGCGTAGTCTTCAAGATAAGCATTCAGCTTCGCAGTGGCATCTTTGTAAGTTCTTAGGAGCAGGTCATCACGACGCAAATTGTCGAGGACGAACCGGGCATTGCGTCGGGCAATTTCTAAATAATCCACCCGGTCCAGAATCGCCGCAGCTTCGGCAAAGCTCGCCAGCATCATTCCGTTCCAGGCAGTCAGAATCTTTTCATCCCGATCAGGTTTCACACGGTTCTCACGTAGCTCAAAGAGTTTGCGCCGGGAACGCTCTAATGATTGCTGAAGGTGCTCAGGGGTAACTCTCGCCTCAACGGCCACGTCTTCGAGGGGCCGAGTGACGTTGAGAATGTTCTTACCTTCGAAGTTTCCCCCCGCGGTGACATCGTAATAAGCCGAGAGGAGTGCTGCGTCCTGATTATCCAGGACAGACGCAACTTCGTTGGGACTCCATACGAAAAACTTCCCCTCCTCTCCTTCGGAATCGGCGTCCTGTGTTGAGTAGAATCCGCCGCCGGCATCCGTCATCTCCCGCACGACGTAATCAAGGATCCCTTCGGCGATCCAGCGCGCCGACTCGTCACGGGTTAGCTGGTAGTAGTGTAGATAGACTCGGGAAAGGAGTGCATTGTCGTAAAGCATCTTCTCGAAATGCGGGACCAGCCATTTCGCGTCCGTTGAGTAGCGGTGGAACCCGCCGCCCAGCTGATCGTAGATTCCGCCGTCGGCCATCTTACGGAGCGTGTGATCGACAACGTCCAAGGCTTCCTGGCTTCCGGTGCGGTGATAAACGCGCAGCAGAAACTCTAAGCTCATGGCCGGCGGAAATTTTGGAGCGCCGCCAAAGCCGCCGTTAACCGCGTCATAGTTCTTAACCATCCCTCTAAAGGCCTGGTCCAGCAGTGCCTGTGTTAGCGGTTCATTTGATTCACGTGCCAGACTTAAGCGATTTAGTTCGGCAAGAAGCGAGGCGCCGGTTTGCTTGATATCCTCCGGTCGGTCCCGGTAGGCCTCCGCCATGCTAATTAGCACACGCGGAAATCCTGGCATGTTGTGTCGATCTTCCGGAGGAAAATAGGTTCCGCCATAGAACGGAACACCTTCAGAAGTGAGAAAGACGGTCATCGGCCAGCCGCCGTGATGGGTCATCATCTGAACAGCGTTCATGTAGATCTGATCCAGGTCTGGACGCTCTTCGCGATCAACTTTAATACTGACAAAGTTCTCGTTCATGAGCCGGGCAATCTCCTCGTTTTCGAATGACTCGTGCTCCATAACGTGACACCAGTGACAGGCTGAATATCCTATGCTCAGAAGGATTGGCCTATTTTCGCCGCGGGCTGCCGCGAAAGCTTCATCACCCCAGGGATACCAATCCACGGGATTATGGGCGTGCTGCAAGAGATAGGGGCTGGTTTCGCTAATCAATCGGTTTGTGTGTTTATGTTCTGACATACCCACCTCTTTTTGTGGCGTGCACTACTGACTGCAATCTGGAGTCTGAGTTTCAAGCGTCATTGTACAGGCGTGCATGATGATGGACGAATGGAGACGATTCAACCAGCGCCGGAGGCGCGGGCAGAAGGTAGCAAGCGGCAAGCGGCTTTGCGCGCAGCCCCTGGGTTAGGTCATGGATGACCCGCCCTGAAAGGGGCGGAAAGAACGCGAGACCCTAATGTGCGGCATTTGCTATACTCGCACAACTGAACAGTGATTCATTTCTGACAGAAAATCTTGGCGAAGGATCAATGGAATGGAACGTGAAACGCTTGAAATGGATGTAGTTTTCGTCGGTGGAGGCCCGGCAAACTTGAGCGGCGCATTGCATCTTGCGCGCTTGATTGGGAGAAATAATGAGGCAGCCGCTAAAGGCCTGGGGAAGGAAAAATCGCTTGGTGAGATTGAGATTGGCGTCATCGAGAAAGGCACGTCAGTCGGCGCCCATATCCTTTCCGGAGCTGTGATGGATCCGCGAGCGCTCCGGGAATTGATTCCAGACTTCATCGAGCAAGGCGCACCAGTTGAATCTCCCGTCAAAGAAGATTATTTCCTTTACCTGACGGAAAAACATGCGATCCGGTCCCCGCTAACGCCGCCGCCGCTTAAGAACCACGGCTACTACATCGTTTCCTTGAACCGGCTCACCGCCTGGCTGGGCGAGAAATGTGAAGAAGCCGGTGTGAATATCTTCCCGGAGTTTCCCGGGGCGGAGATGCTTTACGACGAGGATGACCGGGTAATTGGTGTCCGCACCGGCGACAAGGGAATCGACAAGGAAGGGAAGCCCAAGGCCAACTTTGAGCCAGGAGTTGATTTGCACGCGAAAGTAACCGTACTCGGCGAAGGACCTCGCGGCTCGTTAACTAAAAAACTCACCGAACGTCTCGGTCTTGACGAAGGCCGAGCACCCCAGGTTTACAGTATTGGCGTAAAGGAACTATGGGAGATGCCGGATGATCGATATCCGACGGGCCGCGTGACACACACATTGGGATTCCCGTCAGATGTTCACACTTATGGCGGCGGCTGGATCTATGGAATGCAAAATCGCATTCTCAATATCGGCTATGTCACCGGTCTCGACTATCAAGATCCCCTGCTCGACCCGCACGCGGAGTTTCAACGGTTCAAGTCGCATCCCTTTCTCTCCCGCTTACTCGAAGGCGGCAAGATGATCCGTTACGGCGCCAAAACAATAGCCGCAGGTGGCTACTTCGCCATGCCACGGATTTACGCCGACGGAGTGTTACTCGTGGGCGACTGTGCTGGATTTCTCAATTCGCAGCGACTGAAAGGAATTCACTCGGCGATCAAGAGCGGCATGCTGGCTGCAGAAGCCATATTCGAAGCATTGTTAGCCGGAGATTTCTCAGCACGCCAGCTGCAACGCTATGAGCAACTCGTTAACGAGAGTTGGATCATTCCGGAGCTGCGCAAGGTGCGGAACTTTCATGCGGGCTTCAAGCATGGACGTTGGCTGGGGTTGGTCAACACCGGGCTCCAGTTCATTACCGGGGGACGGGCATGGGGAATTCTGGATCGGAGGAAGGCAGAGCCTGGACACGAAGTGATGAAGAAGCTATCTGCTTACGGATATCACGGCGACAATATCGAACAGCGTTATAACGGGCTTCGCTTTGACGGCAAGACGACATTCAACAAGCTTACCGACGTCTACCATGCCGCGGTTGGGCACAATGAAGATCAGCCCGCGCACCTGCATGTTCTGGATACAAACATCTGTTCCACTCGCTGCGCTGAGGAATATGGCAACCCCTGCCAGCGTTTTTGTCCGGCAGCGGTTTACGAAATGGTTGAGGACGGAACGAACGGGGGGCGCAAACTTCAGATTAACTTCTCGAACTGCGTTCACTGCAAAACGTGCGACATCATGGATCCATACCAGATTATCAATTGGGTGACTCCGGAAGGCGGTGGCGGACCGGATTACAAAGGAATGTAGGGCGTTGTCCTAGTTTGACAATTGACTCGGTGGACCAAAACGATCCACCAAAACCAACCGAACGAACACGAAAGTGTTGTTAGTGGACCTCGTGTTATTTCCTAGCACCCCACACGGGCTGCCCGCGTGGGTGGTTTTCAATTTCCGTGCTTACCTCTCTTCGTCGCTATTTGTCATCTTCGTCGGTAACGGTAAAGTTCACCTTTCCTCGCATGACCTCTTCCAGGGCGATACGGGTAGGCTTATGCTTCACGGAGTCGATTTCGATGCGTGGGCGAGCGCCGCGCTGCAGCTGTTTGCTTCTCTTAGCGGCGAGAATAATGAGTCGATACTTGGAATCGACTTCCGGAGCCTGAATCTCATGAAAGATATTTTCGAGATCCGTTTCTGTTGGCATGATGACTGGTGGTCCTCCCGTAGCGTTCATTCACAATCGATTATTTTATTTGGAGTCAGCTTCCGAACAATCGGGACATAAGGCTAGATTACGGCTCTTTCTGGACCGCACGTCGGATAGTTTAGTATTCAGTTTAAGAAAAACTCTCGACTACTCGCTTAATCTTCGGCTCCTGGCGGGCTCGGCGCGCTCTCTCGGCCTCGATTATACTGCTAATCTGTCCGGCCGCCCTTTCCACCTTATCGTTGATGATCACGTAGTCAAACGCTTTGTAGTGTTTCAATTC
>JBGTLM010000149.1:0-24636 GCA_041744135.1 Pyrinomonadaceae bacterium
TGAGGGTCTCAGTCTCAGCGACTCCTACGCCTATACCGACAGCATGAGTGACTTGCCAATGCTCTCGATAGTGGGACACCCGGCTGCCGTTAATCCCGACATGCGTCTGCGGCAAACCGCGTTGCATCACGATTGGCCAATCCTCAGTCTTAAATAGAATTAACTGCGGGAAATAGTGAATAGCAAATAGCAAATAGTAAAACAAAAACCTCACCTAAAAAGGAGCGACTAACATGCGTCCACACGAAAAATTGCAGACATGGATAGAATCTGTAGATCTCGTCCTCAACATCTACAAAGCTACCGAGAGATTTCCGAAAGAAGAAAAGTTTGGACTGACTTCACAAATTCGACGGGCAGCAGTTTCAATCCCGGCGAACATTGCGGAAGGAGCGGCTCGGAACTCTTCAAAAGAGTTCGCTCATTTTGTCTCCATTGCGCAGGGCTCGGCAAGTGAAGTCGAGACCGAACTAATCATCGCCTATCGCTTAGGCTACTTAAGCGAGAGTCTCTTCTCAAACCTCCTTGCGGACCTTGAGCGGATAGGACGAATGATCACCGGACTCACGCGGCGGCTACGTAGAGTTCCTGCCTAGCCGACAGTAGTACGCTAACTTCTTCCGACCATTTGCTATTTGCTATTCACTATTTACCAAAGATGAGCTTACAACTGAGACGCAAAACGCACGAATCCGTAGTCTACATTGACCGCGACAGCGCGCCCCGAATCCTCGCCTCGGGGATGGATTTTATTCTCGAAGACCTGCCGGTCGGCACGCGCGTGATATATCCGAACCCGCCTATCAAAGGGTTGGCCAACCGTGAAGCGGCTATTCGCTATGCGCTCAACCACCCGCACGACTGCGATCCCCTATTTGCGCAGCTGGAGCCAGGAATGAAAGTTACCATCGCCGTGGACGACATCAGTATGCCGATTCCGCCGATGAAGACACCGGACATCCGCCAAACGGCCATCGAAATTCTGGTTGAGATGCTTCACGGCCACGGCGTGGACGACGTGCACATCATCATCGCTGTCTCCCTGCATCGCAAGATGACGCCTGCCGAAATGAAGCGCATGGTCGGGCAGAAGATTTGGAGTGATTTTTACCCAGACCGATATTACAACCACGACGCCGAGGATCCTGCCAATCTTGTGCTCCTCGGGGAAACTCGCCACAAAGAACCACTGCGCATCAACCGTCGTGCCGCCGAGAGTGATTTGCTGATTTATCTTAATTTTAACTTCGTACCGATGAACGGTGGCCACAAGTCCGTCGGCGTAGGTCTCTGTGATTATGAGTCGTTACGCGCGCATCACAACCCTGACGTTATCCGCGCCTCGCACAGCTACATGGATCCAGCCGGATCGGAACTCGCCCGCGTGATCGGCCGCGTCGGTGAAATCGCCGACGAGCATTTAAACGTCTTCCACATCGAAACAACCGTTAACAACTATATATTCGGCCCTGACATGGGGTTTTTAACGAAGAACGAAGATGACTTCTCCGCTTTCGATCGCATGAAGTATGAAGCCATGCGATTCGCGATGAATAAGATGCCCCGCCCGGCAAAACGCACCATGTATAACTCGCTCAAGAGCAGCTACGAGATGATCGCTTGCCACGCCGGGCGCACGAATCCCGTCCACGATCGGATTATTGCCAAGAGCATGGAGCAGTATGTCGTGTCTATCGAAGGCCAGTGTGACATTCTGATCTGCCCCGTACCGGACATGTCGCCTTACAGCATTAACTCCATTCTGAACCCACTGCTCGTTCAGGTGATGGCCCTCGGCTACCATTTCAACATGTATCGAGGCAAGCCGCTTCTGAAAAAGGGCGGCACGTTGATTCTGCATCATCCCTGCACCGATGAGTTCGACCATAAGTTTCACCCGAGCTACATCGAGTTCTTCAATCGCCTGCTGCCCGAGACCCGCGACGCAAACGTCCTGCGCGACAAGTATGAACAGGAGTTTGCTAATAATCCGAGCTACGTCGAAATGTACCGGCGCGGGAACGCCTATCATGGCTCGCACCCTTTCTTCATGTGGTACTGGGGCGAAGGCGGGCGCCAGCATGCCGGTCACATCATCGCCGCCGGTGCGGAAAACGCTCACGTTCCCGCCATGATGGGCTGGGAACGTGCCGACAACCTGACCGAGGCGATTGCCTTGGCGCGAAGTTATATGGGCAGCTCAGCAGAGATCACGATGTTGCACCAGCCGATAATCGCCATCGCGGACATGGAATGAATGTCAGACTTTAGCGGTGGGTCAGTTTAGAGTTCAAACTTTAGTTTGTGGTCGCGAAACCACAACCTGAAGGTTGAACTCCAAACTTCTGGAATCACACCGACCTGCAGGCGTGGGCAACCGAGAGACTGCCATGAAATTATCACCAACTGAAATCTACAACGGTCGTAACCTCTTTGTGATCGGCAGCACGGGTTTTCTCGGCAAGGTCACGCTGAGCATGTTGTTACACCGCTTTCCTAATATAGGACGGGTTTACGTAACCGTGCGCGCCCGCTCGCAGGAGGAATCGGAAACTCGCTTTTGGAACAGCGTGATCACGGCGCCGCCCTTCGATCCGCTGCGAGAGCGCTACGGCGGTGCTATGGAAGGATTTGTGCGCGACAAGGTGGTGGTGTTGGGCGGCGATATCGGCGAACTCAACTTTGGTTACACCGACGAAGAGGCCCAAAGAGTTGCCAACAACATCGATGTTGTGATCAACACTGCGGGCAACGTGACCTTCAACCCAACGCTCGAGAGTGCCCTGCGCACAAACGTAGTCGGCACCCAGAACGTAATCGCATTTACCAGGCGCATGAAGCGGCCCGCTTTAGTGCATGTGTCGACCTGTTTTGTGGCCGGCAACCGATCGGGCGCTGTTTGGGAACGGGACCCGGTCATTGGTTATTTTCCTCGACAACACGAACTGCCTGGGGTGGAGTTTTCGGTCGAGCAGGAGATCAAGGACTGCGCAAGACTGGCGGAGCGAGTAAAGGAAGAAACCAGAGACGCGATGATGGTGGCGCGCTTTCGTGACCTGGCTCGTAAGCGCCTGATTGAAGAAGGACGTGATGAAGACGATCCGGATGCCCTCGGGTTGGCCGTTGCGCGAGAAAGAAAGGTATGGACCCGAACGCGGCTTACTGACCTGGGCGTAGAGCGATCGGCGTGGTGGGGCTGGCCAAATATCTACACTTACACCAAAGCTCTCGGCGAGCAGCTTGTGGCCGCCGAAACTGGAATCGTCCGGAGCATCGTGCGGCCGAGTATTGTGGAATCGGCCCTGGCCTACCCCTTCCCTGGATGGAATGAGGGATTTACGACCACGGCACCCATCGTCTTTCTCGTTCTCAAGGGACAAACGCAGATTCCTGCTAACGAGAAATTGATTCTGGACATCACCCCGGTGGATCAGGTGGCATCAGTAATGCTCGCCGTAGCGGCTCAGGCCTGTGTGGAAGAGCCACAGTTGGTCCATCAGGCAGCCACAGGTGATTCAAACCCGAACAATGCGTCTCGAATCATTACCTTAGTCGGTCTGTACAAGCGCCGGCATTTTCAAGAGAAAGAGACCGGTATAAAAGTCGTAAACGAGATTGCCGCCAGAATGGAGCCACACGCCGTCTCCACCGCGCGATTTGAATCAACTTCAACCCCGATGTTCAACGCGGCAGCGAAGAGGGCTTCAACCTTGCTCGACCGCGCCCGCCCTCGCTGGGGCGGCGGACGCGTGGGAGAGGTTATCGATCGCGTCAAGACGACTGTGGATCGGGTTGAAGAAATCACCCGGGAAACTACTGAAGCTTTTGAGCTATTTCGACCGTTCACGATCGAGAACGCGTACGTCTTCCGGTCGGACAACGTCCGGTCGTTATTCGAGAGGATTAGAAAAGATGAGCAGTCGTTGCTGACCTGGAATCCGGAGAAATTTGACTGGTACGACTATTGGATAAATATCCATTTACCGGGTCTCAAGAAATGGGTGTTCCCGACACTGGAAGAAGACATGCGGGCGCAACCCAAGCGCGTTTACACCTATCGCGATCTGGTCGAACTATTCGAGACTTCAACTAAACGCCATGCTACGCGCGTAGCCATGCGCATCGAGCGAGACGGACGCAAGGAGCAGTACACCTATGCCGACCTGCGAGAACTCGCAACTCGCGCCGCGGCTTTTCTCGCCAGCGAAGGGATTAGACCCGGCGCGCGCGTGATCCTTTTCAGCCATAACGCGCCCGAGTGGGGTATGACTTATTTTGGCGCGTTGAAAGCGGGTGCGAGCTGCATACCGGTTGATCCGGAAAGCTCAAGCAGCGAAATCATCAATTTCGCTCGCGCAGGTGATGCTGCCGCAATCATCCTGAGTAAGAAGCTCGAGCAAGAGCACTCCGATCTCCGTCAACGGCTCGCAGACGAAGGGTTGAAACTGCACTTTTGGACATTCGATGATGTCTTCGACCTTTCAGATGAAAAGACGGAGGATCAGCGTAAAGCTTTGCTGCCAAGGAAGGTTCAGGCGCAGTCAGTTGCTTCGCTAATCTTCACTTCAGGCACGACCGGCAATCCCAAGGGCGTCATGCTTTCGCATCGCAACCTCACCAGCATGGTCTCGATGCTGTCTTCTGTATTCGACATGTCGACCCGCGACGGCGTGCTTTCGGTCTTACCACTTCATCACACGTTTGAGTTTTCCACCGGTTTCCTGACCCCACTCAGCCGCGGCGCGCAGATCACGTACTTGCCGGAGTTGACCAGCGACGTACTCGCACGCGCAATTAAGAACGGACATGTGACCGGGATGGTTGGGGTACCGGCCTTGTGGGAGCTCCTGCATCGTCGCATCAAGACGCGGCTCTACGAGCGCAGCGACTGGATTGGCAAGACCGCTGACCTGCTGATTCAAGCGAATGCCTGGGTGCGCGAGAAGACCCCACTCAATCTCGGCCCTTTTATCTTCTATCCGATTCACGAGGGTCTCGGTGGCCGCGTGCGCTATTTTATTAGCGGCGGCTCTGCCTTAAACGAAAAAATCCGACAGGATTTTCAAGGTCTTGGATTCACAATTCTGGAAGGCTATGGTTTGACCGAAGCCTCCCCGGTGCTAACAGTTACCCGTCCTGAGAATCGTATGCTCACTGGCAGCGTCGGCAAACCGCTGCCGGGAGTGCAGGTCAAGATCGCTGAGCCCGATGTAAACGGAGTGGGCGAGGTCATCGCGCGCGGACCCAATGTGATGCTGGGCTACTACGACAATGAGGAGGCAACTCGTAGCACCCTTATCGAGCGTTGGCTTTACACTGGTGATCTCGGCAAACTGGACGACGACGGGAATCTCTACCTGGTGGGACGTTCTAAGGAAATTATCGTCGATACGAATGGAAAGAATGTCTATCCCGACGAACTTGAAGAAGTCTACTCAAATTCGACATACGTGAAAGAGCTGAGCATCGTAGGTCTGCCCGACGGAATCGGCGAGAAAGTTGCCTGCCTGGTTGTTGCCGACGATGAATACGACATCTCACTTTCGCGCGCCGACTTGCGCCGGCGGGTCGAAGAGCATTTCCGCGACGTGTCTGCATCGCTTCCCTACTTCAAGCGCGTTAAAGTGCTCCACTTCACCGACATTGAGTTGCCCCGTACGGCTACCCGCAAAGTGAAACGCCGTGAGGTGCTGACGATTATGGAAGGGCTGGAACGGAGCCAGAAGGTCACCAGGGCGTCCGGCGGAAGCGAAACAACCAGCTCAGAAGCGCGATGGATCACAGATATCGTGGCGGGGGTCAGCAACCGACCCAGGGTGGAGATTTCCTCTGACACCCGGCTCGCTGACCTGGGATTCGATAGCCTCATGTTCGTTGAGTTGGCAACCGCCATTGAGAATGACGGCGGCGCAATCTCGGCGCCCGAACGATTCAACGAGATACAGGATGTGAGGGAGCTGATGAGTGTAGTGGTCAGGCGTTCTGCCACGGCCTCACGTACAGACGAACGAGCCCGCACTGAGGAGCGTAGGGCGGATGATGAGATATATGTACCATCGTTTGTGCGAATCGCCGGGAATGTAGCCGGCGACGTGCTACAACGGGTCTTTTATGACAAGTTCCTGAAGACGCGCTATGAGGGCCAATCGAATATCCCCGTCCATACAAACTTCATCGTTGCTCCGAATCATTCCTCGCACCTGGACATGGGCCTCACCAAGATGGCATTGGGCGAAGCGGGCAAAGATCTTGTAGCCCTCGCTGCCGCTGACTACTTCTTCGACAACAAGTACAAGCGTGCCGTAATGGAGAACTTCACAAACCTGGTTCCCATAGAGCGTACTGGCTCGCTGAGACAGTCGCTGCGTCACGCTCGTTCCTTTCTGGATCGCGGGTACAATGCAGTTATCTTTCCGGAAGGCACACGTTCGTTAACTGGGGAAATGGCTGATTTCAAGCCAGTGGTTGGTTATCTCGCGCTGGCTTCGCGGGTCGGCATTCTTCCTGTCTACCTAGTGGGTACCCACGAAGCAATGCCGAAAGGCTCAAACATCATCAAACATCGCGAAGTTGGCGCTCGCATCGGTCGTTTTCTGCCAATCGAAGAACTTGAAGAAATGACCAAAGGCTTGGCCCGAGCGGAAGCTTATCGATTAATTTCAGCTCGGGTGAAACACGACGTCGAGAACTTGCGCGATCAGACCAGACATCCTTTTGACGCGAAAGCCGTGCGCAACCGATGGAAGGCTGAGCGCCGCGCACAGCTTGCGCAAAAGGAAGATTCGAGGTTCGAAGAGCTTGTCACCTAGTAGACTCCTGAGAAAAGATGAATTGCACGCTTCTCTCTTTATTCTGGGAGACTTTGGAGAACAACACGCAGGGCACGATCCACGAAATCACACGAAGTTTCACGAAATCATGCGAGCGATTTTTAGTGTTTATTTCGTGTGAGTTCCTGGATCGCGTGCTTGTATTCCTTTTTCGGCAACCGGCCGATGTCCGATGTTTACACTGAACCGGCTTAACGAATCTCATCTGTGACCACCTCCAAGAAGACCGCACAAAAACGAACGGCGCGAATGACTACGGCCACAGCCGGTACTAAGCGTCGTGCAGCGATTGAGAAAAGACCTCGGGCCTCCACTTTGATCACAGGTGGTACGGGTTTCCTCGGTTCCCACCTGGTGAGACAGTTGGTGAAAGAGGGGGCTAAAGATATTCGCGTGATGGCCACATCGATTCCCGATTGGCTGGTAGATTTGGGCATCGAACCATGGGAAGGTTCGATTATGAAAAGTGCGGATGTGGCCCGCGCGGTTGAGGGAATTCGAGATGTTTATCATCTTGCGGGTCGGGTTTCGCGCGAACGCGACGACGCCCGCGAGATGTATGCGCTTCACGTCGAAGGCACCCGGCTACTGTGTGAGGCTGCAAAGGTCGAGGGTGTGAATTCGATTGTCATGGCTTCCACTAGCGGCACCATTGCAGTCACCGAAGATGGCGAGGTCGTTCCGGACGAGACATATCCCGCGCCAATCAACATCATCGCGCGCTGGCCTTATTACGCAAGCAAAACCTACCAGGAGGTGACGGCGCTCCAGAGCTTCAATGGCAAGGCCATGCGGCTGGTGATTATGAACCCGAGTCTATTGCTCGGCCCGGGAGACGAACGGTTAAGTTCGACGAAAGTAGTGCTCGACTTTATGGCGCGCAAAATCAACGCTCTGCCGGGCGGTGGCTTGAGCTTTGTTGACGTGCGCGATGCCGCCAGGGCATTTCGTATGGCGATGAAAAAAGGCAGGCATGGTGAGCGTTACCTGCTGGGAGCCGCCAACTGGACCTTTGACAAGTTCTTCGGCCGCCTGGAGCGATTAACCAAGATTGCAGCGCCGAAAATGACCCTCCCGTCCAGGTTTGCCGTAAGCGGAGCGAAGCTGGTTGATTCCCTGTTTAAGCAGTGGCACATGGCCTCGCCGGTTGAGCCGGAAGCCATCGAGATGGCCCAATACTTCTGGTATCTCAACTGCGCGAAAGCCTCACGTGAACTCAACTTCAAGCCCCGTGATCCCCGCGAGACATTGAACGATACCGTCGTTTATCTGCGAGAGAATTTCCTGGGCGGCAGTGCGTTTCGGAAGTAGACCGCCGCAGGAAGTCCGCTACAGAACCGCGAGCGGTAACGACCGGTTCTAAGATTCAACCGCAGTAGCCCTAATCCAAGACGGGTTGACTAGGATCCGGTCGTTACCGCTCGCGGTTTTGTAGTAAGCACTTCACTCCCCAAGCGCCGCGTACTTGAATAGCCGGAACCGATAGCGCTGCTGGTCGCGAATGCTCTTTGCGATTGCGCCGTGCAGATTGTCATCCCACCTTGTGTACTGCTCGATGAAGCGGTCCGCCGCGGCTTTGTCGCCCTGATGCTGCACCTCCAGAATTTTGCGCAGCAGCTTGCCGACTGCTTCGTGATACTTATCGTAGTGAATTCGAAGTTTTCCGTTTTCAAAACTCAACAGTCCGTGGTCGAGGAAGAAGTTCCACTGCATGAGTTGCATCGTGTTGTAAGGCTGGTCCCGTCGCGGCTTATTGTTCTGGAGTACCCGGAAGATGCCGCTGGCATAAACGGAGCGTAATTGCGCGTCGGTGTAGTAGTTATTCTTAAGCAGTGCTGGGGCCACAAAGAGCGAGACGAGATCAGCTTTCATCTCCTCCATCGCACTCGAGTCTTCCTGAAGAGCTGCATCCAGGTCGCGGCCGTCTCTAGTTCGGTCGACGCCGAGATAGTGTCCCACCTCGTGCCAGAGCGTGCGATAAAAGTTTCCGTCAGCACTTAAATCACTCTTATGCTCATCCGCTATCGCGGCTTCCCACGTCCGCGAGGTGCCCTGAAAGATATTCGGCTCGCGCATGATGTTTGCGCGCAAAAGGATTGTCCTTCCATAACGCCGCGCCAGGTAGCTCTCGTTAGGCAGGATTGTAGCCGTGTTTCCCCCGCGCGACTGACCAAAGTCAGCAACGACATCATAGACCCCGACGGGTATGTCCTCTCTGATCTTCTTATGGTTCTGGTAGGGTAGTGAATCCTCCAGCGCCTGTAATCCGCGCATTGCCTGCCGCAACGCTGTGGTTTCCTGCCGACGCGCAGTCAAAAGACTGAAAGAGAAGAAGGTCTTTACGCCGTATAGTTCGTCGTCATAGACCTCATACGAGCCGATCTGCGCGTTAAGATTCTTGAACTGTCCGGTGATCCAGGCTGCGTCGCCCGACTCATAGTCGTTGGATAACAAATCTCGGGCGCGATTGCGCAGATAGCGGGCGAACTCCTCATCATCTTTCGCGACCGCATCCGCCGCTTCGTTCAGTAACGAATGCCCCTTTAACAACTCCTCTGCGTAAGCTACTGAGTATGGAACTGCATAAAAGTCATAGTCCAAAGTCCCACGTCCAATGTCCAAAGTCTTGTTATCCGGCAAGCGGTTTGTTCCTGACGTTGGACCTTGGACTTTGGACGTTGGACTTCGTGGAACCTTCGCGCTTTCCCGCGACATCTTTTCTAAGGCCTCCCGCAAACCCGGATGGAGAGTATCCAGGACGGGGTATTTTTTCAGAGTAGCCAAATCGTGTCGAACGTTTGCAAGCACAAGCTTCCGAACCACCGTGCGGAGATCCAGAATGCTGTCTCGCTTCTCAGGGTGTGTGGCCAGGAACGCGTCGAGCTCCTCTTTCTTCACACTCCCGGGATAAACATTCTTCCCCGGCTTCACTTCTTCAACCGGCAAAAACGCCTCACGTTTATTGTCGAGGGTAGTGGCGATCGGCCCCTGATTCAGACGAAAGAGAGTTAGCAGATTCTGTGTGACAGCGCTCGAACCAGTGCGAGTGTCGAGCTGAACGAGATTCCGATACGCAGTCAGCACCTGCGAATGACGTTGCTGTTCAAAGAGGCTCTGAAAGACCTTTCCCACCTCGAGCAGCTTTACTACTGCCTTCCGCTCGCCCTCGCTTAAGTGCGAGACATCCGGCATCAGCCTTATCGTTTCGGTCTTGTCGATAATCGGCTGGCTTTTCTCGAGTGGCCAGTAGGCCGCCGGCAGACGCGCGCGCGAGTTTGTTCGTGACCCCGTTTGTGCCATGGTGCCGGTAACGATCCCTATGATCAGGGCAAACGTAGAAAGTTTACTCAGCATAGAACCATTTCTTTTCCTGAACTCTGTGTCGTCAGTCAAGCTGTGAAGCCAGTCTGACCGGGCAGGTAAAAGAGTATGGCTCCAGGTGAGGCGAAGCCGAATCGTTGGACATTAACCGAAGGCGTACTTAATCGCAATTGATCGTCAAAAGTTGGGGACCGCTCCCCACGTTCACCGAAACGCCTATGACTACTTCTTTTGTAGGGCTTCGAGCGCCGCCAGCACTTCTTCACTATTCGCCGCCGGTTTCACTTTCATGAAAACTTGAGCGATTTTTCCTTTTGGATCGATGACAAAAGTGTTACGGGCCGAGAGTTTCATGCCGTTGTAGTCCATCACGGAGCCGTACGCGTCACTTACTTTAGCATCAGCGTCAGAAAGCAGTTTAAATGCCAGGCCTTCCTTGGCACAGAAACTCTTATGAGATTCCGCGGTGTCGACGCTCACTCCCAGTATCACGGCATTCAGGGATTCAAACTTCGCCAGGTCGCGCTGGAAGTTACGCGCTTGCAGCGTGCAGCCACTGGTGAAATCTTTGGGATAAAAGTAAAGGACCACCCACTTACCGCGATAGTCCTTTAAGGCAGCCTGGTTGCCCTCGTTTGTCGCAAGCGAGAACTCCGGGGCCACAGCACCTACAGTTGGTGCATCCGTGGTAGCACCGGCAGACTCAAGCGCTATTAAACCAACTACCAACAGAGCGCAAATAAGAAGATATTTAGTCATTGATCGTGTTCACTCCTTTGCCGTTCATTATACTCAAAACGCTCAGATCGCAAAGCCAGCAGAATGTTTAGTCAGTTCGTGGATCGTCTCTTTTAACGCTCTCTTCGGCCTGGAGACTTTCCGAGCAAGCTTAGGTTGCAAATTGCGTTAATTCGCCCGGCTTGCGCAGCATCTTATTTACCTCGCCCAGATGCGTCTCTTCTTCCGCAATCATCCTGCGAGCATACTCTTCCAGCAGCACGGATCGGTCGCGCACCAGCTCAAGCAGGTTCTTATATAGAATCAAACCTGCCTTCTCCGCTTCCAGTGATTCAAGCAAGATGTCGTTAATCCCGTGCTTGTGAGTTTCCAGCAACGCGCCAATTTTTAGCGAAGGGTGATCTCCAAAATGAGTGACCAACTCGCCCGCCTGATTTGCATGCTCCAAACAAGTGGACGCTTCACCGCGCAACCAGCTCGTTATAGGAATGCGGTTATGACCAAATACCATGAGCGCGTAGTGAGTGTATCGCACCACTCCCGCCAGCTCAGTTTCCAGAATCTCGTTTAACAACACTATGGCGGTCGCTTTATCAAACAGTTGCTCAGACATTAGCTCTCCTTTCCAGGTGACAGTTACTTTGATAGAGAATGTGAATGGTAAATACGAATGTACTGCGGATCCGCTGTTTACTCCTCTACCAAGTCAGCGGAGATTGGTTCGGAACCAGAGCCAGACCCAGAAGCTATTCCTATCAACTTCTTAAGGTTGGTCTCTTGCTCATCATTTAGGTCTACGAACTGCACACCGAAGCCAACGCCCGCGGTGTAGTGCCTAATTTCACCTTCGAGGTATAGAAAATCACCGTCTGGCAACAAAACGCGAAAGCCGACAATTTCGCCGCGCATCACTTCGCCAACGGTGTCCAGATAGCAACCGCCTTCCGAGAGGTTTGATATTCTGGCTGGATGGTCGCGGTCCCAGCCAGCGTCCAGGCTAACGCTTAACCGCGGATTTGATCTTCTCTCATCGTCCATTCACCGTACTCCTACTCGGGCTGCGCCTGGGAGGCTGTGGGAGCCGTGAGGTGTACTGGTTAAGACGGTACCCAAGACTGAGCAGTAAACCTTGCGAGATGACCGCAACAATATGTCGAACGGTCGTCGGCAGTCAATTGTTTTTAGTATTGCCCTACTTCTGCCCTTACCGTTAGGATGCGAGGAGCAATCTTTAGTTTGATCAGGAAAGCGGAGAACCCATTCGAAATGGTCCTGGACGATTCTCTTCCCGAGAAAACAGCCGCCGAACTCGCACCGTCACCTGCAAGAGTCTACGATTATAAAATCTGGCAAGTCATCGGGGCCTCTGCGGTGGGAACCATGATCGAGTGGTACGACTTCTACATCTTCGGCAGCCTGGCCACGGTCATCGCGCCACTCTTTTACCCTCAAGGCAACGACTCACTCGCTTTGATTGCTTACCTCTCGACCTTCGCGGTCGGCTTCGTCGTGCGACCGTTTGGCGCGCTCTTTTTCGGACGCATCGGCGACTTGGTTGGTCGCAAGTATGCCTTCCTCGTAACGTTGCTGATCATGGGCGGCGCGACCGCGCTCATCGGATTCCTCCCCACCTATGCCACGATTGGGATTGCGGCGCCGATTATTCTGCTGGTGGTCCGCATCCTGCAAGGACTCGCCCTGGGAGGTGAGTACGGCGGTGCTGCCGTCTACGTTGCGGAACATGTACCTGACGAGAAGCGCGGCTTTTACACCAGTTTCATCCAGATCACGGCGACGTTGGGGCTGTTTGTTTCGTTAGCGGTAATCCTGCTGGTCCAGAACTCGATGAGCCGGGAAGAGTTCAGCGCCTGGGGTTGGCGCGTCCCCTTCATTATCTCAATCCTCTTGGTCGGAATCTCACTCTACATTCGACTGCGCATGAAAGAGTCGCCCATCTTTCAGCACATCAAGAGCGCCGGCATGACCTCAACAAAGCCTCTGAAAGAGGCATTCACCGAGTGGAAAAATTTGAAACTGGTTCTCATATCCCTCTTCGGTGCGACGGCCGGTCAGGGAGTCGTTTGGTACACCGGACAGTTCTACGCGTTGTTCTACCTTCAGGCAATCCTAAACGTGAACGCGACCTCGGCAAACTACATTGTGGCCATCGCCCTGTTGCTAGCTATGCCTTTCTTCGTGGTTTTTGGTGCGCTCTCAGACCGCATCGGCCGTAAACGAATTATGATGGTCGGGTGTCTACTGGCGGCCGTCTCTTACATCCCAATCTACAAAGCGATGCAGGCTGCCGCTGGTTCCAACGTAGTGACCGCGGTATCGCGCAAGCATCCAGTCACCGGAGCAATCACACTTACGCCTCAGACAACGATCGACGGGGTCATGCAACCGGCATCTGAAGTTCTTCCATATATGGATCTCGGCACGCTTCTTAGCAATGCAATAACTCTGAAGCTGGTCGGGTTGGTCTTCATCCAGGTACTCTTTGTGACTATGGTTTATGGTCCAATCGCCGCTTATCTGGTGGAGGCCTTCCCGGCGAAAATCAGATATACGGCGCTCTCCCTTCCCTACCATATCGGCAATGGCGTCTTCGGTGGCTTGCTGCCGGTCATAAGTCTGTGGGTGGTTGCCAAAACAGGAAATATCTACGCCGGGTTGTATTACCCGATCTTCGTAGCCAGTCTCACATTTATCGTTGGATCGTTCTTACTGAAAGAGACGAGAAGTGTTCTGATATGGAAAGAGTTGGAAACAGGTCGACCAGGTAAACTCACGAGGGACATCGAGGGCCCAGTCTAAAGGCCGCCTCGAGCCCTGGCGTAGATAATAGAGCGGCGGACTTTCATTCCCTTTCTAGCCCTAACTTAAATTGTTTTGGGTCCGCCATATTAAGACTTAAACCCGAATTGCCCGCGCACGAAAGAGTCCTCCATGCGCAGGCGTTTTGATTCACAATTGTCTCTAAAGACTCAGGCGTGCTGTGCCAATGGCTCCCTGAACGTCTGGGAGAAAAATCTTGCCCGGCTTTATCGGAGGTGTGTAGCCCTCGGGCAGGTCGCCGTTGTCGGCGCGCAGGAACTGCCAGTCGTGAGGCCGCAGAGTAGCAACTAGTTCTTTGCGGGTCTTTGTCTTCAGAGGCTTGCCCATATAAATCTTGCCCATACGATTTAGATTCTTCTCAGAGATGGCTCCGGAGAACATCCAAAGCGGCCAAGTAAAGTTTGGTCCGTTGAGACGACGCAGCTTATAAAGCCACATTCCAATCGAACCTACACGCCACGCCGTTGGTCCCCACCAACTATACTGGCCCGGACGCAGGTTCATCTTCCAACACTTCATCATCAACTGCCATTGCAGTGGCGTGAGCTGCTTTGTCTGCGTCACACCGATCGCTTTCGCCATGCGCGTGTCGTGCAGCGGAGTGAAGATTGACGGAATGAGAAACGCAAACAGACCCCGGCGCTCCATCTCGTAAATGAGATCGAGCGTGTCCATCACGTCTTCATCAGTCTCGCCCGGATTGCCCACAATCAGCGTCATCGCGGGAAACCAGTTGTTCTCGTTCAGAACGCGCAAGCCCTCGAGCACGATGCTGGGCCAGTCGTCGATCTGGAACGGCACACCCTTGCTCGGCATGATTTGCTTTGCCATGCGCACCGAGCCTGTTTCCAATCCGATGAGCGGCGCCAGAGCCTTTTTCTCCGGATGGCTGCTTAGATACGGGAAGTGTATGGGGCTCTTCGGCAACAGCAGGTCGGAGAGCTGCTTGATCAGCGTGGGATCCACCACCGCCGGCGCGATGGTACTGTGGCTCAGGACGTGTTGCTCGACACCCGGCGTATTGACAATGTCCGAGTAGAGATCGACCAGGGCTTCACGATTAGGAAAGTAGAAAGGCGTATCCGTATGCACCTGGCCCCAAATAAACATGTCCTCCGTGGCCAGAGATATCTGCTTATTTCCGTCGCGAACGTTCGCGCGCACGGCGCCCACAATCTTGTCTTTGGGGAGGTCGATTTGTGGATTCAAATCCGGAACGCAAAATTTGCAACGGCGGCCACAGCCGGTAGTCATCTCAACCACGCCAAAAGTGGTGCGTGAATCGGGAAACAGAATTCCTTCGCGATCCAGTGGATGTTTGACCTCAATCCGTCTGGGCAACTCCTCCTGCCGAATAGCTTTGCGGAAAAGTTCCAGCGTATCGACCGATTCGCTACGCCCTTCGACGACGCAATCCACACCGAGTTCTACGAATGTGTCCGTTTGTGTAATCTGCCAACCGCCGGATCCGCCCACAATAACTTTAAAAGTGTTCCGGTAGGGACTTGCTTTGATGCTGTCAAACAGTTCGCGCGAATAGTGGGAATTGATCGGCATCCGCGACGAGCCAAAAATTGAGGTGTAAACACCGGCTGCGAAGGTCACGCCCAGGGGATTGTGGGTCGATACAGCAACTACCCGAGTTCGTGGCCCAACAAATTTATGAAGATCTTCGGGGAAACAAGCCACGATATCGTCAGGTTTATATTCACGCAGGAGGGATGTTTCAACCAATCGCACTCCCGCCGGCATGTAGCGCGCGGAACTGTCCTCGTTCTTCTCGAGGTCGCGCCACTTGGGGTACTTCTTGTTGATGACGCCTTCCATCCAGATGGGCAAAGAGGCCATGGCCATTTGAATGAAATATCCGGCATGATCAATTGCTTCCGTGAGCGGCGCTGTGAGGACGATAAGCTTTCCGCCATCCTTGGGCTCAGGGTGGGCTACCTGGGAAACCACATCTTTACCCTTCCCTTTCCGCCGTCCGTTCCCATTTCCGTTTCTGTTCTGATTTACGTGGGGGCTAACAAATTTCATCAAAATTCTCCCTAAATAATTTAAGAACTCTGAAGCGCGTCTGTTGAGCCGCGCGATGCTTGTTTTAGTATTCAATTGTCCCTTGGTAAGACTACTAGAGCTTCTGTTGGGGCGGTCCGGTAGAGTAGCTAACGCTCAAAGCTGCACACACTACTTCAATTGCGGAAGGAATTCAAGTAAGACCTTAAGAAAGTGGGACTAACGCCCTCCGTACAGGTTGTTGGACTTTGAAGATACCGCCTTTTCATCTTGCACCCCTCATATGCGATTTCTGTTCGGCGGGGCCCACGCTTTGCTTCCTGCTTTGTTCAGATTTGGCCCTGCGGTGGACACTCTTGTCGTTCAGCCAAAATTCCCCTGTGGCACTCCCAAGGAAGGCGCCGTGCCGGACGCACGTAAAAAAGGCGGCGCCGAGAACGGCGCCGCCTTCAAATCACCTAACCGTTTTTAGTGGGATGTTTATTCCGTTACGGCACGTCGGGCGTTGATGAAGCCACGTCCATAAAATGGATCATGACCGTTCGCTCCCTCGTCATCGGCCGTATTGGCTAGCTTGCTCTTGAGCGCACCGACTGAAATGCCCGGGTAGCGTTGTTTAATTAGTGCTGCAACGCCCGACGCAGCAGGGGCAGCCATGCTTGTCCCGGCAGCAAACGAGTAACTGGTTGTGCTTGCAACAGGTCCTCGGCTCGTGCTAATGACCATGTCGAAGACCCAGCAGAAGTTCACAACCGGCGGCCCAACTGTTCTTGGAATCGAGCAAATAGCATTGCCGGGTAGACGGGAGTCACCACCCGGACCCGCTACGCTCACAAGGGAATTACCAAAGTTGGTGTATGACGCGGGATCACGGAAGTTTGTTGCGCCGTTTGGATATCCCACAGCGTAGCCTTCGGGCCCGGTGGCCGAAATGGCCAAACCGTTACCGGACATGGCGGGAACAGTTGTAAAGCTTCCCGAATGGTCCAGGTCGAGAGCATTGTTTCCCGCAGCAGAGATGACTAACACCCCCTCACTGCCCGCATGATTCACCGCTTTGTTCAATGCGGAGATCAACTGGCCGGTGCCGGGGCCGTCACCTCTGGGGAAGGTTGCGCCAAGACTCATGTTGATAATGTTAGCCCCACCTCCGCCTTCCGCGATGGGAGTTGAAGCATAAAGGATTCCGGCAATAACCTGTCCAAATGTTCCCGAGCCACTATGTAGCACTTTTACGCCAACGATAGTCACAGCTGGGGCGACGCCAATTGTACCAAGAGCGTTGTCTTCGGCCGCAATGATGCCTGCGACGTGTGTGCCGTGCCAAAAAGTTCCCGTGTCCTGATTGAAAGCAAAACCAGGGACAAACGAGGTCGAGCGAGCCACGTCGATGTTGGCGTCCAAGTCCTGATGCAAGCTGTGGATACCGCCGTCAAGAACCGCGACCCGGACGCCTTGTCCGGTGAATCCAGCAGCCCAGGCTGCGGGTGCTTCGATCGACTTTACATTCCATTGTAGATTAATAAAGGTTTCGTCGCCGGGGGTTACAGCATTCTCTTCTAATGCAACTTCCCTGACCGGCTCTTGCCACTGCACCACTTCATCAGCGGCGCCGCCTCTAATCGCACTGCTCGCTAACACCTGATTTAGGAAGTTAGGATTGGCGGACTTGGCGACCGCGATACCGCTTCTTTGGTTGCTGAAGGTCACAGTGCCACCGGCGTTGCGGACTGCCAGGTCCTGGCCGGACCCCCACCTTGAGGCGGTTAATACATAGTCTTGATTTGCAGTAGCCGCTGCTGCTACCGGCTGGAAATTTTGGGATGTAAAGCTCAGAGACAAGCCAATTGCTGACACAAGTAGAGCCAGAGATATATACAGGGGGGGCCTTCTCATCTTAATTCCATTCTCCTTTGATTGGGGTAGAAGATGCGTTGCTCTACGTGAGAACCACGCAAGGTTGAAATATGGGCAAGCTGTTAGCCGGGGCTTAAGAGACTTGCAGGACAGAATTTAAAGCGACAACACAATACTTTGCTCGGTAACGTTAGTCAACCCGTCGTCTTAGAGACGGCGGCAAGTGTCATAATCCCCAACACGACTGTCGTCGCACTAATTAATTGAATTTGAATGCTCTAATGTCTAATACGCGCATTAGTCGAACCATTCCAAACAACGGTGAGGATCACCAGGAGTCGGGAACGCAAGCGACCGGGTAGGTCTTCAGTTGCTCCGCGTCGACCCGCTCCCGGTTCGGCAGTTAATGCTTTGCAATTGCGGTCCTCGTTGACGCCACAATTTGCCATCGTTCATCCCGTTTTGAATAGACCTTCATAAACCGTTCCTGCTCGGTATTAATCGGAAATGCCGACTGAGTAGGGTCCGGCGAAGTCTGATAATCCATAAATTGATAGTGGGTTGTGGTGCGACCAACCAAAACGACAGTATCTCCATATGTCCGCAAATTGGGTTCATCGATAGTAACTCCCGGGCCCACACTGTTCGCGCGCGGCGCAACTGCTCGGGCACGGACAGTCGCCATAACCTCGGGCTTGTGCCTGACTAGTCCCTGAGTGTTTACTTCGTGTAGTGGTCCGCATAGCGCATTAACCGTCGCCGAATCCCCCTGCAGCATAGCGGCGGTCAGTTTGCCGACGATCTCTCGAACAACTTTTTCTGTTTTTGTAACTCGCTCCTGACCCCGAGAAAAGACTACGGCCGCAATTGCAACAACCGGCGTGAATATGGTCACTAACTTCATCACAAAACTCCTAAGTATGAGTCGCAGATTTCGCGTTGCGTATTTTCAGTACCCTCGTTCCTAATCCAACATGTTGGAACGATCTATTTGATGCGCGCTTGCATCAGTCTTGCAAGTTCGAAAACACCGTTTATGGGAATCTAAAAAGTGGTTTTTATTGCTACTCACCAGTGTTGGGTGTCGTATCGCGTAGGAGACGGAGTTGCCTCCCGCCCTGAGGCGTCCGACTACGCCAGCTTTGGCGCCAATAGTCCCCATTTTGACCTCTCTTAGGCAGAGCAGGTACATCAACAATCTAACGGTCCTGTCGAATCAACAAGGCGAGACATTGGGGGCGGGGCGGCCCCTTTCTTGGCTAGCGCGCGTCGAAAGCCAAGCGACGCCGATTCTCAATGGCTGACGGAGAACCGCGCGCCGTTCTGCTCTTCAACGCAGATCTTGTCCGCCAGCAAGCCCCCGCCCTGACTTTGCTCCACCCGAATATAGTTCAGTTGATACGGAAAGTCGGTCTCACTCTTTAGGTCGTCGAGCGTGAGAGTCTGCATCTTCGAGGTGTCTACATACCGGGTCCACGAACCCGGATTGAAGTAGCCACCGTCGGAATTTTCGGCGGCACCGCGCCACTCATCCGGCTGATGCGTGTGCCCGAAGATCACGACCTCCGGCCCACCTTCTTCAAACAAATATTCCTTCGCTGCGGCCTGTAGATCTTCCTTGTCTTTCGCCATCCCTGAACGGACGATTTGAAGCGTAAACTCGTCCGTACCCAGCGTCGACGGCTCGAGGACGTCAAAAGCCGGCTGCCACTTTTCAGGCGAGACTCTGACGATCACTTCCTTGAGAAACTCGAACACGTCGCCTTCAGTTTGCAGATTCTGTTCCACAGTCTCAGCGGTCGCGTCAGGATCACGCACTTCGCGATAAAGCTCAACCATCTGAATCTGGAAATCCCCGTTGTTGGCCAGCTCGATGCGAACGAGGTTGCCGATATCCATCATCGCTGCTCCGCTGTTGTTGCCCACCCCCAGCGCCACGAGGGGGTTTGTACCGGCGAATCGGAACAGAATTAGCGGCAGCCACAAAGCTGGCGCGTTGCTCGTTCCAGTTTATTTCGCCGATCTAAACCTCTTCAATACTTGCGGCTGCAGTTCGTCTACATCAATGGATGGATGAGCCGTCGAGTACATCGATGAACGAGCAACACCGTCAATTCTTCGAGATCGTCGCGGAGGAACGATCGCGGCTGCGTTAATCTCAACGCCGGCGTGAGCCGACCCTTCGGACGTCGAGGACATCGTGCAGGAGGTCATCTACGAACTGGTAGCAGCCAATCGCCTGCTGATGCCAATTTATCACGTGACCGGCTGGCTGTTTCGCGACGCGCTCAGTTGAGCATTCGGGCCGATTGCGGTTCGTTTGATGAGTTCTGCCAACGCTTCATCTCGAGTGCCATGGCCCTCGAGATAGGGTTTCCAAATTTCTTCCAGCGCGACTCTCATCGGGCCCAGACCCCGCCGCCATACGCCAAACTTTTCTGCATAAGGCACGTGCTCGGGCGCCACGCGTCGAACGGCTGCTCCCGCGGTAAAGAAAATCAACGCATGCGACAAGCCCCTCGGCGCGACCTTGTTCACTTTCCTTGCTTGTTCACGCAGGACTGCGAAAACCTGGTCGTCCCACTGGTGCATTCCTTCGTGAAAAATAGTCTCCAACCCATATAGCCCTTGAATTCCGGCACTCTGGCTCGAGAGAACAAGCAGGTCGCCGGTCGTTGAATACGCCCCCGCCCAATTCGAGTATGCCGATACATGTACCGGGAACCCTGCCGCCGGCCACGGCAACTTGTACATCTTGGTAATGAAAGCGAGAACAGTCCCACCATATCGATCGACGAGCGACTGAATCTCCTTTTGCCAGTCCCGGTTTGCGTCCTGATGCTTCTGCCACCACGCCTTCCGGTAGATTGGCGCTGCCCGCTGAAGAATTGCCGCTATCGCCGGGGCGACTTTGGATCCGGTCAGCGACCTTGAATTACCTGCACGCGCTAAAGCATTGGTGAGTGCGGGCAGCGGATCGTCAAAAACAAGATCCTTCTTACTCGGCCCCGCCGCGTACGAAGCAACCGCTTCACGCCAGATCGTTTGCTCTTTCGCGCTCAGCTTCTCGAAGCCGCTTTCCTGATCACCTGGAGCCCCCGCTACCGCCTCACGCGCGGTATCCCTTTCCTTGTTTTCGGCGCGCCCCAGGACGTAAAGGAAGTGGTGCAGGTTTAGCCAGAACTCATCGGTACGGAAAAAAAAGATGGCGCCCACGCGCGTGTCTGGCGTTCTTGCATGCGCGATCGACACTGTGTCTGATGAAGCCGACTGAAGCGCTGGAGTATCGACGTAGACGACGTTGGCGAGCTTCCATTTCGAAGGCAAGCCGAGCTGAGTGTGGGCGCAAATTGAAAGCGACATCGTGAAGAAGACGGCGTTGATCCAAACGAGCTCAAGAATTCTTTGCTTCATCGATGTTTCCTTTCACAGAGAGTATCACTCAACTACAGAGCAGGATGCGGTAGCGACCTGGCCGTTGCGAAAGTCAGACTATATTAGCGGTACCGAGACGGCCTGGTCGCTACCGCAGTGTTGTGTAGTTGAGCGCGGAATCCGGCATGAGTGGTGCCAGATCTTTAAGCAATCAGGGCAGCGGTTCTCCTGGTTGGTAAAGCACATACGCGCCGAGACAGATTCTTCGTCCCAAAGATATTTCTTGCTGCCACGTGGGATCCAAGGTGATCTGTCACTAAGCCAACAGCCCGCTTCCATCATCTCTCGTGTTGCATTTGCTTTGAAGCCATTCAGAATTGGTTCTGGTTTGCAATTAGCCGAGACCACAGTGTGAATGTGATTGGTTCTTGCATTTAATGCGAGGAGTACCCAACCGCGGATCTTACAAGTCTCTCGGATCGCCTTTTCGATATCCGCTCTTCGCTGTGAGCCAAGCTTCACAGGTGGTTGCTTGAGAGAAGCAAGGTTGTATTTTCTCCATTGCTCGTTGGGTGGAATGCGAGGACTCCGATAGCGATTATGAAAACGATCTACCGGACCCTCGTCGGTCGCCATGGGGCCACGTGCCGTAAGCTCGAAAGGAAATGAGGTAAGCAATCGGAATCTCCTGCGTTCTAAACTCACGGTGAGTGTGAGTCATGATTTGCCCTTATCTCTGTGAGGATTGGGAAGATTCTAGCATTCCGGCTGGAGGAATGCCTTGCTCGCAGCGCTCGACTATAGAGCGACCGGGACGTGTAGTACCGACCCAACCGGGTCCATTGGAAGAACATCTGTTCGAGCCCCCGCTTGGTCCAGGTTGTGCTGCCTGCTTGAGTCTGTGAGTAGGCAGTTCAATTTGGTTGTGCGTTGCGCAACGGCGAGGTCGCTACCGCTTCCTGTTCTGTAGTTGAGTGCATATCGTCAGAGGTAATGATCTCGCGGCCGCTCTGTTTTCAGGTTTCACCCAGCCGCTTTCAGCGGGGTGACGGAACATCTCGTGAAACTGATCGTATCAGTGAAGGCCGGGCATACCCAAAAGCAATTACAATCAAAAGGAGAAGATTTTGAAGTCACGATTACTAACTACCATTGCAGCGCTTTGTTTGTGTTTATTAGCCGTGTCCCTAACGAGGTCTGCCAACGTGGCTGCTTCGACTTCAGACTGGCCTCAGTGGCGAGGTCCGGAACGTGACGGGATATCTAAGGATCGCGGCCTCCTAAAACAATGGCCCGCGGAGGGACCGAAACTGCTCTGGCAAGTGAACGACATAGGAGACGGCTATTCAACGCCAGCAGTTGTCGGAACGCGCATCTACCTGATGAGCAACCGTGGCCTGGAGAATGAGTTTGTTCAAGCTCTCTCAACTAAGGATGGAAAACCTATCTGGACAACGCGCGTCGGCAACGTGGGCAACCCGAATCAGAACCCGCCTTACCCGAAGGCCCGGTCCACTCCGACGGTTGACGGAGACTTCATCTACGCGCTGGGCTCCGACGGTGACCTCACCTGCCTCGCAGCGGGGAGCGGCAAGATTCGTTGGCAGAAGAATATCCGTAAAGAGTTTGGCGGCCAACCCGGCGAATGGGCCTATGCAGAGTCTCCGTTGGTTGATGGTGACGTCGTTGTCGTAACCCCCGGTGGGGCGCAGGCCACCATAGTGGCGCTTAACAAAAAAACGGGCGCGGTCATTTGGAAATCGGCAGTCCCTGGTGGCGATCCCGCGGGTTACGCATCGGCGATTGTCGTTCAAGGGGGCGGTCGCAAACAATACGTGCAGCTTTTGAGCAGGGGCATAGTCGGAATTGATGCGAAGACGGGCCAGTTCCTCTGGCGCTACGCAGACGCTGCCAAGGGTCCAGCGCAGTATTTCACCCCAGTCGCGCGTGACGGACATGTGTACGCTGGAGCCCTTGGCGTTGGAGGCGGACTCGTCCGTTTAAAGCCGGACGCCGGCGGAGTCGCCGCGGAGCAGGTCTACTTTGTGCGCGGACTTCCGAACGGCATCGGCGGGGCGGTGTTGGTTGGTGAAAATCTTTACGGCACGGAAGTCGGGCAGACCCTGGTGGCGGCTGAGTTCACTACGGGTAAGGTGAAGTGGCAATCTAAGAGTATCGGCTGGAGTTCGGTAGCCTACGCCGATGGGCTTTTATATCTTCACGGCATCAATGGAGATGTCGCTTTGGTGGAGGCGACCCCGGAGGCATATCGCGAAAAGGGCCGCTTCACTCCGCCGGCGCAGCCGAAACATAGCCAGGCGGGGCCGTTTCCGGAGGGGGCGTTTGCGTATCCGGTGATTGCTAATGGGAGGCTTTACATTCGCGATCTTGGGACATTATGGGCCTACGACATCAAGGCCGGCCGTTAGGCACTTATTCCATTGGCATGAATCTTGGTTCTGCCATGCTTTCCGATAACCATTCAATCATTCCGCGGCAGGTCCGAACCGCCGATCATTGAACTCCGAGGTTCGCGAAAAGAGGACGGCAGCATAAAGTCTTCCCACCTCAGCCGACACGCTCGGCCGGGGACCACGGCCTGGGGTGTGAGCCCCAGTAAAGATTCGATGAAGTCGGAGCCCGTGGTAACGAGCGGGTTCATTGCCCGTCGTCTCAACATTCTCACGTTCATGCTGATGCTCGCTTCACGAGCTGACAATTCGGATTCCAAATCGTACCCGGAAGCTTACGCCCCAGGCTTAAGGCTTTCGCCTGTTATCGCAGGCTTGCTACTCGTAGCTCGCGACCACTTATTGTTGTTGGACCACTCAACCTTTTCATCCTTAACGAATCGCCATCGCCTGCGTTTCCGGTTCTCACGAAGCTAGGCGCCTTGTTCAACGCCGGATCGTCACCACCACGAGCCCGAACTGAAACCGAAGCTGCTCATACCATCACACACTCGTAAACTTTGGTTTTCCGGCATTTGAAATGGAGTTGGTTGAATCAGCCGGCGCTCTTTCCCTGTTTCGCGCTCGGCACAAACGCCTAACCTGCCGACGGCTGTCCGCAATAGTGGACCGCGTGTGAACATATATCTACGTCAAACTCCTACCAATTGTGGCGGGTCATAGCGATTTTGGCTGAAATTCTCCTCCAACCGAAACGGCACGCAAATTGTAATGGCCACATTGGATTGGTTTGTGTGTCAATTTCAAGGGACGCTTCTTTTCTTAATGGGCCGGCCGCCCGAGATCAGAACCTCCAAAAGTGGATGAAGTTTTTGGGTAGGGACAAGGTAGCGATGATGCGAATCCTGGTGATCGATGATGACGCAAACATACTCGAGATTCTCGCGGAGATGCTGACGACCGCGGGTTACGAAGTTGTAGAAGCGAGTAACGGCAAAGAACGTTAGGCTGTACAGGCACGCGCCCTTCGATCTTGTTGTTACCGATCTCTTAATGCCAGAAAAGGATGGTCTGGAAGTTGTCATGGAATTGCGCAGGGATTTCCCTAAAGCGAAGATCATCACGCTTTCCAGCGGGAACGCTTATGGCCATTCATCCTTGGAGACCTCCAAAGCCTTGGGGGCAGCACGGACGCTCCGGAAGCCTTTTATGGAGGATCAGCTGTTGGAGGCCGTGCGAGAGGTTCTTGA
>JBGTLM010000150.1:0-9492 GCA_041744135.1 Pyrinomonadaceae bacterium
TGAGACGCTCGCGTGCAGCATGCTGCAGACCGGAGATGACGCCCGGTCTAATCTGAACAACTTTGGAAGAGTGTCATCAGGATTTAACTTTGTTACTTTATAAACTTACAATGCAGGATGTCTTGAGTCATGACACCACCCGCAAATCTATAAGCTGGGGTGGTGATGCATTTACGTTGGCCGCGCTCTTCTTATTGATAAGCCGCTCATCGAACGATCTTTTATGAGACAAACCTCGCGCTGCACACGGCAGCTACTACTTGTAATTGCTCTAACCGGCGCACTGATACTGACGTTTATTGGTGTTTTTACTTCGTCCGCAAACATCAATGTTACCACTCAACCAGCGTCGGAAGGACGACCAGTTACGCCCGCCGGATTGCTCGTGCGCGACGCAAACACCCGACAGCCCGCCGTGGGCGCGTTGCCGGTGGGTTTTGTGCGCAGTCCGGACAGAGGCGGAGCGGACAATGAAGGGCGGTATCTGCTCGCTGTCAATAGCGGCTTCGGCATCCAATTCAACGCCGCATCGAACCGCGCGCAGCAATCTTTGAGCGTCATTGACCTGACCGCCCAACCCGAGCCCGTCGTTATCCAGAACGTCTATTTTCCAGCGCCCCAGAGTGTTAATGTCGGCGTTTGTTTCTCGCCGCAGGCTGAGGCGGACGGTTCTCACATACTTTATGTTTCGGGAGGCTTTGAGAATAAAATATGGACGTTTCGCTTCCGTTCAGGAGTCCGCACTCCTATCACACCAGTCTCTGCGGGACCGAATACAACAATTGAAGCGCCGTTCATTGATGTGAGCGGCTTCGCCAACGCTGCGTCTTCACCGCGTTACAACGATGAACGCGCGCCCGTATATCCGACCGGCCTGGCCATCAGCGCTGACGGCGAGACGCTCTTCGTCGCCAACAATCTCGGTGATAGCCTTGGCGTCATCAGCGACCTGCGCGGCGCTCGAACGCTCGAACGCATTGATCTACCCGGCCGAGAAGGGGAACGCCGGGAGGGGCAAGCACACTTCACTTACCCTTACGCTGTTGTTGCGTTTCCCAGGAGAACTCTGACGGCGCCCGACCCCTTAGCCTTAGCTCGCAAAGCAACGGAGAAAGCCTACGTCTCACTCTGGAATGATTCATCAATTGCTGTTGTTGATTTAGGCGCGGTAGAGCGACCGCGCGAAGGAAGGGAAGGTTTTTTAAACGCCTCAGATAGTTCTTACGGCATTCGAGGGCGCCTCAAGTCGTACATTCCGGTGGCGCGTCATCCGACGGCTATGATTCTCAATCGCCAGTTGACGCGCCTCTACGTCGTCAACTCAAACGCCGATAGCGTCTCCGTTATTGACACATCGAGCGACCGTGAAGTTGAACGCATCGACGTGCGCTTAAGCGAGAACGCATCGCTGCTTGGCGACAGCCCCGAAGGGCTCGCCTTGAGCGATGACGGCACGACGCTCTTCGTCGCCAACGCGCACAGCAATTCCGTCGTCGTCATTAGTCTCTCGGCGCAGGCATCCGCATCGGAACTAGTTCCCGATCCGGAGGCAGGGCGCAGTTCGCGTAGTCGCGTGCGCGGCTTCATTCCGACGGGGCAGTATCCTTCGGCAATCACGATCGCAGGTGGTGCGCTGTTCGTCGGCAACGGCAAAGGAACGGGGTTTGAGAATTCTTCGGTCATCGTCAACAGTTCCGGTCGGGTGCCGAATGCGCCGAACGACCGTTTTCCATCCGGCACGGGTCGCGGGTCAGGGCGCGGCGGGCAGTACATCGTCTCGCTCGTCGCGGGCAACATCAGCCGCATCAGTGAACCGGATGAGCGTACGCTAGCGTCTTACACGCAACAGGTGATGCGCAACAACGGATTGCTCGGGGCGGCACGCACCAAACTTTTTCGAAGCCGTTCGCCCATCAAGCACATCATCTACATCATTAAAGAGAATCGCACTTACGATCAGGTATTCGGTGACCTCGAGCGGAGCGGCGACGGGAAGCCTGCCGACGGCGATGCCACCCTCGCCATTTTCGGCAGAGGTGCAGCCGCGCAGCTTCAGAACGGGACGACACAGGATGTGACACCGAACCACCGAGCGCTGGCTTTGCGTTTCGGCTTGCTAGACCGCTTTTTCGTCAACAGCGAAGCCAGCCCCGATGGGCACAACTGGTCAACGGCAGCCTTCTCAAACGACTACGTTGATAAGGCTTACCGTTGGGACTATGGGGGGCGCGGTCGAACTTATGATTATGAAGGTTTCAATCGTCTGCCAAACTATTTTCCGTCGAAAGGTGTGCCGCCGCTTTTTCGCGGCTCTGTTGAAGCCAGAGACATCGCCGACTACATGCGCCGCTTCGTGCCGTACCTCCACAATTCGCGCGATATCGCCGAACCCGAATCGCTTTATCTCTGGGATGCCTGCGCGAAAGCCGGGCTCACCTATCGCAACTACGGCGAATTCATTGGCACGCTCTCGGAAGCGGATGTTGCCGCCGTCAACGCGAACCGCGCGAAATCTTATCCTGACATTTCCCGAACGCTCTCCGCTTTCCCCACCAAGAAATCGCTCGAAAACCACCACAGCGCCGCGTTTCGCAACTACGACCTTTACACGCCCGACTCGATGACCGTGGAATCGTATCGCGCCGCGAGAGAATCAGGGGCGACGACTGATCCGGCGATCACGAACGAGAATGGGAAAGAGCAGTGGCGCGGCAACTCACGATTGGGAGCGTGGCTCGAAGAATTTCGAGGCTTCGTCGCGGACCGCGAAGCTGGACGACCTGACCGGATGCCCAACTTCTCGATGCTCCGTTTTCCCAACGACCACACCGCCGGACTCGCCGCCGGCATGCCAACGCCGCAGTTTTTCGTCGCTGATAATGATTACGCCGTCGGACGTTTGGTCGAAGCCGTCTCCAACAGTCCCTATTGGAAAGACACCGCCATCTTCATCCTCGAGGACGACGCCCAGGACGGACCCGACCACGTTGACGCGCATCGCTCGCCCGCGCTCGTAATCAGCGCCTATAGCCGTCCGGGCGCGCTTGTCCATGAATTTCACAACACGGTGAGCCTGATTCGCACGATGGAACTTCTGTTAGACATCCCTCCGATGAATCAACTCGACGCCGCCGCTACCCCGATTGATCTGTTTCGTGACGAAGCAGACTTGCGACCGTACAAAGCGCAGCTCCCAAACATCTCCCTCGACAATCTAATGACCGCTCCGGCGCGCGATGCGGCAACTTCCCGGTGGATGAAGCTCACCGCCGAGCAGGACATGACGCACGCCGACATGGCGGACGCCGGAACTTTGAATCGAATCATCTGGTTTTCGGTTCGCGGCGAAAGGTTGCCCATGCCGGAAGTGGCGCGCCTACCTGCTTTCGATGCTATGGTCGTTGGTGTCGCCGAAGAAGAGGAGGAGTTACGGCAAAAGAAAACGGAAGTCGCTGCGATGAAGCGTCCCCGAGATCGCCGCGTTCAACAGTGATTCCCCTGTCTCTCGACCGCCATTCAAGAACGTTGAAATTTCACGTTCGAGCCAAACAACGTGAGGTCACCGTGTTAGGTGGTGTGTGGCTGTGCGCAGTGTCTTGCCGCGGCAATGCTCCACGTTTTGTTGGTTCCGGTTTATAACTTCAGAAGGTTTCTTTATGAGTGACGAGAATAACCCACCGGTGGATGAAAGAGACACCATCACTCCAGCCGAGCGGAGGAACATCTGGATCTGGGCGATCCTGCTGGTAGTCCTCTTTGCCACTGCAGCGGTCGTCTCTGCTGGAGTGGTGTATAAGAATCGAATCGCCGCCATCGAGCGACACAATGGAAGAATGAGTTCTGACGTAGGTGAGGGCGGGACGAAGCCGCCTCCAACGGCCTTGCCCGCGGGCGCGAATCCCGTCAGAGTCCAGACGGGAATTTATGTAGATCGCATTATCGATCTCTCCGTGAAAGAGGCCAGATGGACCGTCGACTTCTACCTTTGGTTCCGCTGGAATGGCACGGGAGTCGACCCGGGCGAGAACTTTCAAATTGTGGACGGGTCGATCGAGTCAAAAGAGAAGGCGGACGAGTACACCAGCGGCGACGAGCATTATGTGCTCTACAGGGTCGTCGCTCGCATTACTAAATTCTTCGACGTGTCGCGCTTCCCGCGCGACGACCACGTATTGACAATCAACATCGAGAGCCCTGCCTCAGAGCGCCGCGAGCTTTTGTTCGTCGCCGACAAGGAAAGTTCCGGCGTCAGTTCGCGCGTCCTGATTCCGGGCTATTTAACGTATAAACAAGCTGTACTGGAGAAGCCGCACGCCTACAGAAGCACACACGGCGACCCTCGCCTGGCGGCGGGAACCGAGAAGGTTCAATCACAGCTCAGGATGGGCGTTTGGATCCACCGCCAGGGTTTGGGGTTCTACTTGAAAATGTTCGTGGCCTTATTCGTGGCGGTGGGGGTCGCCCTGCTGGCGTTCTTCATTAAGCCAACGGACGTTGATCCACGCTTCGGGCTTGGCGTCGGCGCGCTGGGCGCAGTCATAGTCAACACCTACGTCATTTCTTCCCTCGTGCCCGACACTGGGGTGATGACTCTGGCGGATACAGTTAACCACGTGGGCATCGTAACGATCTTCCTCTCCTTGATGCAGTCCGCGATCTCTCTACACTTGTATGAGAGAAAAGGCAAAAAGAGGCTTTCGCGCCTTTTCGACAGGGTGTCGTTCGTCGTCTTTCTCGCAGGGTATTCAGTAATCAACCTGGTCCTTCCCTTGGCGGCGACGTTATGATTACTAGCTTCGTCTCACACTGAAGATGTTTACTAACTCCCTTTTACTCCTCCTTGCGCTGAGCGCCGTTGTTCAGTCTCAGCAGTCGGCACCTCCTTTACCAGGTGGCCCGGGCACGAGGAACGGTCAATCGCCTGTGACAAATCAACGAGTAGAGGAGGTAGGAGACGGCGAAGTCCTCCGCATCACGGCAAGTCTTGTTTCTGTCCCACTCACCGTTATCAATCGCCAAGGGCAATATATTGTAGATCTGCACCAGAATGACTTCCGTATCTACGACGACGGTGTGGAGCAGACGATTGCTCATTTCAGTAATGTTGATCACCCTTTCTCGGTCGCCCTCTTAATCGATACCAGCGGCTCGACAGCTGCTTTCCTGGATCAAATCAAATCGGCTGCCAAAGCCTTTGCCGAACAACTGCGACCGGTAGACACGGTGCTCCCCGTTTACTTTCATGGTGAGATAAAGTCACTCACTAAAGTAGGGACTAATGATCCCGAACTATTAAGATTGGCGATTGATCGGATGGAGCTTGGCCCCATTGATCTGGGCACAAGATTATATGACGCTGTCGACTTCACTCTACGCGTTTTAAAGCCTGAGCGCGGACGCAAGGCAGTCATCCTCTTTACCGATGGGGAGAATACCTGGGGGAAAGCCACGATGAAGAGCACTCTCCAAGAGGCGGAGGAGTCTGAAATCATCGTCTATACCCTTCAGTACGGCGACATGCCGCCCCAAAAATATCTACAGCAGTTAGCGGACAAAACGGGTGGGCGCTACTTCAAGACCGGAGATATAAACGTGATCAGGCAATCTTTTGCTGGTGTCGCGGAAGAACTACGCCGACAGTATGTGATCGGCTACTATCCGAAGGAATCCTCGCAAAGGGGGCACGAGAGAAAGATAAAAGTCAAAGTGAATCGTGAGCGTGTAGCCGTTAGAGCCCGCCGATCCTATACTTACAAACCAGTGGCGTCTCAATAATCTAGCGAACCCACCGCCTTTAAGATAAAGGCATTCGCACTCACGCGTACCTTATAGAACTCCGGATGCGACCTCCGCATTGCGAACGGGTTTGATGGTCCACTGCAGTCTCTGACAGGATGAGGTGCACTTCTCTTATTTGGCTTTTGACATCAACCAACATCGATTTGTATCTGCGACCAGATAACCTCACCTTGTCTACAGCGTTCCGCCATCGGGCCAGTTTCGCCAGTGAGTATTAGGCTCGCGTGCAGGTCGATAGGCTGCTGCATCTCCGGATACAATTGCTTCCGCGAGCATATGGAACGTTTGACAACTGCTAGGCAGTTCGCCGGCCGCCAGGTCGGGGTGAAACCATTCGTCCAATCTCATGAACAGCGGCAAATCATCTGGGTTACGAGCAGCCAGTTCCTCTGGACTGGTGAGCAAGAGTACTCGCTGATCGGGCAACAGGCTGCGCATGACGACCACTGGATCAACATTAGGTAGTTCGAGTAGTTCGAGACCGCGCTGTGCCAGTGCTTCCACACTAGTATCCAGCGCGATGCGGTGGCCGCGAATACTCAATGCTCGGGCCTGAGGCCGGACATTCCACTGATACTCATCTTCGAAAAGGGATCATCTGGTATGGATTCAATTGGGTAGAGGAAGTCTTCGTTTGCAGTGCCGGGTTCACGGACAGATGGCTACCGAAAAGGTGAAGACAGTTTTGGAAGACGTCGCAGCCGGAGACTCTCGGTACCGAAACGCCCAGCACCTCTACGATCATGAGCCATCGTTTGGGATCGCGGAAGATGGAAAGACGAACGTCCGCCAAGTACACATATCCATTGTCCAGCATGGGGAAGACGTAGTTTTGGCCGCCCGATCGAACTGTTCGAGAATTACCTCAGGGGTCATTGGGTTCGCCCTTCGTTGTTCATATTCCGTGGAAAGATCTCGCACCAACTTGTATTTCAGAAAGACCGCCAACAAAAGGTCCGCTTCGGGCGCCTTGGTTGTTCACACTTCTGAGCTGTTGCTAAAGCCGATACGGATTCTCCGCTCGAACAGGACGTGCTTACCGAACTGAGGCGTCGGGGGTTGAATGTTGTGCCGCAAGTGGGAGTCGCCGGCTATAGGATTGATTTGGGCGTTCTCGACGAGGCTAGCCCTGGACGCTTCCTGTGCGGGATTGAATGTGACGGTGTCGCCTATCACGCATCCGAGACAGCTCGAGACCGCGATCGTTTGCGGCAGCAAGTGCTGGAAGCTCGTGGTTGGACAATTCACCGAGTATGGTCGACCGACTGGTTCAAGGATAGACAAGGTCAGATTCAGCGACTCTTATCTCTTATTGAAGGGGCTCGAAAGCGTGCTCAGGATGAAGCCATTGCTGAACGTGAGGCACGGGAGCGGCTGGAGGAGGAAACTGCGGCCCATGCTGAGGAAGAAGAGAAAATTAGAAAGCAAGAAGCAGCAGCGATCCGCGAGACCGCTCTCAATAGCGAGGCCTATCAGCGACCAGTTGCCCCGCCTTATGTTTTTGCACCGAGCGATGGTTTCTACGTTACTGCCAACTTCTTTGCCGTCCCGCTCGGCGATCTCGTCAAGGCAGTTGTTCTCATAGTTGAAACTGAATCACCAATTCATAAGATAGATCTTCTCACTCGTGTGGCTAATTTGTGGGGGTTCAAGGCTGGTCAGCGGATTCAAGCGCGTATCTTGACCGCCTGCGAATCGGTGGAACGCGGGAGAATGATCGATCGTAAGGGCGATTTCTACTGGAGCGTCTCCGCCGAAGGCCAATGCAAATTCAGATCAAGAGCAGAAACCAGGATACCAGGAGATCGCATAGCTCTCGAAGAGTACGAGCAGGCGGTCATCGCCATCCTTTCAAAGGGTCATACCTTCGCACCAACTCACCCAGTGAGCGAGGTTCGAAGCGTCTTCGGCTTCAGCAGAACTGGTCCAATTCTCGACGAGGCAATCAATGTAGCAATTGATAGCCTGACCAGACAAGGTAAGCTTGGCGAAGATAGTACCGGCATTGGCTTGCGGAAATAAATGACGGAGACAAACTAGCGATTGTTGCTGATTTCTCAAGGAGCTTTTCTAGGGAGCGTTCTTTTCAAGGATAGCGTTCAGGCTCTTTACAGCTCCTGCTTCCACCACTATCTTGCGCTCCCAGTCTTGAATCCTGGGCGAGTTGCTCTAACGGTATGCTCCTTGGTGATAGAAGCAGCTTCGAAGGCGTGCTGCTATCGAAATTCCCATCGACGGATATCTTCGCACCTGCCGGCTCCGAACTGATTTCAACAGTTACCTTGAAACTGGTTGTAAGAGCGAGTTGGGTGGCATAGTCGAAGTTCATGGCGCGGTGAAGCGTGCTCAGGCCGCCCACCTCATACACAGCTCCGAGCTGAATACGGGCGCACTGGCGAGCGCAAATTGGCCAACAAGAACTCAAAAAAACTCTTGTGCAAGAAGCTCAATGGTTAACCCAGATCTGGCGCAGGCTTGGCTAAGGTTCTTTTGTGTACGCGTTCAACGCACAACGACTGAGATTACGATAGTTGAGTGCACCGCAGAGTAGGTGCTGCGCACCTGAGATTTCTAGACACGTGACCCCTGACATTCAAGGCTGCGGCGTTTACGTTCGTAAACATCGCGTTAACTGTGTTAACGCACCTGTCCGTTGCACTTAGCGATTTTCGTTTACATTTGTAAACGTCCCCGTTAACAACTGTAAACAGGAGTTGGAGGGTCCTCTACGTTTTGGAAGGGACAAGTCTTCGGTCGGCAAAGGCGATACGACGCCGCGCGAAGATGGCTACATAGCGCAGTCAAAGACCCTCAGTCCCCGCGTTACAAACGTGCTATCCTAGTCCTCTGCGAGGGAAGCCATGAACACCGTCACCAAAAGAACCAGAGTTGACTCAGATGGATGGCTCAAGGTCCAGGCGCCGCCAGAATTGGAAAATCAAGAGGTCGACGTGATCATAGTTCCGCAACGACCACTTGCTGCCGAGCGTGTGGCCGCGTGGCAAGGTCTATGCGCGGAGGTTCAGACGCTATCTAGCTCGAAAGAGATCACCGACGAGGACATCCAGAAGGAAATTGATGATTACCGGTCAGGACGATGAACGTTCTGGTGGATACGAATGTCGTCATCTCGGCTGTGATTCGAGACCGGCTGCCCCAACGGGTTATCGACGAGATTGTCACCCGCGACGACTGGTTCTGGATCGTTACCACGGAAATTGAAACTGAATATCGCGAAGTCCTCGCGCGTCCGAAGTTCAAAGTCCCCGCTGCAATCCAACAACGTTGGAAAGCCTTAGTCGAAGAAGTCACGATTCGCGTTTTACCCACCACGCCTCCGCCCTTTCCAAGAGATCCCAAAGACGAACTTTTCATCGCTGCGGCTTTAGCCAGCGAAGCAGACTATCTAATCACAGGCGACAAAGACCTACTCGACGAGCAGCCATTGCTCTCGACTCAAATTCTGAGACCGGCTGAGTTTGCGGCATTGTTTGCGATTGCTTGAATATCTCTTCTTGACGAACTTTTCCCCCGCCCGGTAGGACGTTGGTAGATATGCACAATCGACGTTTGGTTTTGAACTGTCACACTAATAGGGCTCGAACGGCAACCATGCAAGGCCATCAAAGGTGACGCGCCACCTCCTAGGATATAGAATCGCGCGTCGAATGGGTTATGCCAGTAGTTTTTACT
>JBGTLM010000151.1:0-5228 GCA_041744135.1 Pyrinomonadaceae bacterium
GCGGCCGGCTTGATGAGGGTTACGGAGATGGGAATTTCCTGGTGCTCAAGTTCCATGCGCAACGCATCAGTGAAACCCTTGACTGCATGTTTCGAAGCGCAGTAAGCACCCTGCACCGGGATCGCCCGGTCAGACAGAGCACTACCGATGTTGATTAAGGCCCCGCCTCGTAGCCTGAGATGCTCGACCGCAACGAGCGAACCATGAACCACTCCCCAGTAGTTAGTTTCGAAGAGGCGTCGGTGATCTGCTAGCGAAACGTCCGTCAGGTTTCCATAAATGGAAACCCCAGCATTGTTAACCCACGTATCAAACCCCCCGAAACGCTGTCGGGCTGTAGCTGCGATGCCACGTACATCTTCTTCGTTTCCGACGTCGGCAACCGCATGTACGGCCTCGCCGCCCGCGGCATTAATTTCATCTGTAAGAAATTTTAAAGCTCCCTCATTGCGCGAAGCTAAAACCAGGCGCGCACGCTTTGCTGCAGCTATTCTGGCGGTAACCAGACCGATTCCGCTGGTGGCTCCAGTGATCACCATCACTTGTGTCTCAAGAGGTCTAAGTTTTATTTTCATATTCTTTCCTCGAGAATTTGCTTGAGTCAGGAGTAAACATCAAATCGCGGAAATGTAGCCTTCCAATACAAGGGATACTCAGCGTGTCCTTAATCTGGGCACACAGAAAACGCGATTACGCGGTAATGGTTAGCTCCGAAATTAAGGTAGCAAAGAAGGGGCCGCGCGGAGGAGGTGGTTCCCCTATCCCGCTTTTGGCACCTGGTTGCTAGGGTGTACTCAGAGGCGATCGAATAACAGAACCGGGAGCGGTAGCGACAGCACCCAACCTAGTGCGAGAATCATGACGGAAGTCGAGTGCGGTCGCTACCGCTCCCGGTTCAGTAACTGAGGTACGGTTGATCTCAACCTTGATCTCAACAATGAATATGAGTTTACCTATCAAACCGCCTTTCCCTCCCATGGAAGCTCTGTTGGTTAAGGAGATTCCCACCGGCAAGGGCTGGCAGTATGAACCCAAGTGGGACGGTTTCCGCTGCATAGCATTCCGCGACGGCAAATCTGTTGAGCTCCAATCGAAATCTGGTCAGTCCCTGGGGCGTTACTTTCCGGAAATTGTTGAAGCAGTACTGAAGATCAAGGCCACACGTTTTGTTATCGATGGTGAGCTGATAATCACGATCAAAGGAGAACCTTCCTTTGACGACTTGTTGCAGAGAATCCACCCGGCAGCGAGCCGGGTGACAAGACTCTCAGTCGAGGCGCCGGCGCGACTGATTGTTTTTGATCTGTTGGTTGATGAACGTGGCCATGCGATATTCGAAGAGCCGATGGTGAACCGTCGTCAAAAGCTTGAGAACTTTGCGAAGAAGTATCTTGCCCGAAACGCTGCAATCGAACTCTCACCCCAGACCCTGGACGCCGCCATGGCATTCAAGTGGCTGTCTGATTCCAATGTCAGACTCGATGGTGTGATCGCGAAGAAACTTGACCTCCCTTACCGATCGGGCGAGCGAGACGGCATGCAGAAAGTTAAGAATTTGCGCACGGCTGATTGTGTAATAGGCGGCTTTCGCTATGCCTCGATCGGCAAAGTTGTGGGGTCGCTGCTTCTGGGTCTGTATGACGACGACGGTTTGCTACATCATGTTGGTTTTACATCGAGCTTTAGCCAGGCAGAAAAGAAAACGCTAGCGAAGAAGTTGGAGGCGTTGGTTAAGCCGCCCGGGTTTACCGGCAATACACCCGGACGACCCAGTCGCTGGAGTACGAAGAAGACAAGTGAATGGGAGCCACTGGCGACAAAGCTAGTAGCTGAAGTTCAGTATGATCATTTCACCGGCGGTCGTTTCCGCCACGGAACCAGGTTTCTGCGGTGGCGCCCAGATAAGAAGCCGAAGCAATGCGGCTTTGATCAATTGAGATGACTTTCCGACCGGTGATGAACTCACCTCACGTGATACCAGCCCCCTGGACTTCATGGAAAACCTGTGGAAACTCCCTCTAAATCCTGCACGCTAACGAGTCACAGGTGACCAGCACTAGGACAATCTGCTTGCTCGAAAGACCCTTTATCGTCTCAGCGGCGTGTTTATTGGTCTGGTATGCAGGTTGATTGGAATATTCAAAGGACGAGCAGCCGAAAAACGGAGGAGCAAAGATTCGCACGCTTCATTCGCACACTTCAAGGGACCGACCACCCTCTAGATGGTGCCCGAATCTCCGCCACAAATGGACGTAAGAAAACGACGCTTAGCACATGCCAGTCTTTTTGGCACGGGTGCATTGGCAAGTCAATTTCGTTTGTCCGTGATAGTAGCTCATCCAGCTGACGAGATATTTGGCGCCGGAGGCTTGATTTCAAAGTTAAGTGACGTAACGGTAATTCACCTTACCGACGGCGCGCCAAATAACAAGCAAATTGTTTATGAAGCCGGATTCGAAGGTCGTGCGGATTATGCTCAAGCGCGCCGGCGAGAATGCATTTCGGCTCTAGCGATAGCTAACGTACCGTCAGACCGCATTCTCGAGTTCGACGTTGTTGACCATCAGGCGCCGCACTTCTTGACCGAGCTCGCAAAAAGAATTACGACCTTGCTACAACAGTCTGCCCCGGACATTGTCCTGACTCATCCTTATGAAGGTGGTCACCCCGATCACGATGCAGCAGCTTTTGCTACGAACGCCGCCGTGCGTTTGTTAAAGCGCCATGGGTTTAAGCCGCCTATGCTTTTTGAAATGGCTCTGCATCCAGGGGGAGACGGAGAAAAGAGGATCCTTGATTTCCTTCCCAGCTCAGGTCGCGAGACAACGACCTTTCTGCTCGATGAGGAAGCTCAGAAACTCAAACGCCGCATGTATGAGTGCTTCGCAACTCAGCGGAAATCGGTGAAAGAAAACCCGCTCGGCCCGGAAAGGTTTCGAAGACCGCCGCCATATGATTTTACCCTGCCGCCGCAGCGGGGAAAATTGAACTACGAAAACTTTGACCGGGAATTCACACGGCAGGAGTGGCAATTATTAGCGCGCAAAGCATGGAGCGATCTCTTTCCGGAAGAGGCAACTGCGCATTAGACTTAGCAGGTAGCTGAAAAAACAAACACGATCCACGATATTACTGAGAATGGATACCTCAATTCGAATTACTTCGCGTGATTTTCCTAGCACCACACTCGGGCAGCCCGCGCGGCGACGCCGCGTGGATCACTTTACTGCTTTAATTGTGCTCACTACCTTTTCTGCAACCTCTTAGGACTGGGTGTTCGTCTCATCAGATCTATTTAGAAACAAGTTTTCCTTTATCAATGCTTTGTTGATTGCGAACGCGGCTTCCGCCCCCTCCGCGGCAGCCACTATCGCCAGTTGTACTGCTCGCGAAGCGTCTCCAGCCACAAACAGCCCGGGAACATTCGTCATTTCATATTCTCCGGTACGAATGGCGCCACGGTCCGTAAACTCGCAGCCTAGTCTCGCCGCCAAATCGCACCGCTGATCCTGACCTGTATTGAAGAACATACCCCGGCGGAAAAGCGCATCGCCATTGGCAAAGACGATACGTTCGAGCTGTCCGTCCGTACCCTCCAGACGGGCAATACGCTCCTCGCACTGGAATCTTGAGTTCCGTGAGTTGGTCGCGGTCGGCGGTCGAAAGCGTAGCCGGGCCATCAGTGCAGACGATCAGATCCCGGCTCCATCCTGTGAGTTCCACAGCCAGACCCGCACCCCGGTCTTCCCGTCCATAAATCGCAATCGGCTGATCGCGCAGCTCCCAACCGTCGCAGTAAGGACAATGAAAGACGCTCCGACCATACAACGGCTTCAGCCCTTCGATTTCGGGAAGGTGATCGACGACGCCGGTAGCAAGTAATAGCTTCCGCGAAGAAACCACCTCATCGTCGACAGTGATTTCGAATCCATTGCCGGCCCTGCGCGCCTCCGTGACTTTATCGGACCGCAGATGAACACTCGTGTAGGTGCGCAATTGTTCACGTCCGATGCGCAGCAAGTCCGCTGGCTCTATTCCGTCGCGAGTAAGATAACCGTGGAGGGCACGCGATGCGGCATTGCGCGGAAGCCCCGCGTCACAAACGAGAACGCTTCGGCGGCAACGTCCCAAGATAAGTGCCGCGCTGAGACCGGCAGGTCCAGCACCAACGATAATCACGTCAAACATGCGATTTCGATTTCTCCTCTACCGAGATTGTGAAAACAAAAGCGAACGCAAAGAGCTGATCCAGCCCTTGCCCTCTCGCAGTGTGGGCTTCTGAAACCACAACGGACGGCAGATAGTAACCCAGCACTTGAGGGCCTGCGTAAAAACTCAACCTAATAACGCTGAAAGCGTTCGCAAATTTGGAGCCCAGGGTTGCTTCAACCCCGGGTACTCAGGCTTTCTCGATAACGTCTAACTCTGAAAGAGTTCGCGAGTCTGCGGTTGTCCCCACCGTAGCAAACACCTTCGGCGTTTTGATTTTTGGGGGCTCCGATTTGCGAACGCTTTCAGCGTATTCGCAGCCCTTTCTGCCTGCCAATTAGATTCGGTCTTGTGGTCTCAGACGGCCACTACCCGGTCCTGATCAATCAAGACACAGGCAGCACAAAAAGCATTCCGATTAAAGAGATCGCCTTATAGTATACTGCCGACCGCTCGACGACAGCAGAGTTCATCAGGTAAAGATGCGCGTTCTAGGAATCGATCCAGGAAGTGATACGACCGGATGGGGTGTCATCGAAGGAGACGGCCGGCATTACCGTCTGCTGGAGTATGGCGCTATTAGATCTTCGTCGCGTCAGAAGTTTCCCAGGCGCCTGTTGCAGATTTCTAACGGGATTGAAGAAGTGATCGCTCGTCACAGTCCTGAAGCTTGCGCGCTTGAAGACGGGTTTCTCGCCACAAACGTTAAAGTCACTCTAAAATTAGGGCAGGTCCGCGGCGTTGCGATGCTGGTAGCAGAACGAGCTTCGCTCGAGGTTTACGAGTACTCGCCGCGGACCGTGAAACAAACGGTGGTTGGTTACGGCAACGCGGAAAAGCAGCAAGTGCAGGAAATGGTTCGCGTACTGCTCTCACTAACCAGTGCGCCGGAGCCGCAAGACGCCGCCGACGCTCTCGCTGTGGCCATTTGTCATTTTCATCATGCGGGTCTAACTCAACGCCTCATCGCTGCGGAAGCGCGAATCAGACTCACCGCTTCAGCCGCAACTCGCCGGCGC
>JBGTLM010000152.1:0-1947 GCA_041744135.1 Pyrinomonadaceae bacterium
GCGCCATCGGCCTGACCGACGATCCGCGTCTGCGTGATTTCCTGGTTGCTCAGCTGGGCTGAAATTCCTCGCCCAACGCCGAGCGGGTGTAAAGCCTGCGATGGCTGCCGCCGCTCCGCATGAACCGGACCAAGGTGCTGGGCGACTGCACGGTCACCCAGGCTGATTCCAAATTAAGCGACTGCAGAAAGTTTGGCTTTTCTCTTCGGTCCTGCCGCAACGGCCAAATTCGTATCTGGATGCGACATGCATCTGACAAAAACGGATTAAGATCACATAAAGCTAATGCCGCTGCCTCACAAGGCGTTACCACGGTCGACGATCATCTGGCGAAGCTCGGGGCGGTAGCGGGCAAAGGGGTCGGCCATGAGCGCGTCCCAGGTGATAGTGTGCGGTTTATCCACCTCGTATGCTTTTTTCTCTTCGTTCTTCATCACGACGATTGTGATTTTAGCTGCGAGCCAGGCCGATGCAGTTTGAACATCAGAGACTTCTTTACAGCCGACCGCCTCGACAAATTTGTCGGCGAGCATGTCGATCTCAATAGCGTGTTCGCCGGTCAGCCTTCGCGGCACGTGCGCGCCAGACCGTACCAACTCAAGAGCGGCCGCAGTCCAGTAGCGAAAGTTTCTGTATTTGCCGACTCTCTCGGCTACATAGACCGATCCTGTCGTGTCGGTGATCCGACGGAGCGTAATGCGCAGATCCAAACGCTCGAACTCTGCCAGTTGCGGATCACTCGCATAGAGAAGGGCCTGCCGCGCCCGGTGGAGGCCGTGTGCAACCCGCTTTCGACTGATGTCATTGTGCTCGAAGTTCATGGTCGTCCTCCGCTGGCGCATTGCCATCATACCCCAATTTGGGCACTGACACGTTAACCGGTGGCCTTCAGGACCATCGCAGGGTTAGGTGGCGTGATGAGCAGCCTTTCATACGCCCGTCACCGCTTCGCGCCCGCGATCATCCAACATGCGGTGTGGCTCAGAGCTGGCTCGGGAAATCTGAATTAACCCGAGCAGAACGCGAAAAGAGTGCCCATGCTGCGGGCAATCTCCACGCCTCAACCCAACTCCACGTCTCACAACAGTTCCGTTTCCGGCCCACTCCTGCCGTTCGGACATCCCAGCCATGTCCCCGAAAGGCGGCCAATCAAGCTCGCCGCAGCAAGGTACATCGGGCAACGTCCGGGTGGCGGGGCTTTTAGTCCTTTCTCGGCATGTTCAAGTGAGCTTGAAGACGCTCAACCAGTCGTCGTAAATGCTTGCGGGGATCCCCTTGACGTTGTGTGGGACCCCAAAGCTATCAAAGCACCTCGCAACAGGGGGCCACTCCTCTCTTTGGTCCATAACTCCATCCTGGCGAATGAACTTCCAAATGAGATAAGAATTTAGGGTCTTCGAGTCAAAATTTTCATTGCGTTGTCCGTCAGGAAGCGTCTGGCTTATGTTTTCATCTGTCGCGTCCATGTAAGCAATAAGTTCTTCCTCGCTAACGGTTGCCTTAAGAAGCTTTGGAAATAGGTCTGGCCGAATTAATCTAGTTATAATGAGTGTGATAACGACAACGCGCCACGCTGAATATATTCTTTCGTCCTGTGCTTCATCGGGTAGTAGTGACACAGCTGACATGATCTTCTCGGCGTCCCTGATCGAGATGTGGTTGGGTCTCCCTAAGACTTCCAATTGCGCATTGATTTCAGACAGAAGATGCTTGGGCGTCGCCATCTCAACGCCGAGGTGGCTCACATAACGAACGACCGATGGTGTCCGGGCCTGATCACCGATGTGGTCAGGCAGGTTGAGCGTAAAGCTGGACACCCGCAAAAACCCTTTGATCTGATCGCTGTGGGGCGCGCCTGGCGCTGTGGCGACGTTTTCTCAACCGGATCACGGCGATCTGGCGATCCAGCGGCGAAATCCGCCCTTTCAGGCAGACTCACCCCATGGC
>JBGTLM010000153.1:0-42473 GCA_041744135.1 Pyrinomonadaceae bacterium
GGACGCTGAAAAGCTCGCGTCTCAATTTGCGCAGCAGCGACCCGCTTCAGGCGTAACGGGTTAACGGAGGCACCCTCCCCCCGAAGTCCCTCGTTAAGCCCTTTCACCGCAGTAGTGGGAGCCCCCCGCGCGCAACGGATCCCAAGCATTGCCTTGACTCCAACCTGCTGAAAAGGTTATGTTTAGCCGCGGTGGTAAACACTGTTGGCTACTGCTGGTCGGGTTACCGGAAATTTCACGAAAACAAGCCCGCTCTTTTATGCTCCTTCGCGTTGTAAATTAATTCAAGCGTGCGGATTCGGAGTCCTGACCGCCTTCCAAAGCCCAATCCAATAAGAAATTCGATCAAGTCACGATGCAAAAACGTAACTGGAAGAGTAGCACTTTCTTTGTTGTCATCTCGGCAACGGGCGGGCTGGTTCTGTGTTCAGCAATTTTCTCAATCATCAGTTTGCCGCTCCTCACTCCGGCCGGACTTGCCTCGCTCTTCAATTTAGTTCTCCTGACTTTCGCCGCGAGCCGCTTCACCGTACCCTTGACTGGCACGGATGGGGTTAGCCAAAGTCGGAAATCGGTCGCTGACACATTGGTGTTTTTGGCAGTGATGCTGTATGCGATTCCGCCGACGGATACAGCCGGACCAGCCACACTTCTAGCCGCTATCGTTGGCTACATGTCGACCTATCGACTCTCAAGCAGAAGAGAGTCCATCTTCACCACGGCCATTGCTGTCATTTCCACTTTTGTCTCGGCTTCATGCTACGGAATGCTGGTCGGATTTTTTACTGACAACCCCAACATCGGGTTGGAGGGCGGACTGCCTCTAAACGTCTTCCTGATACCTATCTGTGTGCTTGCGATTCTGCAATATGTTCTCAGCACGTTGGCGACGGCGTCATTCCTGCGCATCGAGGAGGGCAAAGCTCGAGTCCTTCCCTCGCAAGAGAGTATCGTGTGGACCCTAACCACTCAGGTCGCCGGAGCGGCTTCCGCAGTCCTCTTCTATTCGGCCATTCGCGGATCAGGTCTTCCCTATGTGCTTCTTGGTCTTCTGAACACCAGCCTTGTTCACCTGCTCTATAGGTTCAACGAGAAACGCTTTGAGGAAATACGACGGGGGGAAGAGGAGAAACGAAAGCATAGCGAAGAGATGGCCACTATTCACATGAATACCATTGAGTCTCTAGCCATTGCCATCGACGCCAAGGATCAAACAACCCACGGACATGTCCGTCGCACACAGATCTATGCCCGGCAAATGGGCAATCTCCTTGAGGTAAATGAATCCGAACTGCGCGCGCTCGTCGCGGGAGCGCTCTTGCACGATATCGGCAAACTGGCGGTTCCTGAGTACATACTCAACAAGCCCGGTAAACTAACTGAGGCAGAATTCGCCAAAATGAAGATCCACCCGGTGGTCGGGGGCGACATTCTCCGCCGCGTCAACTTTCCTTATCCCGTAGAAGACATCGTTCGCTACCATCATGAAAAGTGGGATGGTTCCGGCTATCCAAAAGGGCTACAAGGCAAAGCTATTCCGTTGGTTGCCCGAATCATTTCCGTTGTCGATTTCTACGACGCTACGCGCTGCGATCGACCATACCGCAAAGGAATGAAGCGTGAAGATTCTCTGGCGCTGTTGGAGAGCATGGCTGGTACCGCTTTCGATCCTCGGGTCGTCCGTAAATTCGTGGACCACGTTTTGGAGTTTGACGCCCTGATTGACGCTGAGGACATCCGGGAACAAGTCCATTGCGAATCGCTGCAGGTTGACTATCTGACCAGTACGAAGCCTGACGCCGGTCTCGCCTCGGATGTGATCGGGAGCCCTTACGATACGTCAGGATTCCGATCCATCACCCAAGCACAACGAGAAGTGTTTGCGCTTCACGAGATAGCCCAGACGATAGGCTCCTCGCTGAGTATTAACGACACTGTCACTCTGGTAACAAACAAGCTTCGCGCGATAGTTCCCTTTGATACTTGCGTCATTTTTGTGGTGGATGAGAAATCGGGCAAGGCGGTGGCTGCTCACGTTGATGGCCAACACGCCGAATTGTTCGCCCGCCGACGCATGAACGTGGGAGACGGCATAACCGGATGGGTCATCGCCAATGCGCGATCTATGTGCAACGCTTCGCCCGAACTAGATCTGGTGGGAATGTCAGAGGATGTCTCCAAACAGTACCGGGGCGTGCTCGTTTCACCACTACTTCGCGAAGACGGCGCGTTTGGCGCCATCACCCTCTTGTCCAAGAAGCTCACGTCATACACCACCGAGCACGTTCGTTTGCTGGAGTCAGTTTGCCAGCATGCCTCGAACGCGCTTAATAACGCTCTGACTTTTGAGAAAACCAAGGAAAGCGCGCTTGTCGATCCACTAACAGAACTCCCAAACGCTCGCGCGTTTTACATGATGCTCGAGCAACGGATCGCCGAAGGGCAACGCATGAATCGTGAAGAGCTTGCGCTCATTAGCATGGACATCGACAATTTCAAACGGATCAACGATGAGTATGGCCACGCGACTGGTGATCGCGTGCTGGCCAGCATAGCCGGTGTGATTCGTCGCGAACTCCGGCAAATGGATATCTTGACTCGCTACGCTGGTGACGAGTTCGTGGCGATCATGCCCATGGCATCCACGCAGATGGCCGCCTCCGTGGGCGAACGAATTAGAAGTGCAGTTGAGGCTCAGAAGTTTGCAGTGCGCACAGGTAAGACCGTGGAAATCCGATTAAGTCTGGGAGTGGGCTGTTTTCCTCAGGACGGTGAAACATCTGAGGAACTTCTCACGGCCGCAGCCCGCAAGATGCAGCGCGATAAACATGGCCGCAAGACCCTGCTAACCCTTGCTGAAGCACCAGCCAGCGCGATCGAAGTCTCCAGGTAACCGGTCGATACTTTTCCCGGCGCACGCTGCACCATGCAGCGTGCGCATTTTAGTGGCTGCCGGGGTCCAGTTTTGCACGTGCTCACAAATGTCGCGTATAATCAGCGCCCTAAAACGCAACAACAGACTATCTCGTCGGCCTTGGGTGACACGGCCTTGAGCGGCAAGAATCGAATCGTCGCCAGTACGCAAGCAAATGAGCAAACAGAGCGCACCGTCAGAAATGATTACAGCATCGGGAGAGAAGAGCAGAGCCGGCGTTATCGATCAGGACCCACCCAAACCGGTCGCTCAACAACTCAAAACCGTCAAGCAAGAGCAGAAGCACCGCGTTGACGATGTTGACGAGAAGACTTTGATCGAGCTTTATCGCCAGATGCTTTTGGTTCGGCGCTTCGAAGAAAAAGCCGCCGAGGCTTACAGCATGGGTAAAATTGGCGGCTTCTGCCATCTCTACATTGGTCAGGAAGCTGTGGCCATCGGCGCTATTTCCGCAATCCGCACTGATGATTACGTCTTAACCAGTTATCGCGAGCACGGCCATGCGATTGCCAAAGGGATCTCTCCTGATGCGGTGATGGCCGAGTTATTTGGTAAGTCCAGCGGCTGCTCCCACGGCAAGGGCGGTTCGATGCACATGTTCGACCGCAAGCTAAATTTCCTGGGCGGGCATGCGATTGTCGGCGGCCAGATCCCGCTAGCTACTGGTGTGGCCTTCGCTTCGAAATACAAAGGCACGGATCAGGTGACGCTTTGCTTTTTCGGAGAGGCAGCCGTCAACCAGGGCGCTTTTCACGAGTCGCTAAACATGGCTCAGCTCTGGAAGCTTCCCTGCATTTACATCTGCGAGAACAATCAATATGGGATGGGCACGTCGCTGGATCGGGCCATGTCGTTTCAGAATATCGCAGAGAAGGCGTGCGCTTACGAGATCGCATCAGAGTTCGTCGACGGCATGGATGTGTTGGCCGTGAGGGAAGCTACCGCCCGAGCTGTTGAGCGAGCTCGCAAGGATCATATGCCCACGCTACTCGAGGTGCGCACTTACCGCTTCATGGGCCACTCGATGTCTGATCCCGGGAGTTATCGCACGCGCGCCGAGATTGAGAAACACCAGGAGCGCGATCCGGTGAAGCTATTTTTTTCCACTCTCAAGGAGAAAGGGATCATCGACGACGCGGCGCTTGCAGAGGTGGAGAAAAGCGTCCGCGAAGAGGTTGAACACGCTCTTCGTTTCGCTGAGGAGAGTCCGTCGCCCGCGCCCGAGGAGTTGTATACAGATGTCTATTCCAATCCGATCGTTCCGGGTAACCGGGCACCTAGCAAGTAAATTGTAGGGGCGTCCCTCCGTGGGCGCCCGTGGTACAGCGCTACTCAGGGGAGCGATGCCCTACCCGAATAGTTTGCGGCGGGTAACTAGGGGAAACATTTAATGGCCGTTATCACCATGCGGGAAGCCCTTAACCAGGCGCTCCGGGAAGAAATGCTTCGTGACCAGAATGTTTTTCTGATGGGCGAAGAGGTAGCCGAATACCAGGGCGCTTACAAAGTCACCAAAGGGCTGCTCGAAGCGCTGGGCCCGAAGCGGGTTATTGACACTCCGATTACCGAGCTGGGGTTTGCGGGGTTGGGCGTGGGCGCGGCGATGGTCGGATTGCGACCAATCATCGAGTTCATGACGTTTAACTTTTCAATTCTCGCAACCGATCAAATCATCAACTCCGCAGCAAAGATGCTTTACATGTCCGGTGGGCAGTTTAAGATCCCCATCGTCTTTCGAGGACCTGGAGGTTCCGCGTTTCAGGTTTCCTCACAACACTCACAAGCCATGGAATCATGGTTCGCGTACTTCCCGGGCCTCAAAGTCGTGATGCCTTCAACGCCCGCTGATGCGAAGGGGTTACTTAAGACCTCGATTCGTGATGACGACCCGGTGATCTTCATTGAGCAGGAGAGGATGTATGGCAATAAAGGCGAAGTTCCAGAGGATCCTGAATTCACCATCCCGCTCGGACTGGCAGACGTTAAGCGCGAAGGAACGGACGCGACCATTGTGGCCAGATCGTTAATGGTGCCGATCGCTTTGAAGGCGGCGGAACAGCTGGAGAAGCAAGGTATCTCTTGCGAAGTTATCGATCCGCGAACGATCAGGCCTTTGGACATCGACACGATCGTGGAATCAGTGAAGAAGACTAACCGGGTAGTAGTAGCGGAAGAGTCGCATCCCTTCTGCGGTGTTGCGGCCGAGATAAGCATGGAAATTATGGAGCGCGCGTTCGACTATCTCGACGCTCCGGTGAAGCGCGTTTCGGGCGTGGATGTTCCCATGCCCTACGCTAAGAATCTCGAAGAACTCGCAATACCGGATGTCGATCAACTGGTGGCCGCGGTCCGCGAGGTTTCCTACATATGAGAGGCTGTCAGTTGTTCGTAGTCAGTTGTCCGTTGTTTCTATCTTATTGTCCATGGCCGCCTCTCGGGCGTGAGTTTTTACAACGGACGAACGTACAACTGACAAAGGACCAATCTTGATGGCAACTCAGGTGATCATGCCGAAACTATCTCCCACCATGGAGGAGGGGCAGCTTTCTCGTTGGCTCAAAAAAGAAGGCGACAGAGTCTCGATGGGCGAGCCGCTCGCTGAGATTGACACCGATAAAGCTACGATGGAAATGCAGGCTCTCGGCAATGGAGTGCTTCGGAAGATTCTGATCAAAGAGGGCGAATCGGCACCGTTGGGTCAATTGATCGCGATAATTGCTGAGCCCGACGAAGATATTTCGGCGTTGGAACAAGGATCTGCAGCTCAAGCTCCGGCGCCAAGTAACAAATCAACAGAAGCGAAACCGGAACCTGCTGCCGCGGCCGCTGTCTCCAGCCCCTCCCCGGCTGTCTCCAGCCCCTCCCCGGTTCCGGCTGCCGGCGAAGTCGATGGGAGTGCGGATGGCCAAGCTCGCCAGAGTGCGAACGCGGAACCGCGTGGACGTGCTGCCGGCAACGGTAGTCAATCTGGAAAGGCCGACGCCACATCCTCAGGGCGACTGATAGTGTCGCCCCTTGCGGCCCGCATGGCTGCGGAAGCCGGCGTGGATCTGCGATCACTGAGCGGCACTGGACCGGGCGGTCGCATCGTCAAACGCGACATTGAGGCAGCCTCGAGCCAGACCAAGACCGCCGGCGCTGCCACGTCGATGCAGTTGCCGCAACATCATTTGCGAGCGGTGGAGAGTTCGTCCTCGCCGCAGGCCGCAGGACCATCAACTTATCACGACGAACCGGCCAGCGAAATCCGTCGGACGATTGCTCGCAGACTGGTCACCTCACTGGGCCCGATACCCCACTTTTTTCTCACCACCGAGATAGAGATGGATCGCGCGGCCGAGATGCGCCGGGGAATAAACGAACTTGATCCGGATCTAAGAATTAGCATCAACGACATTGTCATCAAGGTTGCGGCCGCCGCACTTATGGCGCATCCCCAAGTAAACTCATCGTTTCAGGATAAGATCGTCAGATACTATGAGCGGGCCGACATCGGCGTGGCGGTTGCTATTGAAGACGGCCTGATCACTCCGGTTGTTCGTTCCGCGGATGGAAAGTCGCTGAGTGAGATTGCCAGAGAAGTGCGCGAACTTGCCGAACGCGCACGCCATCGCAAGCTGCGGCCTGAAGAGTATACAGGCGCAACCTTCTCGATCAGCAATCTCGGCATGTTTGGCATCGACGAATTTACCGCGGTCATTAATCCGCCAGAAGGCGCCATCCTGGCGGTCGGCTCAATGTCTCTCAGGCCGGTGGTGCGCGACGGCGAGATTGTGGTAAGGCAGATGATGCGTGTCACGATGTCATGCGACCACCGCGTCATCGACGGCGCTACGGGAGCAAAATTCCTCCAGACATTCAAGAAGATCCTCGAAAATCCACTGTACCTGGTTGTTTAGAGAACCATGCGACCTTGACGATTGCCCAGATCGACCGCGAGCGTAGCTAGCGGGGACGGGTAACCCGACTCTTGTGGAAAGCTCGGCACGGCCATTCGCACCCCTCGAGGATTCTGAGGTGTCTTGAGGAGCCCTCCTTACAGTCGGGCTACTGCCCGTAGTTGGAGGGTCTCGACTAAAAACAGAAGGATCGGGAATCAGTCCGGTCCTTTTTTCTTTTCACACGATGGACTCTAAACCCCAGCTGAAAGATCGAGGGTTCACACCCCACCTCGCACTATTTGCCGTGCAGCTAATGTTTGGCACCTGGCCGATTGTTGGCAAGGTAGCACTGCGATCGATGTCAAGCACCAGTCTGGTTGCGCTACGGATGGTGGGCGCCGCGGTTGCCTTCATGCTGTTGCAGATCAAGCTGGGACAATTGCGCAGAATACCCAGGCGTGATCTTGCCTGGCTCGTACTGTGCAGCATGTTAGGAGTCGCTCTTAATCAACTCCTATCTGTTAAAGGCTTGTCTCTAACAACTGTGATCAATGCAACATTGTTGGGAACAACCATTCCGGTGTTTACTTTGGTAGTTAGTATTGCGTTAGGCTACGACAAAATATCTTTGCGGCGCACGCTGGGAATTGCTCTGGCGGCGAGCGGAGTTATTTACCTCGTTGATCCACTGCGAGCTGACTTCTCCGGGGAAACAAACACCGGAAACCTGTTGATTGTAGCAAATTCCTTTTCGTATGGGGCTTACATCGCAATCTCAAAGGATCTCTTCAAACGCTATGGCGCGCTCAACGTAATTACCTGGATGTTTTGTATTGGTTCTCTGGTCACCCTGCCCGTTGGCGCTTACGCGCTAAGCGGCGACAAGCTGCAAACCGCACCCGCGAGCGTCCGGCTAGCAGTGGTTTACATCATTCTGGTTCCGACGGTGGTTGCGTACTACCTGAACGCCTGGGCGTTGACACGAGTATCGCCCAGCACGGTGGCCACCTATATTTATCTTCAGCCGCTGATCGCTTTCGGTCTCGCCCCGTTGATCCTGGGCGAAAGCTTCAACTCACGAATCCTGATCGCCAGCTTACTAATTTTCGCGGGCGTCGGCGTAGTGACAAAACGCGGCCGCAGCCGGGCAGTTAAAGAAGTGGCTGTACGTCCCGATGCGCTGGCCCACTAAACACCCCGGGCTGAGGTGCTTTCCAGGCCGCCTTGGTCCCGTCTTGCTTGGCAAAACATTCCAGGATTTCCTGGGAGTCGACGGTGTCGCGTTCCAACAGCAGCGACACGAGTCGAGCAATCGATTCTTGATCTGATGTCACTACATCGCAAGCCCTTTTCAATTGCTTAGTGATAATCGCGGTGGTGGCATCCTCGATACGATCCAGGAGCGTCTGACTGTGAGGCACGTCGGAGGCGCCCAGGTGAATTGGTCCCAGCGCGCTCATCCCGAATTCGCTGACCATTTGTCTCGCAATCTCGACAGCACGCTCAATGTCGTTTGAGGCCCCGGCAGTCATTGTTGAGAGAAGAATTTGTTCCGCAGCCCGTCCTCCCAGAAGCGTAGCGACTTGATCCTCAAGGTATTCACGTTTTTTCATCAAGCGATCTCGCTCAGGTAACGACTGTGTAACGCCCAGGGCTTGTCCTCGTGGGAGGATTGAAACCTTGTGGATCGGGTCGCCATGCTTGGCGGCCAACCCTACCGCCACATGGCCGGCTTCATGAACCGCAGTCGCGTAGCGCTCATCTTCGTCCATCCTGAAGCCCTGACGCTCCGCTCCCATCAGAATTCTATCTCGCGCAGCCTCAATATGTTTCCGGCCTATCGCCTCGGAATCGTCACGAGTGGCAGCGATTGCTGCTTCATTCATCAGGTTGGCGAGTTCTGCCCCTGAAAAACCAGGGGTTCCCCGGGCGATCCATTGAAGGTCGAGTTCCGCTTCTAGCTGTAAACCGCGGGCGTGTACTCGCAGAATAGCCTCGCGACCCCGCGCATCCGCCAGGTTCACGGTGATTTGACGATCGAAACGGCCGGGACGGGTTAACGCATGGTCCAGGATATCTGGCCGGTTTGTCGATGCGATAACAGCAATGCTGCTGTTCTGATCGAAACCATCCATTTCGATCAAGAGTTGATTTAACGTTTGGTCCTGATCTGCTGAAGCGGAATCGCTGCTGCGTCCACGGCGACGCCCCAAAGCATCAATCTCGTCGATGAACACAATGCAAGGTGCCACTTTCCTCGCTTTAGCAAATAGTCGGCGAACACGGGCCGCACCAACACCAGCAAACTTTTCCTGGAAGCTCGCTCCAGAGACTGAAAGAAACGGTACGGCGGCCTCATTGGCCGCAGCGCGAGCCAACAGGGTCTTACCGGTTCCCGGGGGTCCGGCAAGCAAGATTCCTCGAGGAACCCGTCCGCCTAACCTTCCGAATCGAGCGGGATTTCGCAAGAATTCTATCGTCTCGGCCAGCTCGGCTTTAGCTTCGTCTACACCTGCAACATCTGAAAAGGTAACGTTCTGTTTGTTACTGGTGTCGTCGCACTTAAAGCTGCCATCACGCCCACCCATACTGGAATAGGCCCGCCAGCCGATGAAACCAACCAGGGCGAAAGTAAGCAGGGGGATTGACCAACTGAATACTGTCGCCAACAATCCCGGGCGCAAGGCCTTAAATTCAATCGGAACGCTGTTTTTTCTGAAGAGTTCAACCACACCCTGCCGGGCTAACTCGCTGGTGACCGTGGCTTGCATCAGCGAACCGTCCTTCACCTGAACGGTCAAGACATCACCTTCAATAGTCACCAAAGCCGCCGAGCTGCCTTCACTGAGCGAGTAAAGCTGCGAATAGTTGATCTTTTGCGAAGCAACCGCTTGACGCTGATAGATCACTACCGCAACGATAGGAGCCAATACCAGCAGCACGACGGCAGTTATAGTCAACGCGACTCTGGGTGAACGTAGAATCGCTTTACGTATGGGAGAAGGCATTGAAGTCTCCGGGCAAGGCGCTTTCGCCCAATGAAGCCCTTTTCGCGATAGTATTACAATAAAAGAGTGGGGTTGAGAGCGGTGACACCAGGGAGGAGCGGGACCGCCGGGGAAACCAAGATCTAAACAAGAACGTTCGCCTCTATAGCCCCAGCGGCGAACGCGCTCTTCACTTTACCAGTTCTTATGAAAAAAAGTCCAGCTAAAGAAAAGAATTGGGTATTTAGTGAACTGGACGATGCGTCGTCCGCACCACCGGAATGGCTTTACTAGCCCATCGCTTGAATCGCGTTAGCACCAACTTTGAACTCACTTCCTCAGCTTGAATTTTCAGTCATGATGCGACCCACCGGATAAAGGTTCATATGTCGATCCCAGTAAGCTGACCGTTCGTAAAAGAACTGGAGGCGGCTAGCGGGACTGGACGCAAATTTAGGATCAGACTCAAGCCTCAAGAGAAATTCCGCCCGCAACGCCGCATCCTCAGACATCATCTCGCGCGCGAGATTTTCCAATACGTAGCTCTCGCCGTATTCCTTTTGCTCGAAGATCGCATTGAAGAATCCCCAGGCCACCAATGAATCCGGTGCTTCCGGTTCCAAGAGGTTGATGGCAACTTTCGCCAAGTTGTCGCTTAGCGGGACAATCACGGAACCGGGAGGAAATGTTCTCCGCTCCCTAATCAATTCGGCTGTGAACTTAGGCATGAATCGACCCTCGAATGGACCAGCGGGCCATTTCACGTCATTAAATCTATAGCTCTCAATGTCTATTGTCTTCGCCTCTGACGTAGGTAGTAGTCGCAGTCCGTGTGCGCTTAAGACCGAGATCGCCTCTCTCCATTGAGGCGGAACAATGTAATAAAGCGGTCGAGTCACTTCTTTCGTTACCCGAAAGGTGTTGTACATCGGCACGGTCACATCGAGTGGCTTCGTCCCAAAGACTACTCTGGTGTCTCCGGAAACGTCGCTCGGTTCAGTTCTATATTCAAGCGCTTTCAGGTGGAACGGTATTGTCTTGTCAGTTAACTCGAAATCAATAGGAAGCTTGCGACCGACGTCATTTGCGCGACTCTGCCCCACTGTCTCCTCGTCCGCGGCGCGCACCGCATCAAGAAGACTTTTAGGGTCGCGACTAACCTCAGCGATCGTGAATCTCAGCAAATCGTATGTGCCGATGACCCGCGATTGGTAATCTTTGATCATGTGCGTTTCAATCAGAATCGCGGCACGATTCCGCAAAGGCACATAGCCGGTTGAGAAGCGAGGACTGCCATTGAAATCTCGAATGCCCTTCCCAAAATCTCGGTTATCAGCAAACTCGAGATACCACGAGACAACATTGCCTGCGGCTTCTGTAGCGGAAAACACCTTTCCATCCATTACCTTCCGCTGCCAGGCAAGCACGCTGGGCGCAATCCCCTCGTGATGCTCAAAATGGTACGTGATGTTGTAGCGATAGTCTGCCCCATCGGTGACGTGGCAATCGATGAATAAATCGGGGTTCCACTTGTTCCAGAGAGCTAACCACGCTCGGGTTTCAGGCGTGTCGGCCTTCATGTAGTCGCGGTTAAGGTTTTGGTTGGTAGTGGTGGCGCGCCAGCCCATGTCGGCGGGGCCATTCTGGTTGAGGCGGTTGTAGGGACTCGATCTCTCATGTCCGTCTGTGTTGTAAATGGGAATGAAAAGCACTACCACATTTTCCAATAACCCCGGCAGCGTTTTAGTGATGGTAATGTCTCTCAACAAAGCCAAGCCAGCATCTTTGCCATCGGGCTCGCCAGAATGAATGCAAGCCTGTATGTGCACTATCGCCTTGCCAGCCTTGCGGGCTGCCCCAGGAGTGAACGTATCGCCTTCCGATGCAATCAACAGCGGCAGCTCACGCCCTTCTCCGCTATGTCCAAACGAAGCGTATCTGATCAGCGGCGAAGCAGCAGCGAGCCTTTTTGCATAAGCTAATGTCTCGTCGTAGTTGGGTGTTTCGCGGTAGTTGGTCTGCTCCGCATGAGTCTGCCATTCGAGCGGAGTTTCAAATTGCGGGTTATGTGACATGCGTTGATAAGAAACGGCAAACGGCGAACAGCCTCGAATCGTTAATTACTTAATCGCTGTTGTCCCAATGTCTGAGTGAGATGTTAGTTCAAGATCTGGTAACCAAGAGAGATTTCGGACGACTGGTGTATTCGATTTCAATTCACGACTGGGATCAGTGCCTTCATACAGGAACCGGGAGCGGTAGCGACCGCACTCAACCAGCTTAGGGATCAAGTCTGGTCGATTACTTGGACCTTAAGCGTTTCTCTGATGCGAGTCACTGTTAACTTCAATTCCTGCGGTGAGTACTGCCTTGCTTGAATGCGGTCGCTACCGCTCCCGGTTCTGTAGCATGCGCAGTTTGCATGCTACCTGAGGTCGCGTTCACATGACCGACATCTCACACGCCGTCTGGCATTAAGAGTCCCGCAGGCCAGACAGCGGATATACATTGTACGCGCGAACCAGCCGGTGATAACTGCGCTCAGACCCAGAATGCCAATTAAGACAGCCAGGTTTAGCAGCAGTTCTTTCAACGCTTCTAGCTTTCTCTTACTCTCTTGTGATAGTCCTGCCCGCGCTGGTATCCGCGGCGAAAAGCCTCGTCAGTGGCAGCCTCGCGATAAGCCTCGTTCAATTCTGAAGCGGTTTCCTCATAGGATCGCCCTCGCCTCTTCGGATTGAGGGCAGCCTCGAAACCGCGGCGATAGCTTACTTCAGCGGACCGGAAGTCCCCACCCTCCGTCTGGTAGTACTCTTCTTCTGCATCGCGCAGGCCCACCCACCAGCTTTCACGAGCCGCGTCAATGCTCTCGGCACCAGCCTGGGCCAGCACATTGTGTATCCGTTCCTTAGCGTCGTCATCTTGGGCGAAGCTAATCACGACGGAGCGGCCTTTCCTTAGCGCATCCTCGTAGAGATACAACTCGTCCCGTGATAACCCTTCCGCCAATCCACTTTCCATCGCGGCGCCGGCAGCTGCCCCCGTAGCTGCTCCTCCAACTCCCAGCAATGCAGCGCCAATAACGCCGGCCGCAAGCACAGGTCCAACGCCTGGAACCAGAAGACTGGCTGCGGCCAGACCCAGAGTTGCCCCTCCAGCCGCCCCGATCGCACCTCCCATGGCTCCGCCCATAGCTTTCCCCATTCCCGGCTGTTCGGTGTCAGTAATAGGAACCGCCGACTCAACTTCTTCGTCGCTGGTTCCAGGCGTTAAGAAGACAGTCCTGTCGTTGGCAATTCCTGCGGAACTAAGTCCAGAGACGGCACGTTCGGCGCCTGCGCGTGTGTCAAAGATACCCGCTATCGCTTCCATGGTTGTTCTCCCTTATTGGATTTGCACCATTTAACTCTTCTGTCCACTACGCATCAAGCGAAACTGTCAAACGACACAAATCGTTGAGGAAATCAACAAGGCTATGTTAGAGTCGGTTTGAAGATCGGAATATAGACGGCCGGGGAGAAACCGCTTGTACGACATCGTAGATAAACACTGGCCCATGTCGGAGGGCGACGGAAAGGCGACGCGCAAGAAGAAACCGCGGATCCTGGCTATTACGACCGACTGTTGCACCGGCTGTGCTGGATCACCTGCCTGCATCGAGTATTGCCCCATTGAGGCGTGTATGTTTTGGGTGCCCGACGAAGATCACCCACCCTTCGGGCGCATCGAAGTTGATCCCTATCTCTGCATTGGTTGCCAGAAGTGCATCAGCAAAGGACCGGATGGCGCCTTCCTGGATGGTTGTCCTTGGGACGCTATCGAAATGGTTCCCACCGAGGATTGGGAAGGCCTTCACGGGATCGCTCTTCCCGACGCACCGCCAGCTCCTCCTGTCGGCTAAGCTATAAGGATCGGGCGCTTGGCTGGCGGAAAAATGCTTACGACGAACATTCTCATCACGTGAATTTACGCAAGCTTGATTCTATCTGCGATGGCCCGCCGTCAGATCAGGTTTCACCGACCGCTTGCGGCGCACCGGTATTACGCCCTAATTGAGAATTTTAGACGCGCTACGGATTTTGTAAGAGGCCGCGATTAGAAAGAGCCAGAGCGACTCAAAGAAATTCCATTTTCAACTTGAGCCTGATGCGGGTGGGGTAATAGCGCGTCGCAAAACACGCTTTCTGCCAGACGGCGCGTATTTATTTGAGGATGACTTGGAAGTTCAGGGCGGGCTAACGGCCAAAGTTATCACCTGCGCGGCCTGGCTGCTCGAACTTTATGAACTGAAGGCCGGCGAAGTCTTTTTTATCAGTGGCACAACACACGTCCGGCCAGCCACAAAATGTTTCGGGGTCCTTTACCCTCCGTTCACCATTTCGCAAGCTTGCTTTGAAAATGCAAATGGTCGTCTTGTCGGAGTTGCTGCGACTGAGTCTTTGCCCGCCGGCTTAACGAGGGTTCCGAGAATGTTTGAAACGACGTCCAGCGAACTACCGACAGGTGTGGCGCAGGTGTTAGAAATTGTTAATCGCGGCGGGAGCCATCAATCGGTGGAAATGAATCAAAAGCCGTCTTTGCTTTCGGTCAAGACGAAAAGGCTGATTGATGAGAATTATCTTAGCTTTCCCTCAATCGCACGTATTGCCCGGCGGCTTGGTGTTACGCATGAACATCTCTCCCGGCAGTTCAAACGTGATTTGGGAATGAGTCCCAGCGCTTACTTGCACCAACTTCGCCTGGCTGACGCACCTCTTAGGTTGGCCAAGGGGGAAAAGATAATTAACGTCTCACAAGACATTGGCTACAACGATCTAAGTCGCTTCTATAAACAGTTTCGCAAAACTACGAAGACCTCACCAGGCGTTTGCCAGACGCTGATGAAGCCCAACCGCGCTTGATTCCAGTTAATATCAAGAAACGCCAAGACACGCCTGCCGCTCCTGAACTAGGATAATGTTGATCTGAGAAAGGAGGTGGAAATGCGAAAGGTAACATTTGGAGGTGCGAGCAGTCTCGACAATTACTTTGCGCGCAAAGATCACGCTGTTGATTGGCTCTTGCGGAGTGACGAAGCGGCGTCAATGATGACGGACTATTGGAAAACTATCGACACGATTTTGATGGGCCGCAAGACTTACGAGGTGGGGCTTAAGATCAGCAAGGGTAAGAGCAACCTTTACCCGGGCATCAAATCATACGTCTTCTCGCGCACCTTACAGCCAGGCAAAGAGGCCGGTGTCGAGATCGTCCAGAAGGATGCCGCGGCCTTCGTAAGAAAGTTAAAGGGTCAGGAAGGCAAAGACATCTGCGTGATGGGCGGTGGCGATTTCGCGAAGACCCTCTTTGAGGCGAAATTGATTGATGAGATCGGTTTCAACATCCATCCGGTTTTGCTAGGCTCGGGGATTCCGGTCTTTTACGAGATGAAGCATCAGATTGATCTGGAGTTGCTGAGTTGCAAAGCCTTTAAAAACGGCTGTGTGGTGGTGACATATCGGGTAAAGCAATAAGCGCTTGCTTGTGCCTCCTGTGCTTTCGGACAGTCTGCAGTTTCTTAGTGTTGTTTGTGGTTTGGTCTACACAAGCACGATCCACGAAATCACACGAACTGGACCTAACAGGATTTCGTGTTGGTTCGAGTAATTTCGTGGATCGTGTTTGACGAACCGCAACGATCACGGATTCGGATTTACTCTTGCTTTGCCCGGCCCTGAATGGCTTTTATCGCCCGGACCGCTTGTTCTCTTATGCGAGGCGAGGAGGCAGCGGAGCCTTGGGTGTAGGATTCAATAGCCGGCACGTCCTGCGACTCACCGATCAATGAAAGGCCCCGCAGCGCCTCCCAAATACTATCCTCATCCGAGTTGATGGTCATTAACGCAGCGCCCGTTGCGATCCTGGAACCGCTCGGCGCGGTGATGCGTTCCAACTTTCCGGGGAGCGGCGACCTCACTTCGACCGTTTTCTTATCAGGCTGAGTAATGCGAGCGAGTAAGGCCCCACGCGCGAGCGAGGCTCCCTCGCTCAAGGTGCTCGCCACCTCCCCTTCTTCGGTCGCGGTCACAACAAAGGGGCTCAGGATCGCCACGAGCTCGGGGCGTCCTCTTGGATCTGCAAATCTTACCAGGGCAAGGGCTGCGTTTCTGCGGACGATCGGTTCCGGATCTCGCACAAGCTTCGAGAGCGTCTGATGAAATTCTGCAGACTGGTTATCGAAACCCATCAGCCACGCAGCGGTCAGGCGAAACTCTGTTCCCGGATGACTGGCCAGAATGACGATTTGGGGGTACCACTGTTTGGCGGCGGGGTCGCCACGTTCCAGGCGCTGTTGGATCTGCAAGAGCGCATGTTGGACGCGCCGCGGATGCTTCTCATCAACGAGGTACTGGGAGATGTCTGCATCGGAGAGGTCGCGGCCGAACCAGGTGAAATACCACGTCAGGAACGCTCCCGTTACAAACAGGACCGCGAGAATCAGGATAGGACCCGAGGCCCGGAGCCGCTTCGCCTCCGGGGTCGCGATGGTTTCTGGGTTACTACTTGTCATCCGACTAACTTCGTTTGGGGACACAAGCCTATGTGTGCGTCCAGCGTGGCCCTCATTGTAGGGGCGCAACTCTGTGTGCGCCCCGCTGCCCCGATCGTCAAGAATGTTCCTTATGTGCGTCAAGGGGTGGAGACGGAGTTCCGCCCCTACAACTGAGAAGGATAGATGCGATACAGCATCAAGTAGACGATTACGCCGGTGATCGAAACATAAAGCCATAGAGGTAACGTCCATCGAGCTATCCTGCGGTGCCGGATGAAATCCCCACGGGCTGCGCGGTAGACCGTAATCAAAACGAGAGGAACTATGACAATAGCCAGGATCACGTGCGTGACCAGAACTATAAAGTAAAAAGGCCGAACGATTCCCTGTCCCAGGAAAGGCGTGTCGCCATGATAGTAGTGGTAAGTCAGATAAGAAATCAGGAAAAATGTGGACGTTGTCAGGGCCGCAATCTGACAGTTTCGGTGCGGTCGAACGAATCCGGCCCGAATAAAACGATAGCCCGCTATCAAAAACAGGGTGCTGGTGGTATTTAGAACGGCGTTTAGATGAGGCAGGTAGGAAATGTATTCAGGCATTCAAGAAAGAGCTCCAGCCACAGCGCAATGTTCATAGCGCTGGCGACCTTCCAACAACCAGTGTATTGTCTCTCAATTGACTGACAGGTTGTTTTCGTGCAACTTCGTGTTTTTGTGGATTCGAGTTTTGCCCACGGAGGCGATTCAGAAATCACGAAACTCAAAGCGCTCCTCTATCATCAATTACAGAGGCGGTTAGCCTTCCCTTCTCTGTCAGGGAATAAAAATCGTTTCCTAGTTCCTCTAGCAATCCCTCTTTCACCAATCGTTCGACGATATCAAAGACCTTGGTTCGTGCTTCCGGATCATTGCCGCCGGCTTCAAACAAAGTGTGCAGGTCCAACGTGTCTTTCTTCCACGCTGCAAAGCTTCCCAGTACTTCTCTTGTAAACTCGTCCACGGTTAGAATATTGCTAAACGTCTTCTGATCGCTTCTGTTTCATCCTGGCCATCATGGATTTCACGTCGGGTGGTACCGCACGACCTTTGGCATCAAGCAAAGGAGGTCCGGAGCCAGCCAACTGAGCGACCTCCGGGCGAGGGGATCGTTTTGTAAACGGAATTGGCAAACGACCCTCCGACTGAAGATAAAGCAGAGGACTAGCCACAAACATGAGGGCCATAACCAGGCAAACCGAGATGAAGAAGAGATTGTCGGTAGTGAGAAACTGCGGTGAAAACAGCGCGGTCCAAATCGCCAGGCCTACAAATACGATTCCTAATACTATACAGATAACATTTAATAGCCCAAGTTCCTTCCTCATCCGCCTTACCCCATATTAGCCGCGGATTAACGCGGATTACACGAATCTGAAAAGAGTGTGATTACAAAGCATCTAAGCCAAATCTGGAACCCCATTCTACCCTATTCGGTCTCGGTCTGATCCGCGTTTCTCCGCGCAAATCCGCGACTCATTCTCCAGTCTTTGAATTGACCACCGGCCGGTTCCCACTTGTTAGATCGCTACCTCGCGCGCCGTGGTCAAAAGATTCGAAGTTGTGTGGCCTTGTTGTTTCTAGTGCTTGGCCTTGCCCGGAGGCTTAGGTCGTTCCGACATCTCCTCATAGCCGCATCGTTCGCACTGCCAGATTGCAAACACCGCGTTCGGATCACCGATGCTTTGGTAGACCGCGCGGTCCGACGGTATGATCTTGCCGCCACATCGAGGACAAGCACGACCGCGCGTGGTACGCGTTTCGACGTCGATCGCCAGCGGGTTATCGTCAGACATAATGAAAACTCTGAAGTCGAGAGGGTGGACTCAGAGTCCTAGTCAAAATCTTGCCCGAACGTCAGTAAATCAAAAAGGACGATCTACGAACAACGAGGTTACACCAATTCGCCTTCGTGTGTTTCATGGGGATCGTGGATCGTGATAGCTGCTGAAGCTCGCTCAAGAAGAATACAGAACTATCCCAGGCGGCAGACTTATGACTTAGGACGATCGGGATGGGTCACGTCATCCTCCTGGGTGCTATGCCGCCTCAAAACAACGAAGATTGAACAAAAAATTGCCACCGGAGGCGTCAACAAGACCAGCACTGCGATATTGAAATTCCTGATAAAAAACGGATTGTTTGACCCGGCAAGTGAAGCCCGACACATAGAACATTGCGCAAGGCCAGCCGTGTCGACCGCCAGAAAAAGCGCCAGAACCAGACCCAGCACCAAACATCGGTTTACTATTCGCGGAATTTTCATCAATGGCTCTCAGCGGCCGGCGCCGGTGGCGTTTCCTTGAATTTATAACGAAGACCATGTGATCTAAAGCTATCAGGGAAAAAAACAAACAAAAGGCAGATGCAGATCACCAGCATGGGCACAATAGTAAGAATCAAGCTCAGCCGCTCAAATTTAAGGTGCATGAAATAGGCCACAATCAGCGCCGCTTTGATTATCGAAAGACCAAGCAGGATCGTCAGCATGAAATGAATTGCCATCGGACGGTAGGCCAGGACGATTTCGATCACAGTCAGCAGCACCAGCCAGATCCAGATCGAAGTAAACAGCTTGTTACTGCCGGCAAAGTGTTCATGCTTTTCAGCGTGTGCGCTCATTTTAGCGTTTGCTCCTTAGTGCGTTCTGGTGCAACTGCAGGGGCGTCCCTCCGAGGGCGCCCTGGTTTTCGATTCACTCAACTACAGTTTTCGATTTTATCAAGTCTTTTCGCAGCCGCAACGAGAGGGCGCCACGGAGGGACGCCCCTACAGGTCCTCAGTGCGCGCCGATGTCAACTGTCATGATGTAAATCAACGGGAATACGAACATCCAGACCAGATCCACGAAGTGCCAATAGAGCCCGCTGATCTCGACGTCTTCATGCTTAAGCTTGTTAAGCCTGGCCGCCACCACTGCCAGATAGATGGCGCCGGTGAAGACGTGAAACATGTGCAAACCGGTGATGGTAAAAAAAGTCGCTCCAAACAATGGCGATGGCAGCGTGCCATCAGGCGCAGCGTACCTGGTAACCCAATCGGCAGGCAGGCTGAATGGACGCAGGCCTTCACTGTACAGATGGTTCCACTCGATTAAGTGCAACACCAAGAACGCGAGACCAAAAAAAATAGTCCCCAAGATCCACTTACGCGCCTTTGCCCGATCTCCCCGACTGGATGCTGAAACAGCGAATACCATCGTCAAGCTTGAGGAGAGCAGGCAAAAAGTCATTACCGAGGAAAAGACGATGCTCGGATAGAACGGAAAGGGGGTTGGCCAAACGTTGGACGCGCGCAGATAGCTATAACCGATTAGCAGCGCCGAAAACGTGAGCGAGTCGGAGACAATGAACAACCACATCCCCAGCTTGCGATGTCCAACGCGATACGGGAAAACACCTCCATCCCAATCGGCTGCCGGGAAATGTGCTGCGCGGGCTTCAGTACTCACCTGTCACCTCCAAATTATGTAGGGGCGTCCCTCGGTGGGCGCCCTTGCGACGGCGACCGGGGGCGCCCACGGAGGGACGCCCCTACATTCCAACGATCATTTCCAAAAGAACAGGAGCAGAAACAAGTAAATCCACAAACCGTCCATAAAATGCCAGTAGAGTGTAACGGCATCAGCTACCGCGTGCCGCTTTGCCAGAGCCTGCCCATCGCGCTCGGTCCGGCGAGTGCGCAACCGCAGGTAAGCGAGTGCTATGAGACCGCCCAGCAAATGAACCCCGTGTGTCGCAGTCAAAAGGTAAAAGAAGGAGCTGTGCGGGTTGCTGCCGACATAAACGCCTTGCCCGACCAGTTGGCGCCAGGCGAGCAATTGCGAACCGACGAATGCGACGCCCAGTGCTGTGGTCATCAGGAGCCATCGATGGTAAGAGACCTCAAATGCCTCTTTGAGTTTCCGTCTCGCCATCTCAAGAGTGCCGCTGCTAGCAACAATCAATGCCGTGCTTAGCAGTAGAATCTGCGGCATCGCGATGGGCCGCCAGTCGTTGCTGGAAGCAGCACGCACGATGTAAGCGCTCGTAAGCGCCGTAAACATCATCAAGATCGCCGCCAGAGCGACCCACATGCCGATCCGGTAACGGTTAGCGGACGACTCAAAATGGGACATATCCCCGTCGTGACCGTTGCGCCCGCGCGAGCCGCCACCATTTCCGCCGGGGAACCGCTGTCCCCCAACGGGGCTCTTGCCTTTCTTGATTGTCTTAGTGCCGGTGACCGTCGTGGCCATTCCCACTGGTTCCCTCCCTACCTGACCCAACAGCTTGCAGGATCACCTCAGGTTCTGTCTGCATCACGAAATCATTTGCGGCTCCGGGTACTGCGAACTCATAAGGGCCCCGGTAAACTACTGGCAGGTGGCCGGCAAAATTGTCATGTGGAGGAGGAGACGCCGTAGTCCACTCGAGCGTGGTGGCATCCCAGGGGTTCTCCCCCGCCCGCTTGCCTTTGAAAATGCTCCAAACCAAGTTGAAGTAAAAAACGATCTGGGCCAGCACGGTCGCGATCGCCGCGATTGAGACAAAGACCACGAGGGGATGCAGCGTTTTGAGATACTCGTATTCCGTAAACTGCGCAAATCTCCTGGGCATACCAACGATTCCCATGGTGTGCATGGGGACAAAGATGCAATAAACACCGATGAATGTAATCCAGAAGTGAAACTTCCCAAGACTTTCATTCATGAGGCGTCCGCACATCTTCGGAAACCAGAAGTAAGTCGCCGCGAACATCCCGAAGATTGAAGCCACGCCCATGACCAGGTGGAAGTGCGCGGTCACGAAATAGGTGTCGTGCATTGGGAGATCGAGCGATGTTTGCCCCAAGACAAGGCCGGTAATTCCTCCAGCCACGAAGAGCGAAACGAACCCAATTGCAAACAGCATGGCGGTGGTGAAGCGTATTCTGCCGCCCCATAGAGTTCCCAGCCAGTTAAACGTCTTGACTGCCGAAGGAACGCCTATGGACAACGTCAGTATCGAGAAAGTCATTGCCGAATACGGGCTCATACCACTGATGAACATGTGGTGGCCCCATACAAAGAATCCCAGCAGGCCGATGGCAAAAATTGCGAAGACCATAGCCCGGTAACCAAAGACGGGCTTGCGGGCGAAGGTCGACAGGATGTGCGAGGTGGCGCCCATCCCTGGCAGAATCGCGATATAGACTTCCGGGTGCCCGAAGAACCAGAAGAGATGTTGCCAGAGGATCGGAGATCCGCCAGTGTGCAGCGGAAACCTTTCGTCCGTGCCTGAGAGGATGCCGCTGAGATATAGCCCGCCAGGAATAAAGAAGCTGGTACCAGCCAACCGATCGAGCAATAACAGAATGCCGCCGCCCAGCAGCACCGGGAAAGAAAGCAGAGCCAGCACTGCCGTGGTGAACCACGCCCAGCACGTCAGAGGCATGCGCATCAAGGACATTCCGCGCGTGCGCATGTTGAGCAGAGTGGTAATAAAATTAAGCGCGCCCAACAAGGAACCAACGCAAAAAATCGCAATGCTGATGATCCACAGGTCCATGCCCATGCCTTGCCCAGGCCCAGCGTTTGGTAGCGCGCTCAGCGGTGCATAACCCGTCCAGCCTCCGATTGGCCCTACTGTGGAATCCGCTCCGGAGAAGAAAATCGCAGAGAGGATGACGATGAATCCCACCAGGGTGACCCAAAAGGAAAGCATGTTCAATACGGGGAAAGCCATATCTTCTGCGCCGATTTGAATGGGCAGAAAGTAGTTGCCAAAGCCGCCCTGCGGCGCCGTAGTCAGCACGAAGAAAACCATGATAGTTCCGTGCATTGTTACGAGCGACAGGTAAAACTCAGGAGTCATCATGCCGTCCGGAGCGCCACCCGGGAACAGCGTGCCGAGAATGGGCCAATTCGTTCCGGGCCAGGACAAGTTCATTCGCATCAATACAGACATCGTCATCCCGACCAGTACGGCAACCAGCGCCAGCATGATGTACTGGATGCCGATCACCTTGTGGTCCAGGCTAAAGATATACTTGCGGATGAAGCCTGTTGGAGCCGGGTGCCGGTGGACGGCTTCGTGAGTTTCACCTGACATCTTTGATCTCCTCGTGGTTAAGCTAATTAACCGCAGCGTAGAGCAGCCAAGCGTTTCAGTTCTGAGCAGGCAGTTTGTATTTGGCCAACAACTCCGTCATCCGAGTCTGAAACTGGTCCTGAGGCAGGGCGGTCAGCGCTCCCAGTTCGTCGTCAGGAAGAACCAGTAGGTAACTCTTCATCTGGAAGTGCAGTTGCCCGCAGAGTTCGGCGCAAGCAAGTTCGTACTTGCCGGGTGTGTTCGCCGTGAAGTGCACGCGAATTACCATCCCCGGAACCATATCTTGTTTGAAACGGAGCTGCGGGACCCAAATATTATGAATCACATCCTTGGACCGCAGCAACAATTCGACTGGACGGCCGGCGGGGATGGCGAGCACGGTATGGACGGCATCGTCTTTGGCATTCGGATCCGCTTCGTCCAGGCCGATGAAGTTCAGGGCTGAGTCATCGATCAAGTTTGGCTCAGTGCGACCGAAAACCTTGTCCGTTCCGGGGTAGTGAAAGTTCCATTGAAACTGTTGCCCCACGACCTCAACCTGGTAGGAGCCTGGGGGTGCATCATTAAAGCGCAGCGACGCCCACACGCTTTGCCCCATTACCGCCAGGCCGATGAAGATGATAGCCGTGACCACGGTCCAGATAACTTCTAGCTTGCTGCTTCCGTGGGTGTAGGTCGCGCGACTGCGATCGGCGTCCTCCCGATATTTCCAGACCATGTAGCCGAGCCCAACCTGGGCCGCTGTAAAAGAAACTCCAACGACAATGATGGTTATCAGGAACTGGCGATCGAGGGCGGCCGCGTGCGATGAGATGGCCGTGGGGAACCACCATTTGTCGACGAAAAAGAGAGACACTGACAGGAGCGTCAGGATCCAGATAATAACCGCAAGAGCTCGTCCCATCGGGTACTCCTTTTGGTAAATGGCCAATCGCAAATCTCTTTTGTATTTTGTTCTTTGCGCTTTTGTACTTAGTTCTTCGTACTTCGAACTCTCTCGGTTAGTTGTATGTCCCAAGTGTAGGTTGCAGAACAAAGTACAAAGAACAAAGCTCAGTCGCGTTGCCTTCCTATTTCCGATTCACTATTTACTATCCGCCACCATTAGTATGAACAAGAGCGGCAAATAAATGACCGAGGCCAGCAAGAGTCGTCGGGCCTCCTGCCGAGAATGCGAAAACGCCGCACGAACACTGCTATAGAGAAACAGTAAGCCTAGAATTATCGCCCCGATGAAATACACCTTGCCGGAGATCCCCAAGGCGGTCGGCAACAAGCTCACTGGCAAGAGCATCAAGGTGTAGATAACTATTTGCTGCCCTGTAATCCTTCCATCAGGCTCAACCACGGGTAACATCAGAATCCCCGCGCGGGCGTAATCCTCTCGATACATCCAGGCGATGGCCAGAAAATGTGGAAACTGCCAGAGAAACAAGATCGCAAACAGCACCCACGCTTCCAGGCTCAGTTCGCCGCCCGCCGCGGTCCATCCGATTAGCGGCGGGACGGCCCCCGGAAACGCGCCCACTAGAGTTGAAAGCGAAGTCTTCGTTTTCAGCGGGGTGTATGCGAATAAGTAACCGGCAATAACGGTGAGACCCAGCAACGCTGTGAGCGGATTCACCAGAACCGCAAGATAGACTTCCGCAAGTGCAGTAAGACCCACACCAAAGACCAGTGCTTCCCTGGACAAAAGCTTGCCAGCCGGCAAAGGCCGGTCAGCAGTACGCCGCATCAGAGCGTCAAGGTCACGCTCCAGGTACTGATTGAGCGTCGCAATCCCCGACGAAAGAAGCCCAACGCCAACCATGGCGCTGGCCAGTCGCAGGTAATCAATCCTTCCCCTTGTCCCCAAGGCGAAGCCGGCAGCTGCGGTAAGGACGATGAGGAATGTAATGCGAGGTTTGGTGAGTTCAGCGTAAGCCGCGGCGCGCTCGCGAAGAGTAAGGTGATGGCCGACCGACGCAGCAATTCCCGGATGAAGTTCTACAACAATCTCTTCCATACAAGCGTTTCCTTAGGTGCTGGATCCCTATCAGGCACCGCAGGTCAGTTGCGGAAGTCATCAACCTTCAGGTTGTCTCTCTCGCAACAAGCTAAAGCTTAATCTGAAATAACACTCAAACCCGCTGCGGCGAGGTTGCTAAATCAACCTCCGACTCGGCCGCGCGTAAAACCTTAAATGACCTTAAAGTGAGTACGATGGTCGTCGCAAAGACCAAAGCACCGCAAGCCACGTGCGCCACAGTGATTCCCACCATCGGGTTCAAGGGTTGCGGCTCGTTGGGCGATGCCAGCCGCGTCAGGTACGAAGCCACGCCTAACATCAGTTGTAATGTCAGCAAAGCGAGTCCGATTACAGCGGGTCTGGTCAAAAACGCTTCGCCCCCGTGGCGGCGTAGAATCATGATTGCGGCGCTGGCCAGTAGGAGCGTTACGGCGAGCGCTCCGCCGATGTGAGCCACAACCAAGTCTGTCGGCAAATGCTTATCCCAGGTTGCGGAATGTCGCAGCGTAGCCCCGAGAATGAGCTGCAGGAATACCGTTGCCGCCGCCGCGAGACAAACATAACGAACCGGCAGCGTGCCTTTTTCTTCGAGGGTCAGCTGCTGGTTGGTCCAAGTTCTTGACGTAAAAGCCGCCAGGGCCACCGTTGTGCAGAAGAAAATCTGAGCCAGAGTGGCGTGCGCCGTCGACACGGCCAGCGGCAGCATCAGTTTTACAGTAAGTCCGCCCAAAAGCCCCTGAGCAACCACCATAAGCAGGGCAAATAATCCCAGCCGCCGCACCCACCGTCTTGGTTCTTTCCTGAAAAGGTAGACAAGCAGGACAATCGTAAGTATGCCTACCGTGGTAGCTACCATCCGGTGACCATGTTCCCAAAAGAGGTTTCCCACCATTGCTGGAAAGAACTGTCCGTTGGAGAGTGGCCAGTCTTCGGTCGCCAAGCCCGCGTCATTACTCGTGACGAGAGCACCGGCAATGATCAAAAAGAACGTCGCGCCCGCCACGAGCAAAGAAAACCAGTGTAGTCCTTTATTCACCTAGGCCGGTTCCCTGTTGCTAGCCCAAGTCTAGCGCCAATTGCCGATTCGGCACACCACATCGGCAAGCTGGCAGCTGTCTTGTTAGTGGGTTATTCTAAATATCACCCGAGCTGCTGTTGGTGTTACTTAATTACAGAACCGGGAGCGATAGCAACCGCACTCAACTTACTGGATCACTCTGCTCACGTTCATAAGTATGACGTCCAAATGTGCTCACCCCTAAGTACTCCGTGGGTTGAGTGCGGTCGCTACCGCTCCCGGTTCTGTAGTTGAGTGAATTCTTTCAAATTAAAACACTACGACTGTCTTTCAATCGTCAATTGACAATCTCGCCTCAGTGTCGAACGATCATCGGCAGTTCGAGCGCCGGCATCATCTGAAGCCCCCGGGGCCGTGATGAAGCACTTGCGGCGTCGCCGAAGGCAAAGTCGGCCTTCCCACTGCCGTTAGCCGCGACTGTAACCTGCATCGTCTTCTCAGTGCCGTTTGGACCACCTTTTTCATGCCACGCAGCCACTGTGTAAGTTCCCGGCGGTACGCCCTTGATCGTAAAGGTGCCATCCTCTCCACTTACTGCGTAAAATGGATGTTTGAGAACGCCGATGTATGACTTCATCCATGGGTGCTGGTTACATTTGACCGGAATAAGGACTTCGGGACGCGCGAAGCTCTTCTCGATCGGAGCCGCACCATTTGCCTGGGTTTGATTCCATTCCGGGTTAACCCTTGGCGTCGGGTGAACATTATGCTGCGTCGGATCGCTATTGGTGATTCTGACTTTCTGATTTGCCTGGACTCCCATCACGTGGGGCACATAGTGACACCCTTTCTGATCAAGGACTGCGGCGTCTGTCGGCGTTGCGTAAGTGTAGTCGCCGACCTTGGTGCCGTCGACTGTGGCTCCATCCTTAATGTAGACAAAGGCATTCGCGAGCTTGCCTTCCTTCGCCATGGTGTCCTCTGTCACCAAATTCGGGTTAGCTTGCCCGCAGACGGGATCTGCCGACGTGTCGATCTTTTTCGGAGCCGGTGGAGTGCCATTAAATGCGACGGCTCCCGTTACCGTTCCTTCGTCACCTTTGCTTGCATAAGTCTTGCCCGTCGTCGACGCGGTGGAGTTTGTATCCGGACTAGCTTCGTTTGTACCCTGCTTGCTGCAGGATGAACCCAGCGCGAGGAGCGAAAGAATAATGGTCAGGACAAACCAGACCCTCATCTGTTTAAACATGATCAGTTCCTCCAATTAAGATAACTTTCGGTGCAACTCTAGCACGGGCTTCCTCAGAAGTAGACCCGCGAAGTACACCAGTCAACTACATTCCGGGGGCACGTGTATTAGCTCGCCCGCCTGTCCGAGCTACAGTCGGTGCGCGCCTGTTCTTGCGAATTTTCTTCGTCACATTTTCATTGCTCTTCCTGCGCAAACTTCCCTGCGTCGGAGAGTTTGCACTACCAGCAGGTTGTACCGGAGAAGTGGCTAGCAATCGTCTTTGCTCTTCCGGGGTCAGTGACAACATATAGCGAACGAGCAAGTCCGCATGGTCCTGGCTGTACTCGTTTGCACTGGCCGGCGGATTTGGAAGATTTATAACCCAGCGGTCCCCTTCCTTTCTGAACAATCCACTAGGCATGGCCGTTCCCGGATCGATCTGCGCGGGATCCAGAAGCCATCTGAAGGTCCAGTCAGGCTTAAGACGCTCGCCGGCAAGCAGAAAGCTAGGTGCAATGGCTTTTTCGTCGTGGGTTGGCTCGCCCGTAATGTGACATTTCAGACAAGGCGTACCTGAAGTAAACATCTGCCGGGCTACCAGTTTTTCCTGTTCAGTCAGCGGTTGCAGCGGCTCTTTAATGTAGGGTTCCTGCTGACCGGACAGCGCCATGAAGAACCGCACCAGAGTCTGCAGTTCGTTGGGCGAGAAATTAAACGTCGGCATACGCGCCTTCAAATAGGTCCGCACGCCATTGCGATCCTGTCCAGGTTGCGCTTTCAACCCTCCGCTGCTCTGAGTTTCGGGTTCGAAGCCAGCGTCTCCTCCGTTAGCCTGTCCATTTCTGTTGCCACCGGGAGTGCCAACGGAAAGGGAGGTCGTGTTCGTCGCAGGCTCCGCGGCTGACCCCTTCTGATCACTCATAGACGGATCATTTAGAAAGCGCAGCAGCCAGGTTGGATCAACGCGGGCGCCTTCGCTCGTCAACCTCGGCGGAAGCAGGTCCTTACCTTCAGGCGTTTGATAAACCGGGACATCCATCAAAACCGAACGCTGCCCCACTTGAATCTCGTGACAACCCATGCAGTTGTACTTCTTGATAACCCACCAGCCATTTTGCACATCCTGGCGACGCTGGTCCTGAGGATTATAGAAGAGGGATGCAGGCACATTCGATCCTTCTGTGCCAACGCTCCCCAGCAGAAATGTGGTCAGAGCATTTCGCCATTCCGGCGTGAGATAAGGCTTGGGCATTCGTAGCCGATCCTTTGGATCCTTCTCCTTGCCCTGATCATAGATCGACGGTTCGACCAGCTTGTGCTCGAAGAAGCCTTTGTGGTTGTACCAGGGTTTCTCCGAATGGTCACCATGTAACTTGAGCGGATCGTGTCCTTTCTCCGCATCATGGGTCAGCAGGGCGAAATCTAATCTCTCAATCGGCGTAGCGCCTTCAACCGTCAGTTCCTTACCGATCCGCTGTTCCTCTTCAAACCCCTTGATTTCGTGGCAACTGGCGCAACCGTACTGCTTGATCAACTCATGACCCTTCTCTTTTAAATTCGGATCGTCCATGAAAGACGCATCGGGATAAGCAGGAGGCGAAGAAAGCGAGAACAAATAACTTGCAATGTCTCGAGCGTCCCGATCAGTCAGCCGGAAGTTTGGCATCACGGTCATGTTCTGAACTTGCAACTCGGCTCCGTCGTTCGGGCAGCGAGAATTTAATTCCGTATCAAACACGTAAGGCTTATTGTTCTTGCTGTAATCATTTGGCGTAAGATCTCGCTTTTCCTTCGGGCAATAGGGCGCCCAGCGCTCGCGTGGGTTATGAATCCAGCGCACGATGTATTCGAAGTTTGACTTTTCACCAACGCGCTGAAGATTCGCGGCAAACGTCCCACCTATCGGGCTTTCGCTATCGCCGATCGAGTGGCAGCCAAGACAACCCCGAGTTTCAAACAACTCCTTACCCTGGGCCGCCTCGCCGCGAGCTTGATCTTGAACCTTGCCGCTGAAACTCTCCTGCCAGAGATAAGCCGAGATCGCTCCGATCTGCTCGTCCCCGTCTCGATCAATCCCGAATCGCCAGAAAGTCGGCATCTTAGTGCCCGGTCGAAAACCCTGAGGATCCTTGAGCCAGATGGGGACCCATTCCTTGCGCAGCTTGAGCCGAATGTCCTTCAGGTTCGGACCAATCTTCTTCTGATCCTGCATCAAATACTTCGATTGCAGGCTCAACTGATCGATGCGCGCAGCGAGCAGGCTATTCGAGACGCGCAGTGACTCCGCATGCGCGAGTAAGCGTTGCGCTTCAGCGTCATCGGCTGCCTGATTAGCTGCCTCAGTATCCTGCCGGATCTGTTTATCGTTACCAATTATTTGATCTTCGAGTTGCGTAGTGTTCTGACGAGCGCCGGAAAGGGCATCCGTCTCTTGATCGAAACCTTCGTACCGGTGGCAGCCAACACAACCACGCTCATAGAAAAGATCTCGACCAAGGTTCAACGTCTCGGCACCTTGGGTAACCCGATCTCTGGCATGGCACTGCTGGCAGCCGGCCTCGATGTTCTCGCGCTCGAACAACGGCCACAGCCAGTATTTGTGCCGTCCGTGGCCCTTAACGTCGCTGGTAGTTGCGCGCCCATTGCCCCAGTGACAACCTGAGCAGCCAAACCGATCAGGATTATGAATCTGGAGCAGTTCGCGGTTGGGATGGCTGACGAATGCGCGCGCCAAACTGTCCGGCTTTTTGCCCGGCCCTTCAGGCGCCAGATCTGCCGGTCTGAGATCCAGCGGCTCGCGGATACCGACGTGACATACTTCGCAGCGGTCAACGATATCTGACTCGTTCGCACTAATCTGGTGACCGAGGATGGAGTAGTCGAAGTTGTCCATCTTCCTGAGCAGTCCGTCGATCTGACCAGGGCCCAATCCGATCATGTGGTGCCGCAGATAGTCGTCCCGCTTTGTTGCGAGTTCGGTAGGCCCCTTAAGCAACTCGGCTTTTCGACCCAGAAGCCTTGCCTTCTCGTCGCGCAGGTCGTTGTAAAATTTCTCGAGCTGCTCGTAATTCATCTTCTCCGCAATGGTCTTGCCGGAGCCGTCTGGAGCCGGTAACTCTACTTCAACTATTTCCTGACGCTTTTCCTCCGCCTTCTTCCGATATTTCTCTTTGGCGGACCCTTTAGCAGTTTCAACGTCGTAGTTGATGACCGTGAGCCGGCCGCGTTGATTTTGGAAAGGATCAGTTACCGCATCGAGTTGCCTTTGAATCTGCCTGACCTTCTGATCAATCTCAGCGGTTTCCGGCTTAACTTGTTCCTGCGCAGCTTTTGCTTCGGCGTCCAACGTCTGATACTCGGCGCTCTCTTTGACTTCCGCTTCACTCTTGCCGGCCTGCGGCTTAATACTCCTCAGGTAGCGCGTGTAACGGCTGACGAACTCTTGCTGAATGTTTCTCCACGGACGCTGACCGAAAGTTTCATCCCAAAGCGCCCACACGAGAGAAGCTGTTAGAAGCAAAGCGCAAAGCAGCATGATGCCGCTCGTAGAACGGCTCACGATGGGATCGTGGGCCGGGACCTCAGGCTCCTTCTTTACCAACGATTCGCTAGCTTCAGGAGAGTCGGTCACTTCGGGATCATTCCTCGGCCCTCGTCAAATGTGAGCCAGTCAAATGTTGAACCACTCAGATGTTGAACCATGGCGTTACCCAGACATACTTTATAGTCAGCCCCAGCCGGAGGATAAGTTTCACCGGCATCGCCAACAGCACACTTATCGCAAAAAACTGAAAAGTCACGTACTGGAGAATGCTGGTTCGCTCCAGGAGCCTTTGCTCAAGCGGATCGCGCGGGAACAAACGGAGCGGCCGCAGCGAGATTCGTTTAAAATCCACCGTCATTAGCCAATGGAAAAACAGGGCGCCGACTATGTAAAAGCCTCCCACAACCAGAGCACCAAAGATGAATTTACCCGGGTCGTTCTGGAGAAATCCCAGATGCAGCGTTTTACCGATCCAGCTCGTAGCAATTAGGTCGTGCAGGTCTATGTTCTTATCGAACACTACCGCGTTGTGATCCCACGTCTGACCGGGCCAGAACCAGATCCAACCGGGGCCGCGGATGAAGGTCCCAATTACTATCAGCAAAATCCACTGCAGAAACCCGACGGCAAACATTCCCACCGCAAATCTGCGCTGTCTGAGCGTGTAATAGCCGTTGCCGAGCGGGTTTGAATCGACGTAGGGGAAGACCATCAAACCCACCATGATGAGGGATGGCATTACTACGCCGGCAATCCAGGGATCAAAATAAACCAGCATCTCCTGCAACCCGAGGAAGTACCAGGGCGCCTTCGACGGATTCATAGTTAAGTTCGGATTGGCAGGCTCTTCCAGCGGGGCGTTCAGAGTGATGGACCAAACAAACAGGATAACCGTGACGATTACGGCCACCAGGAACTCGATGCGCACCAGATAAGGCCAAACATGGAGCTCGCGCGCCCACCCCGGTCGCCACGGCTCCGCCTTTCGATGATGCGTTTTCGCGAGTTTTGGATCCTGTTCCAGTTCCCTGATCAGCCGATCGTTCGCGAGCGACTGCCTGATGCCCATCCAGGTAAAGATGGGAACCAGGAACAGCATCGCCACGATGGGAACGTTGTCCGGCGCCGAAGAGATCTTCCACAGCTGATGCCAGTCTTCAACCTTCAGCACCGCTAAAACCACCAGGACTGCTAGCACTCCCAGGGTTATTAAAGCACCCTTGCTTGGAATGAATCTCCACTTCAGCATAGTGTCGGAGTAAAACCTCGTAGGGCCTGGATCTCTAACGTGCTATTTCGTGATTTTTCGTGTGATTTTCGTAGATCGCTTTTTCGTTGTCAAAAGACTCGTCCACGAAACCACACGAAGGCGCACCAAAAACTCTGAAGTCAAGTGAAAGACTCTACCCTTGCTACTTCTTCTTCACCGCCTTCATCTCTGACTCAAGCATCACCGGAGCCGGACCGGAGATCCCACCGTCCTTACGTATGCGCCAAAAATGCACGGCCATGAAAATTGACGCCACGAGTGGGATACCAATGCAATGCCAGATGTAGGAACGCAACAACGCATTCGAGTCAACAATCGATCCACCCAGCAGCCCAAAACGAACGTCATTGAATTGAGTCATTCCGAGTTGAACTCCAAAGGGCCCTTCGGATCCCAACATAGGCGTGGCGCGAGCCATGTTGGTACCTACTGTCACGGCCCAGAAACCGAGCTGATCATCCGGCAAGAGGTAGCCCGTAAACGAAAGGAGCAGAGTTAGCACCAGCAACACCACGCCGACGCCCCAATTAAATTCGCGTGGTTTCTTGTACGAACCAGTAAGCACAACCCGAAACATGTGTAGCCAGGTGGTTATCACCATCAAGTGGGCCGCCCAACGATGCATATTGCGCAGGAGCTTCCCGAAGGGGACGTCGTGTTCCAAATAGAGGATGTCCTTAAAAGCGTCGGCCTTCGTTGGGTGGTAATAGAACATCAGGAGCACACCAGTGAATGTAAGCACAATGAACAGATAGAAGGTGATACCACCCATGCCCCAGGTAAACGGGTAACGCACGGCGTCGCGATTAATTTTCGCCGGATGAAGGTGTAGAAAGACGTTCGAGAGTACAGCGAGAGAGCGGTTGCGCGGATCGGAGCGGTCGTGAGATACGCGAAAGATCGATTTCCACAGTTGCGTGTCTTGCGGGTCCTTGTACGATTTAATTTCCTCGGCGGCACGCTCTTTAAGCGCCATGCCGCCCTCACGAACCTTTCCCACCAGGCTCGAGCCCGCCTTCTCGCCGCCGGTCAGCTGCTTAGTCTCTTTATGTTCCGGTTGATCCGAACGTTCTGGCTCCATAAATTCTCGCTGCGACTGTTTTCTAAAGCGGGGCAAATCCGACTAGCAACGTCTACCAATTCTCACAACGGAATGTAAGGGCCCCCGATGCTCGTCGGCTCTTCGTCGAACCTGTTCTTTCCACCCTTCGGCCAATCGTAGAGCCTGCCGATATCCACTCGGATCTGGCCCTCTGGATCCAGTTCGACATGGGCGCGATCCATTGGCCGGGGAGCCGGACCTTCAAAGTTAATGCCTTCGCTGTCGTAGCCACTGCCATGGCAAGGGCATTTGAACTTGTTCTCGCTTGCCTTCCAATCGGGTGTACAGCCGAGATGGGTACAGCGGGCGTAGATCACAAAGATGCGGTCAGAAGTCTTGGTTACCCAGACGCGATATTGCTGTTGCCACTTTGTATCGACGCCCAGTGCGTAATCACTCGGAGGACCGATGCGGAAACTACTGGAAGGCTCAAAAATCGTTCGCGGCAAAAAGAACCGCAGGAACATCAGGAAGCACGTCGTTAGAAATCCGACCACGGCAGCCCAAACGATCCGCCGCCGCATTTTGTTAACTGGGGGATCGGGAGCGCTCTCGACGACTGCACCGGCAGCTTTGGGGGCGGGCTTTGCCGGTGGTGGCGACACCTTCGCCGGCGCGGAGGGTGTCGAAGGTATAGCAGTCTCTCCGGCTACAGGAGGCGTGGCTTTCGATAGCTCTTGGGATAGCTCTTGATTGGCCGGACTATCCACTATGCTTACCTCCGCCGATTAGAATCTGCGACCAGGTCTAAACTCCTCATCGCAGGTACACTCCTAGCGTCATTAGCAGAGCTGAACTATACAACTCCCCGCACAGCAGGGATCACTCTCTGCGAAATCGCCCGAATTATTTGCGTAAATCATTAAGAGCGCCGCGCCGTTAAGATTTATAATTGGCTCGGTGGCAATATTTATAACCTGTTTCTCGATTCACTGGCAAGCAGTATTTACGCGATTCCTTGACACAACCTTGCCCTCAGCAGTCTGATTGCTCGGGTACGATCAACGGCGGAATTGCTCATAGAAGTATGACTAAGACTAATCCGTGAAAGCGAGAGTCATCATCTATTCCCGACCGGGTTGCCATCTCTGCGAAGACGCCAAGGTGGCGATGCGCGCCGCAGGCTGCGAGGGTGAGTACACACTCGAGGAAGTCAACATTCAAAGCGATCCCGAGCTATTGGAACGCTATAAAGATGATATCCCGGTAATCACATTTAATGGTGTCGAGGCGTTTAGGCACCGAGTGGCTTCGGAAGAATTTCGCGAACGTGTCTTGGTTTCCTCAAGCAGCTCCTAACGGAGTTGTTCGGATCATAACGAGCCTTCCTAAGCCCCGTCAGGGCCCTAATGTTTATAGATCTCGAATCTCCACTAATACGCTTAAGCTCCTTTTAGGAGCGAAATGTGTTCTTCGGAGCCCCCGGTCTCATTGCGATCCTACGGAGCTGGCCGGCACATGGCCAATCGGGTGCTATTAACATCTCGCTCCGATGGAGCGAAGGCGTGAATCCGCAAAATTCAAACTCCGGCTGGACTCCTCGATTGCGTCAAACAATCTCGCTCGCTCGCGCACGTCAGTTGTCTGCCGGTAAGCCAACAACAATTCTTTTAGCGGAGCCAATTCCCGGTAGAGTCCCGCATTTTCCATGGGTGGCGTAAGATAAGAAATCAGTTCAGCGTAGGAGCGACGTTTGGCGATTGAACCTTCCGAAGGGTTGTTGACGCTGTAGATATAAATGTTTGGCAGTTCGCCTATTAGTCTGTCTGGCCAGCACGACGCGGAAAGGCCTACTTGCTTGCCAGGCATGAACTCCAGAGCGCCGTGGGTCCCAACGTGAATTGCGGCATCGACATTGAGCACGCGGGAGAGATAGGTATAGAAAGCCATGAATCCGTGATGCGGCGCACCGCCGCGAGCCATCATCAATCGCATCGGGTCGCCTTCGTATCCAAACGTCGGCTGCACGCCAATAAATATGTTACCCAGCGTGAGTCCCTGAATCAGCAACTCGTTTCCGTAGGAATTGATGCTGCCCGGCGCTCTTCCCCACTCTGACTCAATCTCATCCACATAAGGACAAAGTCGACGGTATTCGTCGGCGTCCATTCGATAGGCTATGTTAGCCGTCGCTCCAAAAGTCTCAGAGTTCCCACCGAGCAGTCTCTCCCGCAATTCTTCCGATGAAGGAGGAAGTTCTACAACGTAGCCGTCCGTTTTCAGTTTTTTAAGCGTGTCCCACACGCTCGGGAAGACGTCGAGATCAGCGGCGGTTCCGATGTTTCCTTTGTTCGGAGGAAAGCAAAACAGGACCAGGGCGAGCTTGAGTTTGCTGCGAGGCGCGCGGCGCAGATGGTTTGCGCGCCGCAATCGTCGAGCAAGACGTCGGCAGCGAACTTCCAACCCCACCGGCTCAACGTCCCTCTCTGAAATGCCGCCATAGACAAAGGGTTCAGTGGCTCCATCGATCTCGGGAATGGCGATCTGCATTCCGGCTTGAATCGGATTCAATCCCGTAAGTGACTCAGTCCAGGCTTCAATACTCTGGGTATCCAAACTAACCGCGGATCGGTAAGGACGATTTAAGGTAGTCAGAAATGCCGAGGCTGCCAGGCTATCATTCATAGCCGGCCCACCCACGAAGCTGAAGCCAGTTAACGAAACGATTTGGCTGACGCGCGAGCGGCCTTTGTCCGTGGCCAGTTGTCTGTGGTCAGTTGCTTCGATGTTGGAAGTTGGCCTTTGGTCTTTGGTCTTGGAACCCGGGCTACTATCTATGAAGAATTTCTGACACGCTTCGCGGTTATCCATTAGCGTTGAGATTGCCGGAATAACGCTTAAGCCTTCGGCCTCGATTGCATGAATGAGTGCGTCGTAATGCTTTGTTGTTTTGCTGACGACCTGCGGCCGCATCAGAAGCAGACCTACGGTTGATTCAGCGTCGAGAGGTATATCCTTCGCCTTTCGACTTTGCACTTTTAACTTCGGAGTTCGCCGAGAGTACCACTTTCGGTATGCGTCGAACGTTTCAAACAGCTTGGGGGCATCTGGATGATAGATCGCGACCGATGGCATAGCCTCAGGCGCTGGGATTTCAATTTTCAGCTTGCGCAGTCGCCCATCCGGCAGGTAGTGTTTCAGCGCAAAGAGGATCATCGACCGAATATTGCCAGGCGTAGGTTGCAGGAAATAACAGAAGAGGTAGAGGTAGTTTTTGACGTCACGGAGTCTTCCAGCCGTAGGCACGAACCTGAGAATGTTTGGCAATTTGTCGACCAGTTTCAAATATTGGCCGTGCCCATGTCGCGCCTTGCCAGAATAAGCGTTTGAACCGTTTCCGCGTGCTTGTCTACCAATCCATGAGCCGGCGGTGCCGAAGAGGCGGACGGCGCGCTTAAAATTTCTTTTCCCCCCTTCTCCTCTTTTGTTCTCCTTATCAGTGGAATTGTTTCCGAAAAACCTCCCTACGTCCAAATGCCTCATGCGCGTATTTCGCATCAACTCTGGCATGCAGTTTATGACTATGACCGCATGATGGCGTTTTCGGTAACGTTCAAGAGCACGAACCAGCCGCGCAGCGTTCTCGCCATCCATCACGTGAATAACAAACACAACATCCGCAGTGGCGAGATCGTGGTCGACCTCGGTCCACTCGAGTTGATTTAGCGACGAACCGAAGTTGTAGGCAGCCACACGCAGGTCGAGCTTGTATTCACGATTGATTTCCCGCTCCGCATTCTTTAGCGGCGCAAGCAAACTAGAACCTACGTAGAGAACCGTTACCTGCACTTCACTCCTCCAATCTTTATGCTATCGAGTTCTTAACCCTAACCGTAGTAACAGGCATTTGTTCTCTTATTCGTGTTGCTTCGTGTGATTTCGTGGATCGTTCGTTTCCGCTGAAAATACATCCGATCCACGAAATAACACGAAACAAACCGAAAAGAGTGGCCGCCGTTGTCGGATTTTGATTCGCGGATCAGATTATGTACCTTTTCCACTCGAGCGTTACTTGGCTGCCAAAGTTGATCAATAGGCCGACTCTCATACGGGTCATTCTCAGATAGTTAAGCAGTTGCGCTTCGTCTATATTCCGGTTAGTCGTTCCAGTGCTTTGAGTTCAACAACGATCTGGCTGAAGCAAACCAAGTCCGCAACATATTTCTTCTCCAGCGGCTGACCTTTATACTCTATTGTCAGCTCGGCCAGAGGGTCAAACGGCAACCCTCTTCTACTTAGTTCGATCTCGAATGCCTCCTGGTAAAGCGGTTCGAGAAAGCCTCGGCCAAGCTGATAGTAAACCTCCATCGCTGCGCCTATAACTTCATAAACCTCTTCCTTGAGGACTAATTCGGCCATGAGGAGGACCTCCTTAGGGTTGGATTTTCTTGTTTGGATTTCTTATCGTAACGGTTCGTGTGATTTCGTGGATCGTTGTAGTTTTCCGCATCAAGCGACGAACGATCCACGAAACTACACTAACCAACACTAAACGCTTCTTCAACAACTGACTTAAGCCACGCCTTCGAGCTGATCTTCGAGACTACCGCTGATCTCGCGGAGCTGATCCAGGAGATTTACATCTGCGTCCCAGTAGCCGCGGCCGTGGGCTTCAAGCAGGCGGCCGATCAACGAATGTGCGGAATGCGGATTAAGTGTGCGCAGGCGCTCAAGCATTGCATCGTCAAGCGCAAACGTTTTTGCGACTTCTGTGTATATCCAGTCGTCAACGGCGTCCGCAGTTGCGCTCCAGCCGAAAGTGTTCGACACATGGCTCTCTATTTCGGCGACCCCGCGGAATCCGTGTTTCAACATCCCTTCGTACCATTTCGGGTTAAGAGTCTTCGCGCGGGTCTCGAGTCGCACCGTCTCCTCCAGCGATCTGATCTTCGCATCACGCGAGAGCGAATCTGACAGGTAGATCGAGGGCCGGGCCCGGGCGCGCGTCTCGACTGCTTTTGAAATCCCACCAAGATACTCGAAGTAGTGATCGACATCCGTAATTCCGATCTCAAAAGTGTCGATGTTCTGATAGGTCGCTTCCACTCGCGCAAGGGCTCGATCCATTGCAACTCGGGCTTCACGTCCTTCAACCGCGCGTCCCTCGGAGTCTCGGCCATAGGCAAAGCACTTGCGCATCACGAATAGATCCCCCAGCGTCTCATCGCGGTCCCACTGCGAGTCCATCACCATGAAATTGACGTTGGTCCCGTAGTTGCCTGGCGCATTGGAAAACACACGGGCCACGGCGTCGTCAAAGCGACAGACATCGTTGCGCACTTGCTCCATCACGTGTCGTCGCAAATAATTCATTTCCGGTGGCTCATCTAACTGAGCGACGAGTCGAACAGCTTTGTCGAGCAATAACACGGTGGGACTAAATAAATCGCGGAAGATTCCAGAAATGGTCATGACGACGTCAATCCGTGGTCGCTTCAATTCCTCAAGAGGAATCGCTTCCACCTCCGTAACCCGGTTCAGGGCATCACGCACCGGACGTACACCTAACAACCAAAATGCCTGGGCCACTCCTTCCCCTTGGGTCTTAATGTTATCGAGACCCCACAACACCAACGCTATTGCTCCGGGGTAGCGTCCGTTCTCGGCCAGGTAACGTTCGAGTAAACTCCCGGCAACTGCTTCGGCGCGCGCAAAAGCCATAAGCGAAGGAATGGTGTAAGGATTAACCGCGTGAGTGTTTCTTCCGGTTGGAAGGATTGCAGGGTTTTGAACGATGTCGGCGCCTGGACCGGGTGCGATGAACTCACCGCGCAACGCGCGAAGCAGAGCTTCGATTTCGTTGTTAGTCTCGAGTTGCTTAGATATCTCCTCCAGCAGCGCGAACACCGGCAGCGAATCCTGACGTTTAATATTGGAGGTACGCGCCAGCAAAGATGCTGCGACCTCAGAACCGCTCTCGAGAAACTCCCTAATTGTAGTGGAGACTATGCTATCCACCCGCTCACGGTCAGACAATCGTTCCTGGTCCAGCGATGCGGACTTGAGCAGTGCGTCGTAACTTCCGAGCCCGAGGCTCTCGCTCACCAGATCGGGCAATGCGCGTACCCCCGCCTCGGGCCGGTCAAACGAAGCAATCATTCTAAGCATGTCCGCCCGCTCTGCGTTTTCAGACGGACGTCCAAACACATGTAAGCCGGTCGGTATCAGTCGCTGCTCGACTTCAATCAGTTGATCGTAAAGGTCAAGCACACGCCGATCGCGTTGAGCTTCCGTCAGTGTTTTGTAAACTTGACTCGACATTTGGCGTATGACCAAGACCCCGGCAGTCGCGCCGGCGTCTACATACTCAACATACCCTGTTTGACGGTTAGGTAGTTCGAACCCAATTTCTCTGCCAGGGCTCGAGCATCACCGTTTGAGAGACATTGGTGGTGACTGTCCACGACAAAGATTCTTACCCCGGCCTTACCTAACGCTGAACCCAAGCTCTCTAACTCTCTCTCGATCGTTGCCTTACGTTCGGGTCGTGGTGCACTTCCTTTTGATCCGGCCGCTACATTCGCACTGCCGTCGGTGAAGACCAGAAGAAAGATCTCACTCTCACTTCGATCTCGTTTTGCTATTTCGAGGGAGCGAATCAGGCCCGCGGTGAGTGGCGTTCCTCCGCCGACCCGTAAAGAATCGAGAACTCGCCGGGCGCGAAGCATGCTTTTTGACGGCGGTAACAGCACTTCCGCTGATGTACCGCGAAACCCTACGATCGCCACTCGGTCACGCTTAATGTATGACTGCTTCAGTAGACCGAGCGCAGCTCCTTTCGCCTGTCGGATGCGGTTGATTGCCATACTTCCTGAGGAGTCTATCGCGAGAATGAAGAGTCGTCCGTTCTTTCGGCTCAGTTGCTTGTAACGCAGATTAGGTGTCAGGTGCTGGGTGTCAGGTGCCGGCAAAAGAGAAGACCTGGCACGCGGAACCCGATACCCGGCACCAGCGGACGCTCGCAGTGTGGCATCGACCGCAATTCTACTGCCCTCTCCGCTGAACCGGACCGCACGTGCGTACCTTCCCCGCGAAGAGGTGTAGCAAATTTGCTTCGATCCCGCATCCCGTCTGGTGGTAACTGCCTTTGATTGGCGTCGTGCGGCTCCAGAACGCTCACCAAATCCGAACTCAGACACCTCAGTACCCACAGCTGAGAATAACGAGGGCACCTCTGGTGAATCGCAGCCACGACCCCCGTTTGGATTAGCTGACTTACCACGCGAATGAGAAACCTCGGCCCAGCTCCGAGTTTCGCTCTCCGAGTTCTGCCCCGCGGATCTAGAGCGGGGCGTCTCTCCCGTGGGTGCCTCGGTCGCGGCGGCGGGGCGCCCACAGAGGGACGCCCCTACATCGCCTTGACCCCCAGTGCTTGATCCGGCGTCGCGTTTCTTTGGATGTTCGGCAAACACCTTGTCCAGGGCTCGCTGGATTCGCTCGGTGCCGGCACGTTCTTCGAGCGGGTCTCTCCGCAGCCGGTGGCGTAAGGCCATTGGTGTCACGCGACGGACATCGGCTGCCGTAACTTTTTTACGGCCCTCGAATGCCGCCAGCGCACGTCCGGCTCGAGTGATGGCCAACTCACCGCGGTGTCCGTCAATCTTCAGCTCAGTGCAAAGCTGCGCAACCTGACGTAACAATGGACGTTCAACTATGACTGAGTCCGAGTTCTTCTGCGCCCGAGTGATCCTGTTTCGAAGTTCCTCCTGATCCGGTGCCAGGTTAACGCAGAACTCCTCCGGACCACGCTCGAAGGCGTTGCGGCGTTCGACAATGTCGACTCGCCGATCGAGATCGTCGTCTGTTGTCACCGCCACGTGTAGCCCAAACCGATCCACCAACTGGGGACGCAACTCTCCCTCTTCGGGATTTCCGGAGCCAATCAAAACGAAGCGGGCCGGGTGTTGGATCGAAATGCCCTCTCGCTCCACTTTGTTCACACCCGTTACCGCTACATCAAGCAAAACGTCAACCAGGTGGTCGTCGAGCAGATTGACCTCGTCGATGTACAGAAGCCCACGGTTCGCTCGGGCCAGTAGTCCCGGCTCAAATGTTTTTGCGCCCTGCTGGAGAGCACGTTCGATATCGATGGTTCCACACACGCGATCTTCGGTGGCGCCGAGCGGAAGATCCACGACGGCCACAGAGGCTAGTTCAGCCTTTAGCCGTTCGCCGCCGTCCAACTTTTTTTGACACTCCGCGCAAAGGTTACTTCCGCCTGCCGGGTCGCAGCGATATGCGCAGCCCGCAACAACCTTGATTTCGGGTAACAGCTCGGCCAGGCCTCGCACGGCAGTAGATTTGCCGGTCCCACGATGTCCCATTATGAGCACGCCGCCAATCGATGGATCGACCGCGTTCAGCATAAGCGCGAGCTTCATTTCTTCCTGCCCGACGACTGCTGAGAATGGATACTGAGGCGGCGCAGATGACTTGGAGCGGTATACCTTTCCCCGTTTAGAAGAATTGGTTGACTGGAAGCCTGGGGAGCGTTTCTTCATTCTGGTGCAATTCTTTTATCGGAAAAGTCTGACTCGAGCAAGGCCAAGATTTGGACGACAGCTTTGCTGATGCGCGGTCGTGGAATGACCTGTTAGGCGTTGACGATTATCGGCAGCTAGTTAGTGTACATTGAGGGTACTCGTGGAAAAACTCAAGACATTCGGCCCTTCATTTACCGCCCTAGCCATTACATCCATGTTTCCGCTGATCCTCTTTTTCGTCTTATCATCAGCAAATCTAAATGACTGAACAACACGACTTTCAAACCTCTTATATACTGCTTCCGCATTATTGAGTGTTGGAACTTTAATCAACCCATTTGTTACTTCTGGTAATTCTATCTCTACCTTAAATCGTTCTACAGGGTATGCCGCGGGGTCTTCTACTAGTTCATATATAGGTGGTCGGTAAGTAACATTAAAAAAACCTTCGATTTCACCTGTTGAGGGGTTGCCTAATAGTTGACCTTCCCCACTAAATCTCTTGGTTGCATGTCTTTCACACCACTTCTCCAATCTAAACCCAGCGCACCAGAATACAAAGCCTATAGCAGCTCCAACGGGCAATGATAATTGTGCGGCAAGGAACGGCGCGAATGTTTTTACAAATTCCACTAGAACTTTCATCTCCTGCTTATCTGTTTGATCGCAATATAGCCTAAGCGCCTCTCTGAAGTTTTTCTTGGACCATGCCGCTACGGATTTAAAATTCTCTTCTTGTACTACATTAGATTTTGAAATAATACTAGGCAGTTTTCGGTCTTAAGATTAAGAATCCTACCAGAGCTAAATTTTCAAATGGCGTAAGCTTTTCACTAATCTCAATCCAAGGTCTTATATCCAATGCTGGTTTCGCAGACATAGGTCAAGCCTCCATAGCTGGTGTTAACGCACAACCAATTCAGCGAAATTCTAGCAAACGCTCTAAAGATTAGATATTTCAAGCGCCTAACGCCGGAGCGCCTCACCCGCACCAGCGAGCAGCACATAGCCCGAGAGAAGACGTTGGACGAGCCAAGACACCAGCACGCATACCGGTCGTGTGTGTAATGGTAATAGATGTTCGGGGGAATAGCGGTTACATTGGTAGTAACAACCAGGACGATCTTTAGTGGGGACAGGAAAACTGCGTATGTGCTTTTCCTTTGAAGGTTCAATACAATGGATTTCGAACATTTGATCTCCGGCCTAAGGACAAGCGAAGATGCTGGAAGTTACAGATCTCGGGTGTGTACGAGGCGACCGTCGATTATTCAGCGACGTCAACTTTACTCTAAGTTCGGGGTCCTACTTGCAAGTGCAGGGCCCGAACGGCAGTGGCAAAACAAGTCTGTTGCGGCTGATCTGCGGCCTACTTG
>JBGTLM010000154.1:0-4007 GCA_041744135.1 Pyrinomonadaceae bacterium
AGTCAGTCAGTCATCCTCGAGGTTTTGACCCCGCGCATACAGGACAGGAAAGGCAGACGCAAAGTTGAAAGTTATAAGCTGAGTGTCTTACAATCCTCAGATTATCGAACAAGTTTCGCAATCGGACATGGGTTTTAAACCTGAAACTGAAAACCAGCGTGCTTTAAATGCACTACCGCGAGTTCTTGTTTCAGTTTTAAGTTACAATTCGGCGCAAAGTACCACATGCACGCTGCGAAGCCTGCAACAGCAAACCTACCCCAACTATCACTTGCAGTTAGCGGACAATGCTTCAACCGACAATTCCATAACAAGTATTGCGCGCGAGTTTCCCGATCTGGACATCAAGGTGTTCCCGGAGAACTTGGGTTACACGGGAGGAAATAATCGCGTCCTCACACAAGGTTTTGCCGAGGGATACGACTACATCGTTCTCTGCAATCACGATATTGAAGTCGACGAAAGGGCGATCGCGTACCTCGTCGAAACGGCAACGTTTCACTGCTCTACGGCGGGAGTGGTTGGAGGTGTCGAAGTTTGTTTTAATAGTAAGCCGCACCGACGGCGGGCAGCAGTCGCTACGGCGAAGTATTCAAAATGGACGGCCCGCGCACCTTGGTTGCCTCAGTCGGTCTCCAATACATCCACGCCGCTGCAGGTTCCTTATGTGCATGGCGCCCTTGTTCTCTTTACCTCCCGGGCACTGAGATCGGAAGTGTTGCTGGACGAAAATTTATTCATGTACTTCGATGAGGTCGATGTTGGATTTCAACTTCGTGAAAAAAGCCTACTCGCCTTTGTTGACCCACGAGTAGTGTTTAAGCACAAAGGCTCCCCGGAGCAGTATGGCGCACGTGAAGGATATTTCATGCAACGGAATCGCCTGTATATGGTGCGAAAGTATGGCCTCTGGTACCATCAGTTGTTTTATCACCTGTACGCTGGATTGATTGAGTTGCCGGCCAAGGTTTGCCTGAGAAGCCTCCAGGGACACACGCGATTTGCTCGCGCCAGCGTCGATGGTCATATCGATGCGTTACGAGGACGCATGGGTCGTGATCATCGTCGCTGCAGTTGAGGGGCCGTGTTTATACACTGTGAGGGGCCTTGGCAAGTGACATGCCGATACGAATAGATTTTAATGATTACTGGTCGAGACGTTGTTTACATTTCGAGCATAGATTGGGATAACTTGTGGCAGGGGCCGCAGGAGATCGCCAGGCGCTTAGCGCAAGCGGGCAATCGCGTGCTCTACATCGAGAATACCGGCATTCGCTCACCAGGGCTGCGGGATGCCGACCGCGTCGCACGACGCCTGAAGCTGTGGACGCAGTCGTGGCGTTCGCTCGGCGTGCGTCAGGCTGCGCCCAATTTATATGTGAGCTCGCCGCTCGTCTTACCTCCTTTCGGTTCAAACTGGCGTCGCCGGCTTAACCGCCGCTACTTGCTCCCGCTAATCGAGCGCACTATGCGCAGCCTCGGTATGCGCAACCCGTTGTTGTGGACTTACCTGCCGACAGATACCGCGCTTGAATTAATCAACTCCCTGCGCACGCCGCAGAGCGTTGTAGTCTACTATTACGTGGACAATTTTTCTGTGCTTACGCCGCACACAGAGCAACTAAAGCAAGCGGAGCAAGCGCTGATGCGTTTGAGCGATCTGATATTCACTACCTGCGTTGGATTGGCCGCCCACTGCACACCGTGGAAGAGTAAGGTGCATATCATACCGTACGGCGTCAACCTCGACGCTTTCCCACTAGCAGAGGCTCCTCACGAAGGAAACGGCGCGTCGAGTAATTCCCGCAGCGCGGCGCCCGGCGCGAAGCACGACGCTCCATTAAGATCGGTTAAATCGCCAGTTATCGGCTATGTTGGCGGCTTGCACCGGCATGTGGATTTTGATTTGTTGACGGCAATGGCTGCAGCCCGCCCGCAATGGACGTGGGTCTGTGTTGGCTCAATCCAAACGCTGAACGGCGGGAAGCTAGCCGCATTACCCAACGTGCATTTGCTGGGAGCGCAACCACATCCTGAACTGGCGAGCTATATTCGCGGCTTCGATGTCTGCATCGTCCCTTATGTAAAGAGTCCGTATACGCAGACGGTCGTCCCTACGAAAATAAACGAGTATCTCGCGGTCGGCAAGCCGGTGGTCTCGACGGCCCTGCCAGCGGTGTCAGATTTCAATGAACAACACCAGGTGCTTTTGACTACCGAGAATCAGCCGGAGAATTTTCTACGCGCTATTGAGCTTGCCTTACGCTCACCGAACAATGCTGCTGCCGTCGCGCGCCGACGAGAGGTGGCATCGCTCAGTGACTGGCAGGCCCGCGTTGAGATGATGAGTCAATTGATTCACACAGAACTGCAATCCAAGCAAGAGAAAAATGATCGGAGGCAGTAATGAACGGCCAAAAGATATTCTGGGGGCAACGACCGTCATAGGATGAACCCAATCGGCAAGTAAGGTTAAAACAACTGCAGCCTCTCATGATAAATTCAGGATACAAGATCTCCATTGCGCTCTGTACTTATAACGGCGCTCAACACCTGCCGGCGCAGCTCGACAGCATTGCTACTCAGCGTCGCCTGCCGGACGAGTTGGTCGTTTGTGATGACCAATCTAATGACGACACAGTGGAGATCATCAGGAGATTCGCCCGCCGAGCGCCGTTCACGGTGTATCTCGATATCAATGAAGAAAACCTCGGGACGACAAAGAATTTTGAAAAGGCCGTTGCCTCGTGTAAAGGCGACATCATTGCGTTTTGCGATCAGGATGATGTCTGGCGCCAAGATAAACTCATGCAAATAGAAGCCGTTTTTTTCGCTTCTCCGAGAGTCGGTGCTGTTTTCTCAGATGCCGATTTGGTGAATGAGAATCTAGAGCCTTTAGGTCGTAGCTTGTGGCAAGCCATTAACTTTAGCCGTGCTCAGCAAAAGCGTTTTGTTGGACACAGGTCTATCGAGGCGTTGCTCAAATGTATCTCTCTCTCCCACGGCATGATGATGGCTTTCCGCGCTATTTATAAAACAGCGATCTTGCCTTTTCCGGCTCAGTTCGGGCATGACAATTGGACTGCGTTAATCATCGCCGGTTTATCTGACCTGGCATTCATTCGCCAGCCCTTAATTAGATATCGTCAACATCAAAGTCAACAGGTTGGCACTCCAACTCGTTCACGTTGGTTGGAAAAGCTGACAAGTGTAGAAGAGAATACGGCGGCAGGCTTGTATTTGGCTCAAGCTGATCTGTTCGAATCCGCTTGCCGGCGGGTCGAAGGGTTAGGCGCCGCCGAATGCCACAGAGAAAAGCTTGCGCTCTTACGAGCAAAAGCCAAGCACATGCTCTTGCGCGCAAGCATTCCGAAAAGAAAGTGGCAACGCTTGCCGGTCGTGCTCAAAGAGCTTGCCGAATTTCGCTATCATCGCTATTCAAACGGCGTCCTCAGCGCGGCCAAAGACCTAGTTCTTCAATAGCTTTTGGCCACTCACACAGAAACATAGGTTATATATTTAACGAACTGGATGGTAAAACGTGCGTGAGGCAATTAGAGCCTTCAGCGCCGGTAGCAATTGCCGGAGTCGGTGGCAGCGGGACCAGAGTTATTGCGGAGGTGCTTATAAACCTTGGGTTCTACATGGGCAGTGATTTAAACCACGCCAACGATAACTTAGGGTTCACTTTGCTATTTAAACGACCTGGATGGTTTACCCTTCACGCGAAAAACAAAGAGTTAATTTTCAAAGGTCTGGACACCTTCACCCGTGCGATGACTCGCACCTACTATCCGTTACCCAGCGAACTCGGCTTCATTGCGCGCGCAGTTGCTGAATTTGGATATCCCGGGTACAACCAGGTCAGGGACGGAAGCGGAATATGGCCTCTTAAGCGAGCCTGGGAAATGGTTCGCCCTCGGAGGATAGATTGTGCAAAATACATCGGGTGGGGTTGGAAAGAGCCAAATACACACATTTACATCGAATATCTGAAAGAACATTTT
>JBGTLM010000155.1:0-3174 GCA_041744135.1 Pyrinomonadaceae bacterium
GACATGTGGCTGCGCGAGACGCTCTGCTTCCGCAAGATCGACGGCAAGTGGAAGATCACGCACGAACACGGAATCCGTGCCCTTCTACATGGACGGCAGCTTCAAAGCGGCAGTCGACCTCAAGCCGTAGCCCACTCCCCACCTTGTTCAGGGGGGTGCCGCTTCAGTGGCGGGGTGGTAGTCAGACCGCTCACTCCAACGGGCGGTTCTTATTGCATATCAGGTAACTATAAAGAGAGGAAATTATGTTCAAGGACACACATGCATTTAGCAGTTTTTCGGTGGACGACATTCAGAAAGCGAAGGAATTCTACGGCCAAACGCTTGGGATGGACGTTTCCGAAGAGGAAGAAGGCCTGGCAATGCAAATCGCCGGCGGCGGTAACGTATTCATATATCCCAAGCAGGACCATCAATCTGCCACGTTCACTGTGCTTAATTTTCCCGTGGACAATATTGAAGAGGCGGTGGATAAGCTGGCCGGACTTGGCGTGAGTTTCGAATCGTATGAAGGCGAAATGAAGACGGACGAAAAGGGCATCTTTCGGGGTGAATCCCGCGGCGAGGGCCCGAACATTGCCTGGTTCAAGGACCCGGCCGGTAATATTCTTTCCGTGCTTGAGGATAAGTAATGGGTGTCATAGGGCTTGACGAGGAATGGATGAAGACAAGCGAGTATGGGCAAGCAGTTCAGAGATCTTAAGTCGCTTGGGTGTGAAAGCGCGGGCAGCTATTCTCGGGACAAATCCACGCAGGAGTGGAAGGGCAAGGTTCTCGTCGTGAAGGAGGCTGCGGGCCGGCGCATGAGTGATGTCGAATACGGCGGAAACCGGGAGTTCATGCACACGGGCCGCATGCAGGAACTGCTCAGGCAGGTGATCAAGGATGGGAGTGGCGGCCAGGGCTGATCGAGCGCGCAGCGCGCGCAATTTCTTTGTTCAAGGTGAACTGGAGGATTGTGCAATGAAAAATCTGGGTTTGATTATTCTATTCTTACTGGCGGCCGTGCCGGCCTATGCCGGTCCAGTGGCCGATGCAAAGGCCCATTCAGAGGCGTTTGCAAAAGCCATGAATGCGCGCGATGCGGAGGCGATGCTCGCTCTCTATGCGGATGATGCGCATGTCATCTGGCCAGGACAGGGAGAGGAAGCCAAGGGAAAGGCCGAGATCAAGAAGCTCATCGACAACAATCTGAAGGCAATGCCTGCTGACGCAAAGGTTATTTTCAAGTCGCAGGAAGCTATAGTGCTGGGCAAGGGCTACATCGCGGCGCTAGGTCAGTGGGAGCAGTCTTTCAAAGGACCCGACGGAAAGCAGCAGACCATCCCGTTTCGCACCAGCGAGATCATCAGGAAGCAGGGAAACACGATGCTCTACGTGGTCGATCATGCATCGGTTGGGTTGCCACCTCCACCAGCACCGACATCGAGCAGTCCACCAACCCAATAAGGCCCTCGATCAGGGACACAAGCCTGAGGCGTGCATTACTCGCCCTGGGTTAGATAGCCGGCGTGATCGCTACCAGTCCCTGTCCGCCTTTTGTAAGGCCTGCGTAACATCCAGCGGCAGCGGTGTCTTGGAGAGGGTGGCGCTGTCTACCAGCACGCAAATCGTCTCCGCCGTTGAGATGATGGCTTCGCTGCCCGCGATGCGGAACGGGAACGAAGTACGGCCGATGTGCCGGGCCCAAACAGATATCTTGTGCTGGGGCCATGATCGTAGGTTTGGATGGTTCGTTTTTGCGCGAGCCTCATGCGCGGATTCTGGCGGGGACGCTCGCTCGATACAACAGGTCTATTTCACACCGGCTGGCTCGTCGTGGTACTCTCGGACCAGTTGTCGAGCGCTCGAACAGAAAAGTGTCGGATGTCTTGGCGTGCAGCTGGGAGGTTTTTAATCCGCCAGAATGGGGCGCCCGACTTCAGCTCCATAACCGGCTCCTGTGTCTACCTGAGTTGGTCGATCTTCGCCGCAAGGACGAAATCATTTTCGGTTAAGCCGTTGGCTTTGTGTGTCCAGATTTGGATTTTCACTTCGCCGTAGGTGAGCGAGATGTTCGGATGATGGCCGATCTTTTCCGCCACCGCGCCGACCTTATTGGTGTAGGCAAGCGCCTGCTTGAAGTCTTTGAATTTGTATTCCTGCTCCAGTTTGCCCTTCATCACTTTCCATTTCGGGTTGGCGAGTTTGCGTTTCATTTCCTGGAGCCGCGTTCCCTCAAGGGCTTTTGTCGCGTTGTCGCACGGCTCGCATTTCCTGGCTGCTAGTTCATTCATACTTGTCCTCCTGGCCTAAGGGTAGCCCGCGATGAAGCCCTCGGCGATCTGCCCGGGCAAAGGCCCGTGCCGACCTGGCGATGAAGTGGCGATCAATGAAAAGGTTTCCCGAGAGATCTAATCTTAATTGCTCCAGGATTCGTGACGGGAAGCGGGCGTTTCCTTTTTTTGGAGCGCACCATGAGCAAGCCAGGCATCGCCGGGGCAGCGTCTGGGATCGGTCGCGCGACGGCATCGTCCTGGCCCGCCACGGCGCGGGCCCATCCGGTCCGAGATATCGTCACGTTTCAGGGTCGCCGTGGTCGTCAAGCGCTTGGGCACGCCGCCTTCCCCGGGCATCACGTAAACCTTGGTATTGCCGTCGTATTGCGAAGTGAACGCGAGCTGCGTTCCATCCGCCGAGAAGCGCAGGAACGAGCTGTAGCCCGGACCGCTGGTCAGCCGCCGCGCGGTGCCGCCGTCTTTGTGGATGGTGTAAAGTTCGCCCGCGTAGCAGAAAACGATTTGCCGGTCATTGGTGGCTGGGAAGCGGAGGAGACGCGTCGTGTTCGGCAAGTTCTGAGCGGAAGCGGAAGAGTCGATCACGAGCACCAGCCTTCGCAAGGCTACGGCTTGGCGGGCGAGGACGAGGCGGAGAGGTGAGATGATGCGCATAAGAAAGATTGGAAGAATTTAGCGAGTTAGTGATTTAGCGAATGAAAAATCGCCCGCAAACCCCCTCGCCCGATCGCTCAATGTTTTTCATGTGACGAAGATGAGGGGACCTCTAACAATTGCCCACGTCACGGTTGAATTTGATTCACGGAGCTTTGTGGTTGTGAGATCATATGCAGGTGGCGGGACCATGAAGAGCGAACTCGATGGCGATGCAACTACAGCCTGGCTTTTTTGATATAGA
>JBGTLM010000156.1:0-9074 GCA_041744135.1 Pyrinomonadaceae bacterium
GAGTCTTAGAATGCGGACATGGGCCCAGTCCGCTGCGAGAATAAAATCGTCTGAGACACCTGCCCCGCCGTGAGCTTGAATCGCCCGGTCCAGCACCCGCAACGCCACATTCGGGGCCAAGACTTTAATCATTGCAATCTCAGCGCGGGCCGCCTTGTTGCCGACGGTGTCCATCATGTAGGCGGCTTTCAAAGTTAAGAGCCGCGCCTGTTCGATCTCAATCCTGGAGTTGGCGATGTCGGCGCGAATCGTTCCTTGTTCGGCCAGAGGTTTCCCGAAAGCCACGCGCTCCGTCACGCGGCGGCACATCGCTTCGAGGGCGCGTTCGGCCATCCCGATTGCTCGCATACAGTGATGTATCCGCCCCGGCCCCAGACGCCCTTGCGCGATCTCGAACCCGCGTCCATCGCCCAACAATATATTCGACGCTGGCACGCGCACGTTTTCAAAGACGACGTCGGCGTGGCCATGGGGCGCGTGGTCGTAGCCGAAGACCGTCAGCAGGCGCACGACTTTTACACCCTCCGCGTCCATCGGCACGAGGATCATCGCCTGCTGCCGGTGCTTGGGCGCCTGCGAGTCTGTCTTGCCCATGAATATGGCTACTCGGCAGCGCGGATCGCCAGCCCCACTAGTCCACCATTTCCGCCCGTTGATAACGTATTCATCGCCGTCACGCTCAATGGTCGAGCGGATGTTCGTCGCGTCGGACGAAGCCACGTCCGGCTCGGTCATAGCGAAGCACGAACGTATCTCGCCGTTGAGGAGCGGCTTGAGCCAGCGCTCTTTCTGGTCGGATGTGCCGTAGCGCACGAGGACTTCCATGTTGCCTGTGTCCGGCGCGCTGCAATTGAAAATCTCCGGCGCGAACCCGGCCGAATGCCCTGTCAATTCCGCCATGGGTGCGTATTCGAGATTCGTCAGCCCCGCGCCATGCTCGCTCTCCGGGAGAAACAGATTCCACAAACCCTCGGCGCGCGCTTTTGCTTTTAACCCCTCCATCAGCGGAACGGGTCGCCAGCGTTCACCCTGATTGATCTGCTCATGGAACAGTCTTTCATTCGGATAGACATGCGCATCCATGAAGCCGCGAAGCTTTTGATAAATCTCCCGTGCGCGTGGCGAAACCTGAAAGCCGACGTAAGGGTCATCATTATTTCTCATTGACTGACTCTCTCCTTAATGACTTCACGCTTCACTTCGCGCGGCGCTAATTTTGAAGATTCTCAAAGACGGTGGCCGCGCCCTGCCCGCCGCCGACGCACATCGTCACCATGCCGTAACGACTCTTGCGGCGGCGCATCTCACCCAGGAGTTGTACGGTCAGTTTTGCCCCCGATGCGCCCAGCGGGTGTCCCAAAGCGACCGCTCCGCCGTTGACGTTCGTGTGCTCGTCGTCCATGCCAAGTTCGCGCATAACCGCGAGTGCCTGGCACGCGAACGCTTCGTTCAACTCGATCAAATCAAGCTGATCGAGTTTGAGACCCGCCAACTTTAAAGCCTTAGGCACAGCCACTACCGGCCCCATTCCCATGATCTCCGGCGGCACCCCGCCCACCGCGTAAGAGACGAAGCGCGCCAGTGCTTTCAACCCTAACTCTTCCGCGCGCTCGCGCGACATGACGACGACGCCGGCTGCTCCATCCGACGTTTGACTGGAATTCCCAGCCGTGACTGTTCCCTTTGCGTGAAAGACCGGGCGCAGTTTGCTTAAAACTTCGGGCGTCGTGTCTGCGCGCGGTCCCTCGTCCATATCAAATGTTCGCTTCGTCAGCTCCGTCTTACCGTCGTCTCCGACCTCTCTGATCTCGACTTCGAGCGGCACGATGCCGTCGGCTTTGAAGAGACCGGCAGCTAGCGCGGCCAGCGCGCGCTGGTGGCTGCGGTAGGAGAAGGCGTCTGACTCTTCGCGTGAGATGTTGTACTTGAGCGCAACGTTCTCGGCGGTCAAACCCATGCTGAGATAAACATTCGGGTTGTGTTCGACCAGATAAGGGTTAGGTCTGAACCTGGTGTGCCCGCGCAGCAGGCTCATGGATTCAGTGCCGCCCGCGATGATGCATTCGGCCATTCCCGCCATAATTCGCTCAGCAGCCATTGCGATGGTCTGCGAGCCCGAAGAGCAGAAGCGGTTTACTGTCACGGCTGGCACTTCGTGAGGCAAGCCCGCGCGCAACGCCGCGATGCGGGCGACGTTCGTGCCCGACTCGCCTTCGGGCGTGGCGCAGCCAATAATTACATCGTCAATCGTTTCGGGCGGCAGTTCGGGTAAGCGCCGGAGCAAATCAGCGATGACGGTCGCGGCCATGTCATCTGGGCGCGTAGTGCGTAGAGCGCCTCGTGGTGCTTTGCCGACGGCAGTGCGCACGCCGGCGACGATCACGGCTTCTCTCATAAAACCTCTCCTTTGTCAGTACCGCCTGTAACCTTGTTCGTTTAATCGCGCGTAGCATTTAAGATTTTAATTTAACGATTTTTGATTTTTGATCGGAGTCAGCGCGCAGGTCATCTCCCAATCGCAAAATCAAAAATCTAAGACCAAAAAACGTCTTAATTTCGCAGGGGCTTGCCGGTTCCCAGCATTTGCCTGATGCGCTCTATCGTCTTCGGCTCGCCGCACAGCGAGACGAACGCTTCGCGTTCGAGGTCGAGAAAGTACTGCTCGTCAAGCCACTGTCCGGCCGAGAGGTCGCCGCCGCAAATCACGTGCGCGACCTTGCTGCTGACGTGCAGGTCGTACTCGGTCAGGTAGCCCCCCTGCTGCAGGATGTAGAGACCGGCGCGCAAGGCCGCGAGCGCACCGCGTCCGGCGGCGTAGCAGGTTTTGCCACGCGCGGGCGCACTGTAACCCGCTTCGGCGAGGTCGAGCACTAAACGCTTGGCCTCTGCGATCTGATGGTCGCGGTTCATCACGATCTGATCGCCGTCGGTAAGAAAACCGAACGAGCGAGCTTCCGCCGCGCTAGTCGAGACCTTTGCCGTCACAATCGTTTGCAGCGCCTGTTGCAGTGGGGGTAGAGGGTCGGTGTTCGGCCAACGCATCGCGGGCGAGACGATGCGGCGCACCATCTCTTTACAACCCCCGGAACCGGGGATCAGGCCGACCCCGACCTCGACCAGCCCCATGTAAGTTTCGGCCGCAGCCACAGTCCGCGCCCCGGCCATCGAAACTTCACAGCCTCCGCCCAGTGTGCGACCCGCAGGCAAGGTCAGAACAGGCTTCGCGCAAAAGCGCACGGCTAACAAAGCGTCTTGCATCTCACGCACGGCGCGCTCAATCGCCGCAAAGCCACCCGCGTCTATGGCTCCTGCGAGGTTCGCGCCGACAGAGAAGTCCGCGCCCTCGTTGCCGATGATCATGCCGACCCAGTCCTTCGTCTCAAGTTCCTCGACGGACTCGCGCAGCATGTTCTTCACATCTTCGTCTAGCGTGTTCATCTTCGTATGAAACTCAAGACAAACCACGCCGTCGCCGAGGTCGATCAGGCTCGCTCCCTTATTCTCGCGCACCACGCGTCCCGCGGCTTTCAATCTGCACAGCTCGATCTGGCGCTCGTCCAATGCTTCGGGGATGTAAGTCGCGCGCGCCGGGTCGTAGTAACTCAACAGCCCATCGTCGGAGCGGTAGAAGCTCTGGTGCCCGGTGGCGAGCATCTCTCTGACCCATGGCGGGACCTCGGTGCCCTGTGCCTTCATCGCCTCGACCGTCTTTCGCACGCCGAGCGCGTCCCACAACTCGAACGGCCCCAGCTCGTGCGAGTAGCCCCATCGCACCGCACGGTCCACGTTGATGATTTGATCTGTGATTTCGGGGATGCGGCGTGCGGCGTAGGCAAGGGAGTTATAAACAGTATGACGCGCGAGGGCGCCCGCCCGGTCGTCCTGCGCCAGCACGAACGCGAGGCGTTCGCCGAGCGGCTTGATCTTCAAAGCCTCTTTGATGGACGGGATGTCGGGTTCGCGTCGCTCGCGGTATTCCAGCGTCTCGAGATCGAGCGTGAGGATGTCGCCTTTGGTGCCCTGCGGCGGCTTCTGGTAAAAGCCTTGCCCGGTCTTGTCGCCCAAACGCCCGCGCTCCACCTGTGCAGTGCGCAGCCTGCCGATATTCTGATTGCGCAAAACTTCGCGCGACTCGTCATGCTCGATCATTTCGTAAAGGTTCGCGCCGACCGAGCTGGACACGTCGAGTCCGACCAAATCTTGCAGGCGAAACAGTCCCGTCTTGGGGCGACCGATGAGCGGCCCCAGAATGGCGTCGGCCTCTTCGACGGTGTACTTGTTCTCCAGCACGTAGCCGAGCGCCGTCGCGCCTGAGATCGAGCCGAAGCGGTTGGCGATGAAGTTCGGCGTGTCCTTGCAGATGACGATGCCCTTGCCGAGGCGCCGCTCCGCAAAGTCTTTGATGAACTCCTTGACTTCCGGCCTGGTCTCTTTCGTCGGAATGATTTCCAGCAGCTTCATGTAGCGCGGCGGGTTGAAGAAGTGCGCTCCGAGAAAGTGAGCTCTGAAATCCGCCGAAGCTTCGGCGGCGATGGCCGCAATCGGCAGCCCCGAGGTGTTGCTTGAGACGATGCTCCCCGGCTTTCTCACCTGCTCTATCCGCGCGATTAGTTCACGTTTCGCCTCAAGGCTTTCGACGATGGCTTCAACGATGAGATCGCCCTCGCCGACCCACTCGAAGTTGTCTTCGAGATTGCCGACAGTCACAAGCTCTGCCGCTTCCGCCGTGAAGAACGCGGCTGGCTTCGATTTCTTCAAGCGTTCGAGCGAGCCGTTCACGATCCGGTTGCGCACCCGCGGGTGATCTAGGTTGAGTCCACGCTTCTCTTCTGCTGGGGTTAATTCTTGAGGTGCGAGGTCGAGCAGGAAAACGGGGATTCCGGTGTTCGCCACATGCGCAGCGATGCCACCGCCCATCGTCCCCGATCCGATGACCACGACACGGTTGATTACGTAGCTCATTGATTCTCCGATTGAGTCTGTAGGGGCGGGCACTCCGTGGCCGCCCGTTGCTACCGCAACCACGGGCGCCCACGGAGGGGCGCCCCTACTGCTTCCTCTCACAGACCGCCCGTCACTTCCAACACCTGCCCCGAAACGCAATCTGAAAGCGCCGGACGTTCCTGACCGCAAAACCCAAGACGCGCTTCGCAAAATTGGTACTGGTGTTGACGTAAAAACGATCTTGGAGTGTTCCTTTTCGCTGGGCGCTGACGATAAAGATTTAGTTGCACCAAAACGAAAACGTCGAGTCCCTCCTGAACGGCAAGTTATAGAAACATTAACGGACGAGTTTATCCCCCATGCTTGCACGATGGAATCATCTTATCAAACATCCAAGACCCTCTCCGCAGGGTAAGCTCAACGGTACAGGATGTAGTACGTGTTCACGCGCGAAGACCCTCACCACCGCGCCGCAGATGTTCGGTCAGATTGCCGAAGACACCATGCGCACCGAAGTGCTACCGCGCGAGCAGGAGATTTACAATAAGGACTGGGCGCTGACGCGCAAACTGTTGCTTAAGGCCGCGAATTAGACCTTGAAGCGATCACTCTTTCTTATTAGACGCGTCGGTGCCTTCGGTGAGGAGTTTCTCAATCACTTGTTCAGTCTCTTCGTAACGTCCTTCGCCTATATGCTTCCAACGAACGCGGCCGGTCTTGTCGAGTACGAAGATTGTCGGCCAGGCTTCGACCTTATAGGCGCGCCAGGTTTTGTACTCATTATCAGTGACTACCGGAAAGCGAATGCCCAGCGAAGCAACCTGGCGCCGCACGTTTTCAATCTTCTTTTCACTGTCAAACTCGGGCGAGTGTACGCCGACAATTGTCAGGCCTTTGTTGCTGTAGCGTTCGTGCCACCGCTTTACGAACGGCAGCGTATTACGGCAGTTATAGCAACCGAAAGTCCAAAACTCGACCAGAACAACCCGACCGCGGAGATCCCTTAGCGTCAGTGGCTCAGAATTGATCCACGTTCCTAACCCGAAATCAGGAGCGGTTGGAGACTCGCCTGCTGCCAGCAAGTCAGAGCCGATGGTAGTCGAGGTGAGCGTTAGGTTCGAGCCAGGCGAGCCGAGAGGCTCCCATTCCTTTGTTAAACCCGCAACGGTCGCGACGACTACTGCAAAAACCGAAACTAGAAGTCCGAATACAATAATGTTTTGCCTGTGCACTTGTTCTCCTTCTCCGCCGGGTTACGACCCCGGCAACGAAGCTCAACTTAGGTCGAGCAACTCACAGTCAAGTCCTACGGCCTTAGTTGCCGGCAACCAGCGCATCAAGTCTTTTAGGATAATCCTCTGGCAGCGCGTTGGCGAAGTATCTCACCACGCCAAGTTTGTCGAGAAAAACAACGGTCGGCGTTCCAGTGACGTTGTAGCGGCGGGCGACGGAGGCATCAGCATCACGAGCTACTGCGTACCGAATACCGAAGTCGTCAATGCCGGATTGTGTCCGCGCCAGGCTGTCCTGAATGTTAATGCCGAGCACGCGTACGCCGCGCGGTTCGTACTTCGCGGCGAGTTCGTTCAAATGTGGCGCTTCTTCTTTGCAGGTTGGACACCAAGCCGTCCAGAACACTAGCACTGCCGGTTTACCGCGCAACCCCGCCAGCGATGCCGGCGCGCCGTTGATTGAAGCAAGCTCAAAATCGGGCGCGACGTCGCCGACTGCGGTACCTTTCGCGGTTGCCCCCGCACTGCCTGGAGGCGCGGATTGTTTCGTCGTGCCGGCTGTGCTTCCATTCAATGAGCATCCGACAAAGACTGCGGCGCCCGATAAAAGTGCGACCCATATGATTACTTGCCAGAAGCGATTCACTTTCTTTACCTCACAACGACGGGTTCAAATAAATCTTTGCCCTGCTTGAATGAACAGATATTCCGCTATCAGAATCATAACGACTCCGAAAGCTTTCTTAACTTTCACCATCCACACGCCCGAGCGGGGTAGCGCCGCCAGCGCTCCGCTGAAAGTTCCGAGGGCGATCATCAACATCCCCATCCCGAAGGCGAATACGAACAGCACCGACGCGCCGAACGCCACGTTGCCCTGACTGCCAACGTAAGTAAGCGCAGCTCCGAGAGCCGGCGCAGTGCAGGGCCCGACGACGAGTCCCGAGGCGGCTCCAATTAGCAGCGCCGAAAGATAGCCGCTACCTTTGCGCTCCGGATTCCACTTTGTTAGGAATTGCGGCATCGGCAGTTGAAACACGTCGAGCATCGAGAGCGCAAGCACGAGCACAACGTTACCGACGAGGATATACGTCCAGGGGCTCGAGGCCCACGTGCCGAAAATTGTTTTCGTGAGCGCCGCGAAGGCGCCGAGCGCGGCGTAGACGATACTCATGCCGGTGACAAACAGCACCGAGAGTAAAAACCCGCGCAGGCTGGCGCGTCCTGTTTTGCCGGACTCAGCTTCGTTACCTGCCAGGGCCGTTTGTCCGCCGATGAAGCCGAGTTGGATAGGGATGACTGGATAAACACACGGCGTGAAACTAATAAGCATGCCAGCGAGAAACGCAGCTGGATAAGCCAGTAGTGAGCTGTTGGCAAGGTAGTCTTGCAGATTGATTGTGAAACCATCCATCGTAATACCAGTACTGTGAAACAAACCGCCAACTTCTTGTTTCTGTGCAAGATTTCTTGGCTGCTAAGGAACAAACTTCATCCGAGCCCTCCAATGAGCCTGCGAGGAGTCTTTCGGAAGAAAGAAGCCCGGGGGCTACACGTTTTCTGGCAGACACAAAGGGCCTCTGTTTCACCCTGTTAGGGGTGGGATGTCTATAGCACCGGAACCTGCACTACCCCTCGGATTCCGTTCGGAGGAGCGGAGCGCATCTTGAAGATTCCGCTCTAGTTGCATTCCGCTCCTCCGAACGGAGTTGATGAGACGTTGCGATCGAGTCTATAAACATCTCACTCCTACGGAGTGAAACTCCTAGTATCGATATAGTCCATCTTGCGGACTACAAATGACTCAACCAGCGAGCCCGCGATCCGGCTATTTTCCCCACAGACTCCTCCAAAGGCTCATTGAATCACGACTGGTTTGCCCCCGAGCCGAAATCCAGCCTCGGCTCCGCGAACAGGCGTCAGCCGCGCTGGCTGGTTTTGGCGATGGCGTCATCGAATGCGCGCACGAACGTTTCGCGCTCGGAATCGTGATATTTCTTGAAGAGGAGTTTGTTCTTGTCGCCGAAAATAGCAACGGTTGAAGTCTTTTTCTTGTTCGCCTCAAAGAAATTCCCAATGCCAAGTTTGCGTGCAGTGACAGCCGACGCCGCAGTTTTCTCATCGTTTGAGACGTCGAGAACGACGAAGTTAAGGCGATCCTTATATTGTTCCATTAGTTCTGTCATGGCTGGTTCGAGCTTCTGGCACACGGTGCACCAGTCGGCGCGAATGATGGCTACGGTCGGCTGCCCTTTCTTGCTCATCTTGTCCATCTTATTGTCCATCATTTCCTGCGCAGTGCCGGACGATGCCAGCGCTGACAAGAGCATAAGCAAAGCGACAGCAGTTGTTGCGTGCCGGGTGATTTGTTTTCTCATTTCGTTTCTTCTCCTCTGGATGAATGACCAATGTAATGTCGCTAAGAAGCGAAGTAATGTCGCTAAGAAGCGAAAAACTGGATATTTCGCCTTACGCTTGCGACGGTTGATTCCTCTTGAGTTAAGCTGATCAAGGAACCGTCATCTGAACTTTAAAAGACCAATCTAAACTCCCGGTGACCTCCAGCGGCCTGTTCATGTGGTCTGCCATGTGGTCTGCCAATGTAATACTCATGCACCGGCTTTATATTCCCGCCTTCTTGAGTCATCCTTGATTTGTTCTTCCATACCGGTGCAGATTAAGTGAAATGGCGAGAGAGCTCCGTTCTTCCTCTGCTGTGGGAATAAATCACCTGTCACTCGGTATTATAGTTGTCGGAACAGGAGTAAGAGCTGGAGACAACTGTCCGCGGGATGTTCAGACAAAATCGACAAGCAGAGAAAGCCGACAAATGGGCGGCGTTTGAAGCTGAAGCGTTGCCACACATGAAGGATTTGTTTCGTGTGGCGATGTGGCTCG
>JBGTLM010000157.1:0-29685 GCA_041744135.1 Pyrinomonadaceae bacterium
CAAGGCCTGGGAAGCCGCCGAGACTGAAGACGCCGAGAGCGAACGACGGGGTGCCGACGAGTTAAAAAGGCAGCAGGCATCCGGTTTCACCATCAGGACTGCGCGCCCTGATCTGCGTGCAGAGGTGCTAAGAATCGTGGCAAAACGCGATCGGGCGCTTGCCGAAGAATTTCTCCTGAGGTTAGCGGAAGCAAACCAGAAGGAGGCTGAGGCCGCTGGCGACAACGCGCGCCAAAACAGCTCCGACAACGATTTCTCAGCACCCGCAGCGGCGGCGAAGCGGTTAGCTCTTGCGCGGCGCTTGTTGGAAGATGGAGATGTTGAACGGGCGCTCGAGTTTGCTGGTCCTGTGCTCGATCAGGTAAACAGGGATTCAATAATTTTCCTCTCGGCCCTTCGCGAAAAGAACGCGGCGGCAGCCGATCAGGGATTTGCCTCCTTGCTTGCTCGCGCCGAACGCGACCCGGCTTCGGACGCAAACACTATCTCGGGTCTGTCGTCCTATGCGTTTACCCCTTTCTTGTATGTGACTTTTGATAATGACGGCGGTGCTGACCAAAGGCGAGGGAGGGCCCCGGCCCCCAGACCCGACCTTCCTCCCGCCCTTCGCGCGACTTTCTTTCGCGTGGCCGCGCAGGTCTTGCTGCGGCCGCTCGCACCGCCAGATCAGGACCGTACATCTTCGGGCCGTGTCGGGAAGTATATGGTAATCCGTCGCCTGCTCCCGCTCTTTGAGGAGTATGCCCCTGAAAGAGCTGCCGACCTGCGCGCGCAAATGGCGGCTATGGCGGCTGACGTATCGGAAGGAATGCGCAGCGGTGAGAATCGGGGAATCACAAGTGGCATTGCATCGGAAAGCTCGAGTGACCCGTTCGATACCATGCAGCGTCGCCTTGACCGCGCCCCCACATCTGAAGAGCGCGACGCCATCTATGCCGACCTGGCAATTGCTATTGCGGGTAAAAGCGATCCGCGCGCACGACAGCTGGTCGACAAGATCGATGATAGCGATTTACGCAAGCGAGTACGCAGTTACATCGACTTTCAAACCGCGCAGTCGGCAATCAGTGAGAAGAACGCTCTGGAAGCTGCCCGCATAGCGAAGAGTGGTGAGATCACTAGTCTGCAACGTGTATGGGCTTTTACCCAGGCGGCTAGGCTTGTGATGACCTCTGATCGCTCCCGTGCACTTGAGTTGCTCGAGGACGCGGGAACAGAAGCCCGACGCATAGGCAGTAGCGACCCCGATCGCGCACGGGCGCTGGTTGCAGTGGCCACCGAACTAACTCAGGCTGATCGGGTGCGCGCCTGGGAGACAATCAGTGAGGCCGTCAAGGCTGCCAATTCCGCCGAAGGGTTCACTGGCGACGACGCTCGAGTAACTGCGCAGATGCAAACCAGATCAATGACGTTGGTAACCAGCGCTACCGCGGAAGACTTCAACTTGTTGGGCGCTTTCCGAGCGCTTGCTCGCGACGACTTCTTAAGGTCAGTTGAGACGGCTAAGAGTTTTACCGGTGAAGCACCGCGGGCCACCGCCACCCTCGCAGTAGCTCGTTCTGTGCTCGAGAAAACTCCTTCGGATGTGCAGCCGCCGCGCGGGCAGTAACTCAGTGCAGTGGTCGATCCGGTTTTCGTGTCGGCTTGGCCCGCACCCCCTGTCAGAACGGCGAGCGGTAGCGACCCGGTCTGATCTGCGGCGGGTCTCAGGAACCCCGGTCACAACGGCGAGTGGTAGCGACCCGGTCTGATCTGCGGCGGGTCTCAGGAACCCCAATGACAACGGACGCGTGGTAGCGACCCGGTCTGATCTGCGGCGGGTCTCAGGAACCCCAATGACAACGGACGCGTGGTAGCGACCCGGTCTGATGGCGACGGCTCTTACGAACCCTGTCAGAACCATTTGGCCGTATGCCTCCAGTTAAGACCGCGTCGCTACCGCGCCGTTCTGACAGGCGCCTGCAGCCGGGCTCTTCGAGGATTTGACTGAACTGGAAGCGCAATCCCCACGTATGACCACACCAGAATCGTTCTATCCCGCCCCGCACCTGCAAGGAGAGGAAATCAAATTGATTAGTCATGATCACCGGTTTGCCATTATCGTGCTCGTCGCCCTGCTGCTCGGATCTCTGCGGCCGGCTCTCAGAGTTAATGGCCAGGACCCGGCGCCGGAGAGCAAGGCTCCGAAAGCCGTTCCGACAGAGAAGAAGAAGACCACGAAAGGCGAGGAACCGAATCCACTCGCTCTCCAGCGCCGCACCATTGCGATCTCTCTTTTGACCTCGCTGGCGGACGAGGCCCGCAGTTATCAAAGCCAAACCTTACGCGCTCGTGTGCAAGCCCGGGCGGCCGATGCGCTTTGGGACTCTGATGTTGAGAAAGCGCGCGCGCTGTTCCGCCGCGCTTGGGACTCGGCCGACACCGCCGACAAGGAAGCGTTCCGGCGGTACGAAGAACAAAGAAAATCGGCGGCCCGCGACGCGAACCAGTACATTCAGTCGCCGCCCGAGCTGCGCAGTGAAATATTGCGACTTTCGGCCAGACGCGACCGAGCATTATCGGAAGAGTTTCTGGTCCAACTAACTGACGACACCAATCGAGAAACGAGCGCTCCGGATTCGGACAACGTCAATCCTTCCACACTCAAAACTGCCGATCCCGAGGATCCTCCTTTTGCCCTGGCGCAAAGACTCCAACTCGCCAGCCGCTTGCTGGAAGAGGGAGACATTGGCCGCGCATTGCAGTTTGCAGAGCCAGCCCTTGATCGGGTTACCACTCGAGGAATATTTTTTCTTTCAGCGCTGAGGGAAAAGGACCAGGCTGCCGCGGATCAACGATTCGCTACCATGCTCGCCCGCACTGTTGCCGATCCTACCTCTGACGCAGTCGGCGTTTCGGTTTTGTCTTCCTACGTGTTTACGCCTTTTCTCTACATTATCGTGAGAGGCAACGGACAAAATCATTCCAGCCAGCAGCGGGACCAGATAGTGGCTCCAAACATCGCGCCCGAACTTCGTTCGGCCTTTCTGCGAGGAGCGACCCAGATACTTTTGCGTCCGCCACAACCACCCGATCAAGATCGCACCGTAGCCGGACGCCGCGGCTTGTATTTCATGATTGCCCGCATTCTTCCGCTGCTTGAGCAATATGCCCCCGAGCTTGCTCCTGAGCTCCGCGTGCAACTCTCCTCGATTGCTCCCGATGCTAGCGAAGATTTGCGCACAGGTCGCGATCGGTTACTCACTCGCGGGCTGGTTCCCGAGGATCAAACGCGTGATGAAGGGAGCGAATCGCTCGATCGCGCTGAGCGGGTTACCGATGCCGCCGAACGCGATCTGCTCTATGCCAGGGCGGCGCTGGTGGCGGCACGTAAAGGCGAGATAACTGCGCGCGATCTGGTTGACAAGATTGCGGACAGCGATCTACGCAAGCGGGCTCGCGCCCATGTGGACTTCACCCTCGTAAGTCGGGCAATCGATAAAAAGGACGCGCAGGAAGCGATGCGTTTTCTGGCCACCGCAGAACTAACACACTTTCAGCGCGCCTGGGCTCTGTTGGAGGTTGCGCGATTGCTCAAGAAGACCGACGCTAATCGCGCTGTCGAAGTGCTAAATGAAGCGGCGACAGTCGGCCGCCGCATTGGCGGCAGTGACGGAGATCATGCTCGCGCACTCGTGGGAGTGGCGAGTCAGATGTATGACATCGACCGGGGGCGGGTTTGGGAAGCGCTCGCAGAAGCGGTTAAAGCCGCAAACTCAGCCTCTGAATTCAGCGGCGAGGACGCCCAGATCAGCGCTCGTTTCGCCATGGGACGTGGGGCCTCCACCACGAATAATACGGTGGAGAACTTCGATCTGGCCGGGATCTTCGGTTTGCTCGCGAAGGAAGACATTTATCGCGCAGTTGAACTAGCCCGCGGATTTACCGCAGATGCTCCTCGGGCTATCGCTACTCTGGCAGTCGCGCGCTCGGTGTTAGAAACGAAAAAAGAGGGGAGGGCTACGAACGAATCACAGGAGATTAAAAATTAAACAGTTGGTACTTTGTTCTTTGAGCTTTGTACTTAGTACTTTGACCTTGTACTTTGAGTTTGAAGTAGCCGGCTGCTCATCGCTGTTCCAACTACAAAGAACAAAGTACAAAGCTCAAAGTACTGTCTGCTAAGAGTAGATATTCATCGGCCTCATCAATAACGAGACTGGATCCTCAACGTTAAGCGCCTCGCGTACGTAGAATGCTTCTCCGGCGTTGACGCCAATCAGCGAACCAAAGTAACGCATCCGAAGCTCAGTTTGCTGCAGAAAGCCTTCTTCGCTGATACGCGTGACAGGTTCTTTCGATTCCGCACTGTAGAATTGTGAAGCGTGGGCCTTGATGGCCCGCATCTTCTCTTCTACGAAATCAGAAACATCGACAATAAATGACGGAATGACCAGCCGGGAATAGATGGAGTGCATCAGCGCCGGCATTTTGGCCGGTTGCTGACCTGCTTCGGCGTCATATCGGGCCATGGTCGCGAGTCGTGCCGCCTCCCGCACGATGCGACAGGTATTAGCGTGGTCGGGATGAGGATCGTCCCAGTGCGCTGTCATCAAGGCTCGGGGTCGGTAACTGCGAATAATTCTTACGACTGCTTTGCGTGACTCTTCACTGGGCCAGACGTGTCCATCTGGATGTTCGAGATTTATGCGCACATCAAGATTCATTACGCGCGCTGCTTCCAACGCCTCCGTCGCGCGCAGTTCGGGTGTACCACGGGTACCCATTTCACCGCGTGTCATATCTGCCACGCCGGTGCGATAGCCGAGCGCTTTCAGCTTGAGCAAGGTGCCCGCAACGGACAACTCCGCATCATCCGGGTGGGAAAAAATTGCGAGGATGTCTAGTTCAATCTGTGGATCACTCATGCGAAGAGATGGCCGCGAGCGAGTGGGAGCTAATCAGCGCCAACTCCTGCTACCGAGAGTTGTTTCGTCTCGGCCTGACGCTTGACGATCACCAGCGTAATATCGTCGGCAGCCTGTGTGCCCTGAGAGAATTTAGTTAAGGCTGATTCAATCCGGTCGCGGACCCCGGCAGCCGAGGCTTCGATATTGCGGGATACCACCTCATAAAGTCGCGTAACACCAAACTCCTCCCCGGACGGACTGGCAGCTTCAGTGACACCATCGGAGTAAATTACCAGAACGTCTCCCATTTGCATTTGCGTGCGGCCCTCGCGATATTCCGCGTTACGTTTTATTCCCAGCGGCAGGCCTCCGGAAGCGAGCTGTTCGACGGTACCTGCAGCATGGACTATCAGCGGCGGATTATGACCGGCATTGAGAAATGTGAGGGCACCCGAAGCGGGATCCAATTCGGCGTAAAACAGGGTGACGAAGCGATTCGCCGGAATGTTGTCAGCCAAGTAGCGGTTCACCGCCGAGATTGTCTCCGACAAAGTGTCATGCGATCCGGCCTGTGCATGAACTGATGCATGGAGTGAAGACATCAGGAGCGCGGCAGCCGTCCCCTTGCCCGATACATCGCCGAGAGCAATTACCAGCCGTCCATCTTCACGCTCGATGAAATCGTAGTAATCACCACCTATTTCGTAACAGGGAAAACTAATACCCTGCAGCTCATAACCCGGTACCACTGGCGGCGCAGTGGGTTGAAAACGCTGCTGAATCTCCATGGCAAGCTGTAGTTCGCGCTCCAGCCGCTCTTGTTGGAGGCGGGCTTCCACAAGTCGCGCATTCTCTACCCGGATAGCTGCCACCGAAGCCAGCGTCGTCAAAACCTTAAGGTGATCTTCAGTGAACCGGCCATCGGCGATGGGTGAGTCTGCGTAGACGATCCCAAAAACCTTCTCGGACACTCCCAGTGGCACCGCCAGGACAGACCGTATACCCTGCAGCACTACTGTGCCGCTCGCAAATCGCGGATCGTGTTGAGCGTCTGAAGTCAGGACCGACTTCCCGCGCATCACCACTTCGTCCAAAACGTTACGGCTTACCCGAATTTCACCCACTTCGCCCACCCGGTCACGCAGCCGCGCTACCGCCACTCTCAGCTCCTGACTGCCTTCGTCGCGCATCATGAGCAGACAGCGATCTGCCGGCACCGCCTCAAACACGAGGGAAACGATCTGTTCCAGGGTTTCGCTGAGCGTCGTCGAGGCTAGCAGAGTGACTCCCACCTTGCTGATCAGGGCAAGCAAATCGCCTTCCTTGCGCGTAGTGGTGATCTCTTCGGGTTTTGTGCGTGCACCTTCGATCGCTTCCAGCAAACCCGAGGTGGTGCGGTCGCCTGATGCCAACGCAATCGTCGCCTCGGGCATCGAGCCGGTATTGTCCGTGATCATGGTGGCGCCCATGCTCGAATTGTAGGTGCCGTCGTCAAAGATGATCTCAGTTTCGCCGATCTGGATACGACCCCCGGCGGTGAGCGGCACAGTACCCTCAACCGTCAGCCCGTTGTAAACGGTGCCGTTTGCCGAGCCGAGGTCCTGAAGGAAATATTCATCCCCCTCGCGGCGCACTTCGGCATGCACACGCGAAGCGAAGGGGTCAGGGATGCATAGATCGTTGCGGGCTGAACGGCCCAACGTGATCCGTAAACGTCCGAGGGGGAAATGGTCCGGCGCTCGGTCCGGATATCTGACTATTAACTCAGGCATGCTATGAATAAGTTACGGTTAGCAGATTTTAGATCGCAGAACTCAAGTTCTATCTTATCTTGGATGTCTTAATCTGAGAGCACTCGGCGGTTGCAACTCAATTACGGAACCGAGAAGCGGTTGCGACCGGGTCTTGCGGTGATTCCACCCAACCAGGCAAACAGTAGAACGCCGTAACCCATCCGATTAGCCATTCCATCCAGACCTGGTCTCTGCGCTCCTTCGGTTCTGTAGTTGGGTCACCCTATCAAACACTACTCCTATTTTGAAAACTCGGCCTAATTGTCCGACGTCTGAAAACCTTCCCGCAACAGTTAGCCGCGCGATCAGCCTTCCCGAACCACGATCGTATCCGCGATCAGATCGTGTAGAGCCCGCCCGCGGGTACTTAGCGCAGCCAAGAGAAAGCCAAACCCCAAGGTTAAGAATGATAAGGGGTAACCAATAAAGTGGCGAAGGAAGGCCCGACCCACTCCCGGTTTTGCTCCATCTGTTCGCTGTACTCTGAGTCCGGTTGCCCACTTGCCAAGAGTTCTACCAGTGAATCCGGCAAGCAAACCCAGGTTAAGCACCGACACTGAAATCGCGATCATGACCCCGACTGTCTCAGCTGAGCTGGCCGCGGTACGAGCTCCACCACCCAGCATTCGGGCGATGAGCGTGCTGAAGGCCACGATTCCTACTAGAATGATGTAATCGATTAACATGGCTCCGCACCGCAACGAAAAAGGCGCCGGAAGACTCTCCTCGAGTTGTTTCCGGTTATGCGTTCTCGAGTGGGTCCGCGTTACCGCGGCTTCTTCAACCCTGGCAGTCATTGTTGAAATTTTTGATTTTATTTTTGTGTTAGATCTGTCGACAAGAAGATGGTGAAAAGAATCTCAATCTAAATCCAACAATCCTCACACTATCCCAAAAGAAAATGTAGTGTGGTTTCCCCGAGCCGAAGTTTATCTCCACTGTCCAGCACTCGCGGCTGACGTGGCGCCAGCCTCACGGAGTCATTAATGACTGTGCCATTCACGGAACCAAGATCTTCTACCAGGAAAGTTTCGCCTTCCAACCAGATGCGCGCGTGACGACGCGAAACCTTGGTCTCGGGATCGAACTTTGAGAGATCGATTTCCGGGAAGATGTTCGAATGCGGATCCGTCCGACCAACGAGATTGTTATCTTTCTGCAAAATGAAGGACGCATCGAGTTCGGTTGTCCCGGCCACCACCAGCTTGGCTGTAGGACGAGAGGCACGCAAGGTTGCGCTCGCGCCTACTCCCGCCAGTGGTTGTTTCCCTCCGCAGTGTGCACAGAAAACATCATCCCCTGCGATTCTTCCCCCACAGAAGCCGCAGTAAACGGTTTGGACTTGAACGGTTTCGCTACCGAGTTGCGGAGCGGGCATTCCATAGCTAACTCGCCCAGCCAACAACCTCTCCAGATGCGTAGCCAGGGCGTCGCGCATCTCGCCCGCGGACACGAAACGATCTTCCAACTTGTACTCGACGGACCGCATCAGAATCTGTTCTACCTCACTCGAGAGCGAGGGCGTGATCTGACGTGGCCGCGGATTCTTGGCGAAGTCAAAAATCAGCAGCGGATTGTCTTGTGGATCCGATCCCGTCAACAGGTGAAACATAGTTGCACCGAGGCTGTAAACATCAGATCGGGGTTCGACTCTGCCGGCGAAGAGCTCCGGTGGCGCGTAGCCCATTGTGCCTACCGCCGTCACACCCTTTTCTTCCAGCTTCACCCAGCGGGCAATTCCAAAATCAATGAGCATTACGCGGCCGCTATTCCCGTCAATCATCAAATTCGCGGGCTTGAGATCACGATAGATGATCTGTTTGGGACGGGTGTGCAAGTAATGAAGCACATCCGCAATCTGCATGGCCCAGTCCGTCACGGTCTTCTCATCGATTCGCCCACCCGGCGCATTCCGCAAACGCGAAGACAGATCTCCGCCGGAAATGTATTTCATCACCAGGTAGAAACGTCCCAGCGACTCGTCATAAAAATAGTCGTAGATGGTGGGGATGGAAGGATGCTCAAGTGAAGTCAATAGCAGCGACTCGCGTTTGAAGTCGCCGATCGCTTTTTCGTGTTGATTCGGATCGAGGTGTGCTTCAACCATCTCCTTCACGGCGCGTGAGGCGTCACCCAGATTCCGATCCTTGGCCAGGTAGACCGCGCCCATGCCGCCCCCGCCTATACGACGGGCAATCTCGTAGCGACCGTTCAGGACCGTACCTCCGTCTAACTGTTTTATTGTGGGTTGATGCCCTCCAGTGGTTTTGTGCGGAACACTGGTCGTGCTTGGAACTTTCACGCCCTCCGTCCCAGGACCGCTGAGAGAGTCGGACGATATGGGCTTTGGATCAGCGGAAGCGCTGGCGCTGGTTGCTTCGGCCGTGGGCTTACTGGCTCTCTCAGCATCACTACTGAGTTGACCGGTGTGTCTGCTTGCTTCCGGAACTGAATCGTTCACTTGCTCAACTACTTCTTCCTCGGCAACTTTTGCCGTTGGTGGTTCTAGATGGTCAGAGGCTTGGTTCAAGCTGGCGCTCGCCGACGCTTCGGCAACTGCAGGCTGCTGAACTCCACAACCGCCGCAGAAGGACTCGCCAGCCGCTACCGTGGCGCCACATTCGATGCATACAGCCATTAATCGCGTTAGCCCTTTCAGGGAGACGATTGCTAAGCCTCTTGCACATCACTTCGCGGAAGATTCCGCGCCGAAAATCATGTGCTTATGTGAAAGCGGAGAAAAGTCTTCCCCACAATGATCTCGTCCCCACTCTGCAAAGGTTGCAGGTGTCCTGGCAGCAACCTCTTCCCTCGATTCAAGAACGTTCCATTAGTCGATCCCAAATCTTCCAGAAAATACTTCCCCCCGCGAAGCGTAATACGCGCATGACGCCGAGATACCTTTGCCTCCGGGTCATCCGAGTCAAGATCAACGTCGGGAAAGATGCCTGCATCGGCATCCCAGCGCCCGATTTGAGACTCAACATTGCCAAGAGTGAATTTCTTGCCTAGCGAGCGGCCACGCTCTATCACCAGCCAGGCATGTGGTCTCGCTTCGGAGCCAAGGGAAGATGCGAAATTGACCCCTGCGTGCGAACCGCTGGCAAATTCCGGCTGCTTGATGGCCGGGGCATGTGAACCATTCTGCCCGTCGGCGTCAGCCCGCAATCCACCGGCGCCCGTGGGATTGGACCGGAAATTCGGCCTTAAAGGAGCCCCACACTCGTCGCAATACTGCGAGCCATCAAGGTTTTCCGTTTTGCACCTTTCACAAGTAATCATCTATTCGGTGATCAGCGGCTGGCAATACGGTGTCTAAATCCAAAGTCGGAGTAGGATAGAGCCACGAGAAGCAGGTCATTCTAGCGCGAAAGTGGCAGACGCGCCAACGATCGTGAGCTCCTGGCTGTGGTCAGTTTAGAGTTCAAACTCTACTTTGTAGCCGCGGTACGGCAACCTGATAGTTGAACTCTGAACTTCTGTAATCAACTGCCCGTTACTTGATTCTTGCCTAGACTCGCAAGGTTACGAAGTCTGGGGAAACCGGGAACAACCATACCAGGTGGAGGGGGGTCGTTTGAGCAGTCCGAATTGGTCTTAAATGAAACTGTTTGGCATTTTCAGACGTAGAAGCTACTCGAACGCGCGGCTTTGACTTAGCGCATTTCTGTGCGAAATTCTTAGTTATCGCCAATCGCGAGCTTAAAAATCTGCTCCAGGGTACATCTCATGGCCTTAACCCGTAAGAAGAAAATTATTATCGCCGTGTCCGCAGTGGCGGTGTTGGCGCTCATAATAATTGTCAGCGTCTTCGCCAGCCGTAAGGAACAGGCTGAGGTGACGACTATTAAGATTGAAGTCAGGCCCGAACTTCGGCAGACAGTAACCGCCTCTGGCGAGGTACGTCCCGTACGCTACATCAAACTAACGAGTGAGGTCCCCGGCCGGATTGAAGAGATCTATGTAAACGCCGGCGATCAGGTAGTTCAGGGTAAGCCGCTGGTGCGCATCGATCCAACTCAGCTTCAATCCAGTCAAGAAGCCCAGTGGGCCGCGGCGCAAGCCTCGATGAACGATGTCCAGTCAGCGCGTAATGCCGTCTCTTCAGCCCAGCAAAGTTTGGTAGTGGCCGAAGCTTCAGTGTCCTCCGCACGCCAGCAGCTGGTTGCTTTGCAAACCTCCGTCGACCGCGCGTTAGTGGACCTCAACACCGCGCAACGCGAGCTCAAACGTTATACTGACTTAATCGAAGCAGGTGTGGCCTCCCGCTTTGAGTACGACGCGGCGCGAGATCGTTACGACCAGGCGAAGATTGCAGTTGAAACCGCGCGAGCGAATTTAGAGTCGCAAAAGATCTCGGTTAAGGAAACGGTCGAACGCGCTAACCAACAGCGCATCGCCGTGGGCGACGCCAGGACAGGCATCAAGTCGTCCGAGATGCGGGCGAGCCAGCAACAGGCGCTTCTGCGAGGTCAATCGAGCCAGCGATCTAAGGCAACTCAGGTATCGCCGCTGAACGGCGTAGTTGCTGACATCCCGACGAGAGTCGGTGAATATGCCGTCGCTGGTCTTTCGACCACGCCCTTAATGACCATCGCCGACATGTCTACGATCAACGTTGAAGTCAACGTGGACGAAACCGAGATTTCCAAGGTCGACGTGGGACAGCAAGTGAAAGTTAAAGTTGATGCCCTGGGCGAAAAAGAGATCCAGGCAGTGGTGACACAAAAGAATCCCCTGGCGATCTCCAAATCTGATACTCAGGGCGGCCTGTCAACTCGCGTGAACGTACAGGAGGCAAAAGAATTCAAGGTAACCGTCGAACTGCGTGACCTGACTGATGAGGTCCGAAACGGTCTTAGGCCCGGCATGAGCGCTACCGCCACAGTAACCACCGAGGTAAAGAACAATGTAGTGGCAGTGCCGCTGGAAGCGATTGTCGAGAAGGCCCCAACCCCGCCGCCTTCGCCATCGGCGACCATGGCGGGAAGCGTGCCCACTCCTGCTTCCACTGAAAAACCGAAAAATCTCAAGGGCGTATACGTTCTCGACGGCAACATGAAGGTGAGATTTATTGAAGTGACTACCGGGATCACGGGAGAAGCCGACATCGAGATCACCAGTGGTGTGCAGGCCGGAATGGAGATTGTCCGAGGACCCAGCCGGGTACTCAAAACCTTGAAGGACGGACTGGCTGTCAAACGCCAGGAACGAAAGACCGGCGCTAACGCAAATGCGAACGAGGCCAGCTAATGAGCGACGTTACACTCGCAACTCTGCCAACCGAACCGGCCCTCCAGCGAGCGCAAGTCAACGGGCAGCATCGTCCAATCTCCCTGATCTCGATGCGCGACATCTGGAAGACCTACCAGATGGGCACCGAGGAAGTACACGCGTTACATGGTGTCTCGTTCGAGGTTCGCAAGGGCGAATACATTGCGATTATTGGCCCATCAGGATCGGGTAAATCTACCCTGATGAACTTGATTGGCTGCCTCGATACACCATCAAAGGGCGAGTACTGGCTTAACGGCAAGAACGTGTCAGAGATGGACGACGATGAACTGGCGCGGATTCGCAATCAGGAAGTGGGTTTTGTATTTCAGACCTTCAACCTGCTGGCTCGTGCAACTGCCCTGCACAACGTAGAATTGCCGCTGATTTATGGCGGAATTGGTTCGACCCAGCGACATGAGATGGCCAAGCAAGCGCTCAAAGCGGTCGACCTGGCGGACCGCGTGACGCACCGTCCCAACGAACTCTCGGGCGGGCAACGACAGCGTGTGGCCATTGCCCGAGCCCTCGTGAACCATCCCTCAATTCTGCTGGCGGACGAACCGACGGGCGCGCTCGACACCCACACCAGCATGGAAATCATGGACCTCTTTGAGCGCCTCCACTCTGAAGGCAACACGATTATCGTGGTGACGCATGAGCGCGACATTGCTGCGCGCGCTCATCGCATACTCTCTATCCGCGACGGATTGATCGAAAAGGACGAGAAAATCAAATAGGGACACCCGAGGCAAGAGGCAAGGTGGCTCTGATGAGATCCGATGAGACTGAGGAAACGCAAGGCACTTCGCCAGGTAGTCATGAGTTCGGACGACGGATAGGGCTCTCTTCAAAATCACGTCCCAGACATTTTATATTTCGCTTTGCCGCACTCTGGGAAGCTTTCCGGGTCGCCACCTCAAGTCTCCGCACCAACAAACTGCGCACTTCCCTGACCTTGATGGGCATAGTCGTCGGCGTAACCGCGGTCATCGCCGTCGTCACGATTATCAAGGGCCTGGACAAGACTGTAGCTCAGACCTTTTCGTCTCAGGGTTCGACCGTCTTCACAATTTCCAAGAAACCCCAGATCATCAGGTCGAGAGAAGAGTTCATAAAATTCAACAAACGTAAGGACGTGACGCACGAAGACGCTGAAGCGATCGCGCGGCTTTGCACGTCTTGCTGGCGGGTGGGCGTCGCCGCGAATGCGTACGAGACGGTCAAATACGCAGATCAAAAGTCAGATGGAGTGCGCGTTCGCGGCGTGACGCCGACGACGATGTTCGATATTGATGGGGTCGCGATCGACTCGGGCCGCATCTGGACGGAAGCAGAAGGCGACTCAGGGCGCGAGATCTGCGTGGTCGGGCCCGACATTCTCAAGAACCTCTTCGGCGACGCTGCGGCTGATCGGGCAGTAGGAAGAGAAATCAGGATCGCTGGGCGGCCCTACACGATTGTTGGCGTGCTGGAACCCCTGGGCTCGGTTTTCGGTTTCTCCCGCGATAATGTCGTCTATATCCCCTACTCCTCCTACCAGAAATCCTTCGGGTCCAGAAGCTCGATTATCGCGTTCATTCAGGTTCCCAGCGCGGAGCAACTCGAAGCGGCTGAAGATCAAGTACGCACGATCATGCGCAACCGCCGTGGCAAGATCTTTGCCGACGGAGCCGACGAAGGCTTCTCGCTGGAGACACAAGACGTCTTTCTTGATCTTTATGGAACGGCAACGTCAAACATTTACATCGTAACTATTGGTGTGGCTGCAATCTCCCTGGTGGTAGGCGGCATCGTCGTGATGAATATCATGCTCGTTTCAGTTACTGAACGAACTAAAGAGATTGGTATTCGCAAAGCTATCGGCGCCCGGCGGAAAGATATCCTGACCCAGTTCCTCATCGAGGCGGTAACCGTGACTGCCCTCGGTGGTGCTATCGGCGTAGGGACAGGGTTTGGCCTGGCCTACATCATTTCGGCACTAATTGGTTTCCCGTTGCTGATTAGTATTACCTCAGCCGTGCTTGGAGTCGGGGTTTCATCTGTAGTGGGAATTATCAGCGGCTTGTGGCCGGCTTGGCGCGCCTCGAAATTGGATCCGATCGAGGCGCTGCGTGCCGAATAGTTCGTTGTCGGTGTTGCTTTGAAATCGTAGTTGGTGCTTGCCTTGTTCTTCGAACTTTGTACTTTGTGCTTTGTAGCTCTCGGGATGCAACAAGAATGCAAAGCACAAAGTTCACTAGCAACTGACTACTGATTACTGACTACCTTATGAGACTTGACGACGTAAAAGAATCGGCCTTGATGGCTTTCGACACGCTACGCGCCAACAAGCTGCGCTCCTCGCTGACCATACTCGGTGTCAGCGTTGGCGTGGTCACGGTCATATTCATGGTGTCAATCATCCAGGGTTTGAACCGAGCTTTTGCTGTTCAAATCGAGTCGCTGGGTTCAAATACAATCTTCCTCTCAAAATTTGCCCCTAGCTTCGGTCGCCCGCCTGGCCCGGAAGAGATCCACCGAAAAGATTTAACGATGGACGACGCCGAGGCACTTCGTCGCGAGGCCCCTTCAATCGCGGGGGTATCTCCGATTCACCGCATGATCGCCGCCACCGCGCGTTATCAGGACAAACAGACCGATACTCCAATTCTCTTCGGTGTGACTCCTCATTATGAGTTTGTCCATACCCAGTACGTCGCAAGCGGACGCTTTATTAATGACGTCGATATGCAGGATCGGTCAAACGTCTGCATTCTCGGCGTTGACGTGATGCGCGCGTTGTTTCCTTTTGCGGATGCTGTTGACAAGGAGATCAGGATCAATGGTAATCCGTATCGCGTGATCGGCGTCATGGAGCCGCTCGGTAATTTTTTTGGGCAGTCGCGTGATAATTCGATCTTTATGCCGATATCCACCTTCGACAAGTACTATCCGGATCGGCCTTTTCCCGAAGTGGTGTTTTTCATCATCATCCGTCCACACTCGCGCGCCCAGGTGAAGTCGGCAATGGATGAGATGACTGACATCCTGCGCCGGCGCCGGCGTGTTCCCGCAAACGCACCCAACAACTTCGGTATCTCTTCGCAGGATTCGTTACTCGACGTTTACAATCAACTTACCGGGGCTACCGCGCTGGTGCTTACGGCCATCTCGTTTGTGGCGCTGATGATCGGCGGAATCGGGGTGATGAACATCATGCTCGTTTCCGTTACTGAGAGGACTAAAGAGATCGGCATTCGCAAGGCCGTGGGCGCTACGAAACTGAATATACTCTCTCAGTTTCTCATTGAAGCCGTTGTCCTAACGGCGATTGGAGGTCTGGCCGGATTGATCGTGGGCGAGATTGCGAGCTTGCTCATGAACAAATACTCCCCGCTTCCGGCCTACGTTCCTTTGTGGGCCATCGCAATGGGCGTGGGGATATCCGCTTTGGTGGGCATCGTTTTTGGTCTATGGCCCGCCTGGAAGGCGGCGCGACTGGACCCGATTGAGGCTCTGCGCTGGGAATAGTCGAATCAGTGTCCCCTGCTTGAACTCTTAACCCCTAATTGCAACAATATCGGCATTCGACCGTAGTAACTGAATCGTGAAATTCATCGAAACCCTGAAGCTAGCGATAGCGGCCATCTGGGCGCACAAATTGCGCTCGGCGCTGACGTTGCTGGGCATGATCATCGGCGTGATGGCGGTCGTAGTGGTTTACTCGTTGATCCAAGGCTTCAACAGCTACGTAGACGAGAAAATTGCCGGCATCGGAGCCAAGTCGTTTACAGTTCGGCGGTTCAACCCGCTCGAGGATTTCAAAGATACCGACACCATCGCCGCCGCCCAACGTAGGAACAAAGATCTAACCCTGGAAGATTACGAGTATCTCAAAGAGAGAGCTACACTGATCGGTAAGATCGGTGCCCGGGCCCGGGACACACCATCAGAAGTGAAACGCGGTGACCAAATTCTCGAGGGTGTTTTCGTTTCCGGTGCGACTGCCGCCATCGCAGACATCGAGAATCGAGACATCGCGGACGGCCGCTTTATGGTGGAAGCCGAGAACGATGCGGCACAGCGTGTCGCCTATGTCGGGGCCGACGTGGCGACCAAGATGTTTCCGGCCGGCAGTCCGGTAGGCCAGGAAATTTCCATTTCCGGTCTGCCATACCGGGTGATCGGCATCGAAACCGCTCGAGGTATGGTCTTCGGCATCCCGCAGGATAATTTCATACTCATACCGCTGAAGACCTACTCCAACAACTTTGGCGGGTTGATTCGTCAGCGGTCTCTTTATTTCGTGGCCACCTCAAAGACGGATGATCTATTCAATGATGCGGTCGATGAAGCGCGGTTTCTGATGCGCGTGCGTCGCAAGTTGGCCCCCAAAGAAAAAGATAACTTTGGCATTGTCACTCCTGATGCGATTACGGGACTGCGAGACCGTTTATTCGGAACTATTTTCATTGTGGCCATTGCGGTGCCCAGCATTGCCTTATTCGTGGGCGCGATCGTGATTATGAACATCATGCTGGTTTCCGTTACCGAAAGAACAAAGGAGATCGGGATCAGGAAATCCCTTGGTGCACGTCAAATGGATATTCTCAAGCAGTTCCTGGTTGAGGCCGTGACTCTTTCGGCGATTGGGGGAGCGATTGGCGTCACGATTGCCTGGATTATCGGTCGAGTGCTTACCGCTTTCTTCTTTCCCACGTTCCTCTCGCTGGGCGCAGTCTTTATCGCTGTCGGCGTTTCCATGGGTGTGGGGGTGATGGCTGGCGTTTTTCCAGCGTGGAAAGCCGCCAGACTTGATCCGATTGAAGCCTTAAGGGCAGAGTGAGTTGTTCTTTGTTTTTTGATCTTTGTACTTTGATCTTTGCTTCACTTCTCCGCGATGAGTAGCTCATCAAAGAACCAAGTTCAAAGCTCAAAGTTCAAAGCTCGGTTTTGGATTATGAAGCTTTTACGTAGTGACATTTATGAGAATCTTAGGATGGCGTTGTCGACCTTACTGGCCAACAAACTCCGCTCGTTCCTAACCGTATTTGGTGTGGTGATTGGTGTGATCACCGTCATGTTGATTGCCTCAATCATCAGCGGCATTGACGTGTCGGTAAAGAAAGAAGTGGAATCATTCGGCACGCGCTCGATTTTCATCAGTAAGTTTACTCCGGGAATTCACGTCGGACGTCGATCGCGCGAAGAGCGCATGCGCAAGGAGCTGACCTACGACGATGCAATCGCGCTTTCCAATCTACCCGCAATTGAATTGTCAGTTCCCTTCCTCGATATCACGAATAACTTCTTCGGCCAGAAGCTCCTGGTTTCAGGTGGAGGAAAGACAACCGCCGGGGTTGCGTTGCAAGGCACCTTGCCGGAATTTGAACGTGCGGGAACTCAGATTGTTTCGGAAGGAAGGTTTTTCACTCAGTCGGAAGAAGATACGAAGCAAGACGTGTGCGTGATCGGTTCAAAAGTGGCCGATGACTTTTTTAAATTTGGTTCCCCGGTCGGGCAGACGATCAAGATCGGCGCCGATGAGTTTCGGGTGGTAGGCACGTTGCAGAAACGCGAGCAGTTTCTCATCAGTGGAGGCAGCGACGATCAAAACAACGTCATCTATCTACCTTTCAGTGTCGCCAAGAAGCTCAAACCCAATGCCGATGACATCTACGTTCTGGCTGTCGGGAAACCTGGTCAGATGGATGAAGCAAAAGATCAGGTTCGTGATCTGTTGCGGGTGCGGCGGCAAGTGGGGTTTGTAGCGCCCGACAACTTCGGTATGGAGACCGCCGAAAGCATCCTCGATAACTTCCGCTCGATTACTGCCGGGCTCGCCATCGCCATGGTGGTTATTTCTTCGGTGGGATTGATGGTGGGTGGAATCGGAGTGATGAACATCATGCTGGTTTCAGTCACTGAACGCACCCGGGAAATCGGTGTGCGTAAAGCAATCGGGGCCAAGCGCAGCGACATCATGTGGCAGTTTTTAATTGAGGCCGCCACTCTCACCGGCATTGGCGGAATAGTCGGCCTCTCGATAGGTTGGCTCTCTACGTTCCTGCTCCGGCTCCTGCTTCCCTCTTATGTGCCGCTGTGGGCGCCGATTGGTGGCTTCGTGGCCAGTGTCGGCATCGGCCTGGTCTTTGGGCTCTGGCCGGCATGGAAGGCCGCTCGCCTCGACCCTATCGAATCGCTCAGATACGAGTAGCTCCACGCAGTTGAGGGCAGTGCGCATAAAACTTGGGCAGCTGGGGCGCTACCCGTTTTCCTTTTTTGTTTCTGCAAGTCAGGAGATAAAGCTGGAGAACAGAGTAGCGAAGATCATCCCAAAGATCAGGCCCAGAATCCACAAGGTAATTGAGACTCCCCACGAGGCGCTGGAACTGACCTTTTGCCCGGCGTTGGCTAAACCCTTAGCCCTTAACCACAAGCCGTAAAAAGATAGAACGCCGAAGGCGGAGCCCAGGACAAAGAGCGCCGGATTGTCGGCCGGCGCGAACAGTATGCCCAGATTGTCCTGCACTAGAGTTTCCTGGCCTATAATCGGGTGAATGTCATCTCGCGCCTTGATGTAGAGGATGACTAGGCTCACGATTTTAGAAACTACTGCAATCGGCAACAATGCATAGAGGGTAGCCGCGAATGCTTGCCAAAAATTGATGCGCCCTCCGAAAGCGAGCACTCCCAACAAACAAACGGCAGCTATAAACGAACCAAAGAGAAAAACAATCACAAAGCTCTTCGCGGCCGTCTGAACTCTTTGGATTGGTAACGTTGCTTGCTGAAGCGCATTCTCCTTTTGCACGTCCATTTGTTCAGCGGGGGGCTTTATCGGACTGTCAGCCAGTTTATCGAACGTGTAGTTTACGATGATCTCGGGGGTCAGCCGCTGCGTGAAGGCTGCGAAGTAAAGAGCATTGACTGTACCTATTACCAAGAGCGCTGCGAGCCAGTGCGGGTGCGCTCTTAGATTTCTAAACACGCGGGTGGGTTCGTAGAAGATTCCCATCACCTTCTGCACGCCTGACATCGGCGGCCCTTCTGCGTTTGTTGCTTGAGGAAGTCGGATGAAGCTGAAGGCGAACAGCAGCACTCCCCAAAACGCGAAGGCGAGACCTGTCCAAACTCCTCCGGGAATAAAGTTTGCAATTCCGCCAATGAGGATCAGGACGCCAAGCACGAACAGCGCTATCGCCGGCATCCTCAAATGCAAGGGACGTGGAGCCGGAGCATCAGCCGCGGGCGGTGGTGGTGGCGGTTGAAAGGTTTCGATGTTCGAGTCGCTCATCGCTTTCCTCCTGGGGATTGAGGACGGAGATAGCTGCCGTCCAACTCTAGAATAATCGACTAACCAAGTACCACTTCGTGGCGCTTCATACGACTTCTCGTAGACTTATGTTTCGGGTGGTATTGTTCTTACTCAGCTTTGGGTGCTTCACTCCAGCCCGGCACACGAATGCATGCGACCCGATGGCCCGGTGACAACTCGCGCAACTCAGGGTTAATCCGCGCACACTCGTCAATGGCAATGGGGCAGCGGGTACGAAACCGGCAGCCGGAAGGTGGATTGATGGGCGTGGGCACGTCGCCTTGCAATACGATGCGCTCGCGCTTTCGCTTCGGATCCGGAACCGGAATCGCCGAGAGCAAAGCCTGCGTATATGGGTGAAGAGGTCGCAGGTATAAGTCCGCGGCACCGGCAATTTCCACAATCCGCCCTAGGTACATGACTGCCACTCGCGTTGAGATGTGTTCAACGACGGCGAGACCGTGCGAGATAAAAAGATAGGTGAGGCCGAACTCTTTCTGGAGATCCTGCAGCAGATTGACGACCTGGGCCTGTACCGAAACGTCGAGAGCTGAAACCGGCTCATCTGCCACTATCAGTTTCGGATTCAGAGCCAGCGTGCGAGCGACACCGATGCGTTGACGTTGCCCACCCGAAAACTCGTGTGGGTAGCGTTTGCGGTAATCAGGATCAAGTCCAACGCGTCGCAACAACTCACCTACACGTTCACCCTGCTCGTTCTTCGTTCCTATTTTATGAATCACCAGAGGCTCTCCCACGATGTCGCCAACTCTCATGCGCGGGTTTAGCGAAGCGTAGGGATCCTGGAAAACGATCTGCATCTCCCGGCGCAACTCTCGCAAATCATTTCTATTCAATGAAAGAACGTTGCGACCATCGAAATCAATTTGGCCGGTTGTTGGTTCAATGAGGCGTAGCAGGCACCGACCTACAGTAGACTTTCCGCAACCCGACTCTCCTACCAGACCCAAGGTTTCGCCACGCAGGATTTCGAACGATACGTCATCAACTGCGCGCACAACGTCGTCGCTTCCCTCGACCGGAAAGTGCTTGACAAGTTGACGGACGTTGACGAGTTGTTGATGAGTTGTGCTCACTAAACCATCCAAGGCATCCACAGGTTACCCAGATTTCGCAGATTGCTAATTAAAAAGTGGGATTGCTGACGATCTTTTACTGGTCTTCCTCCGCCTCTCCTCTTAATCTGTGGAATCTGCGTAATCTTCGGATTGTTTGTGATGGTCGGCCGTCACGGCCGCAGCCAGGTCAAAGAGCACGCAGCGCACTTTCACCCCACCTTCCAGAGTGTAGAGGGGAATCTCGCCTTCCACGCAGCGCGCCATCCGATACGGACAACGTGGGGCGAAATGACACCCTGATGGTAGATCTGTCGGACTCGGAACCACCCCTTCAATAGTCTCGAGCCTCTCTTTTTTAGCCACATGTTCTACAGTCAGTTTTGGGACGGAGCGAAGCAACCCTTCCGTGTAAGGATGCCTGGGTCGCGCAAACAACTCTTCAACCGGCGACTCTTCCACAATCTTTCCCGTATACATCACGGCGACTCGATCCGCCACCTCCGCTACTACGCCCAGGTCGTGAGTAATCAGAAGCACGCCCAGCTCGCGAGACCTTCTTAGCTCGTCCAGAAGCTCCAGGATTTGCGCCTGAATGGTGACATCAAGCGCTGTAGTGGGCTCGTCGGCGATCAGGAGTTTGGGATCACAGGCGAGCGCCATGGCAATCATTACGCGTTGGCGCATACCACCAGATAGCTGATGGGGATAATCGTCTGCGCGGCGAGCGGGATCCGGTATGGCCACTTCACGCATTGAATCGATGGCCGCCAGGCGGGCGTCTTTGCGGGAAAGTTTACGATGCAGCCTGAGCGCTTCGGCAATTTGCTCCCCTACCCTGAAAACGGGATTGAGTGAGGTCATCGGATCCTGAAAGATCATCGCAATATCGTCGCCACGCATCTGCCGCATCTCTGGTTCGGACAGCTGCAACAGGTTATTTCCGTCAAAGACAATGTCTCCGCCGGCGATCCTTCCGGGCGGGGCAATCAACCGCATTATCGATAGTGCCGTTATCGACTTACCACAACCCGACTCGCCAACTAGTCCGAGTAACTCGCCGCGGTCCAGATGGAAGCTAACACCATTCACTGCCCGCACCAGTCCGGCGCGCGTCGGGAAATGAGTTTCAAGATTCGTGACTTCGAGTAAATGCGGCATTGGGATTTCGTACGTCCGGGCTCGGAAACATCGGTTCCTCGAGCGCTAGATATTTCTCGGACCTTAGCTCCGGAGGAGCTCAATGTTTATAGTTACGCAAGCAATCTAAATTACGCAGCTCCGGAGGAGCGAAATGTTCCCGCCGAGGAGCTAAGTACCACGCGAGGTTCCGCTCCCAATGGAGTTAAAAGAGGGAATATCTAGTTCATCGTTCTATAAACATATCATCCCTAAGGGATGACTGCGTAGTACCGACCTCGCTGATGAAACAAGCGGTTGGAAATTCTGTTTCAGAGGAACTCACAATCCCAGCTTGTCCATCTTCGCCTTCTCATATTCGCTGTCTTCACCGGGATAACGGAGCAGATTATCGAATTTGCCGGTTTCTTTAGCCAACGCCCAGATGATGCTTTCGCCGGCCGGAACGATCTTTGGCGTCGATCGAAACACGGGATCCTTAAAGGCCTCCTGGGCATCAGTTAGCCTCCAGCCCTTGCTCTTGAACATGTCGAGCAGATCTCCCAGGAACAGCGCATTTAAAAGATTGTAATGCATGAGGATCGTGTGCTTGACGCTTCTGCCGAGCACTTTGCGCGCCAGATCGTCGTAGTATTGAGCGCGCTCCCACATGTGAGTCAGATAGAAATCCCCGTAGGGCTTCACGTCTGCCGCGGGATCTTTGGTGAGCCGGGAGCTGAGACGATCTTCGATCGCCCAATCCGAGGCGTCGATCGTGACATGACCATTGCGATAGCCTCGCTGTTCGAGGAATGCTCGGACGGCATCACGCTTGGCCGCAGTGTCGCCTTCCTTCAGATACGGAAAACGAAATAGTTTCTCGAAGCGCGGGTAACTCCGGATTATCTCGTCGCACCTGGCAATGTCCGCGTTAAAAACTTCCGGTGTAACTTTGTTGCTGTTGAGATACTTGTGCGAGAAGGAGTGGTTTCCGATTAAATGACCTGCCCGGTCCCACTCGCGCAGCAATTCCTTGCCCTTGTCGCTATCCGCATTTCTGCAGGCAACAAATAGTGCTGCTTTCAAATTGCCATGGGAGCGCAGCGATTGCAGCATCGCGCGGTTGCGTTCGTCGGGACTTAACCTCAGCGATTTGTTCCAATTGAAATCATCAATAGTGATAGCGATTTCTGGAGAGGTCTTGGCGGGGGAAGTTCTAGTTCCCCATGCGATAGCTGCCATTCCTAATGTTATGCTAAATTCTCTTCGATTCATTATTCTCAGCAAGTTATCTGCCTACCTGCCGGCTACGGAAACTAAGAACGATCCACGAAATCAAACAAAGCGGCACGAAGAGAGCCTTTAGTTCGAGTCATTTCGCGTGTTTTCGTGGATCGTCTTATTCTTCTAAGAATGGCCCACCCCTTTTCAGCAACCTGAGTGGGCGTCGCTTGTCGAACTACACGGTTGCGGCTTCACGATACTCACCCCAAATAACGCGCAAACGGTTACTAATTTCGCCCACGGTCGCATAAGCCTCAACGCATTCAAGAATCCTGGGCAACAAATTTTCCGTGCCGCGAGCGCCCTCCTCAAGTTTGGCCAGGGACGTCTCGACAGTCCGCGAGTCGCGCCGGTCGCGAAGTGCGCGCAGGCGTTCCACTTGCGCCTGTTCGACCGCCGGATCCACACGAAGAATGGATAAAGAAGATTCCTCTTCAACTTGATAGCGATTGACCCCTACCACGATCGTATCCCGAGTTTCTATGGCTCGCTGATAACGATAGGCCGATTCCTGGATCTCACGCTGCACATAGCCCAACTCGATTGCTCGCAACATCCCACCCATCGCATCGATCTTTTCCAGATATTCTGTGGCCTTGCTCTCAATCTTGTCGGTGAGTTGTTCGATTGCATAGGAGCCGGCCAGCGGATCCACAGTGTCAGCGACACCTGACTCGTTTGCAATTACCTGCTGGGTTCTGAGAGCCACACGGGCGGCTCGTTCGGTTGGTAGCGCCAGCGCTTCGTCCATCCCGTTTGTGTGCAATGACTGCGTGCCGCCCAGCACCGCGGCCAGCGCCTGAATCGTCGTGCGCACTACATTAACTTCGGGCTGTTGAGCAGTCAGTGATGAGCCGGCGGTTTGCGTATGAAAGCGAAGCATTAATGAGCGGGGATCGCGCGCGCCAAAGCGTTCGCGCATGATGCGCGCCCAAAGCCGCCGCGCCGCGCGGAATTTAGCGATCTCCTCCAGCAGGTTGTTGTGTGCATTGAAAAAGAAAGATATGCGGGGTCCAAACTCATCGACCCTCAGACCGGCATCGCGAGCGGCTTCGACATACGCAATCGCGTCGCCGAGAGTGAAAGCCACTTCCTGAACGGCAGTGGAGCCGGCCTCTCGAATATGGTAGCCGCTGATTGAAATTGTGTTCCAGTTCGGCACTTCCTCCGCGCAGAAGGCAAAACTGTCAGTCACCAGACGCAGCGACGGCGACGGCGGGTAGATGTAGGTGCCGCGGGCAATGTACTCCTTGAGAATGTCGTTCTGAAGCGTCCCCTTAACTTTGGTGAAAGGGACGTTCTGTTTCCGTGCCACCGCCAGATACAGACAGAGCAAAGTGGAGGCGGTCGCGTTGATCGTCATCGAAGTGGAGACATTGTCGAGCGGAATACCTTCAAACAGCCGCAACATGTCTTCGAGGGAATCGATGGCCACTCCCACCTTTCCCACCTCTCCGGCAGCGAGATGATCGTCGGAGTCCAAACCGATTTGGGTAGGTAGATCGAAAGCTACCGAAAGTCCAGTGGTACCGTGAGCGAGGAGATATTTGTAACGAGCGTTGGATTCTTCGGCAGATGCATAACCGGCATATTGGCGCATGGTCCAAAACCGACCGCGATACATGTTTGGATGAATGCCGCGTGTAAAAGGAAACTCGCCGGGGGCGCCCAGGTCCTTTTCGTAATCAAGAGGGTCGGTGTTCTCCGGATTGAAATCAACGGGCAGCTCTATTCCCGATGGCGTTTCGAAGCGTGTGCGACGTTCTGCATCTGTTTTTGTCGCCATGGCCTTCGGTTTCAGGTCGAAGCAGTATTCCTGAGTCTCAATGCGAAGCGAAGCCTAACATAGTGCTCGTAGGCTCGCAATTGACGGCTTTTGTGGCCAATTCATTTCATTGGAACACGGTGATTCCAGTCATCCAGCCCGCGATAGAGGGCGACAGCATAAAGCCCTGGGGTGTAGCGCAGCGAACCCCCAGGTCAACGAACAAATAAATGCAATCAGCCCGCGGACGGGCGACAGTTGATCGAGAATCTTGTTCGCGCGTTTATCCTCATCAACGATGATCTCTTTGGTTGCTGCCCGCTTCGCGGGCTAGGATATCAATGGCAATTGCCGCCCCTCTTTGCGTTCACGGCCCCAACGTCATAAGTGGCGCATCGCTTTGGGCTTATGTCAGAGTATTCGCGCTATGAGAAGTGTGACAGTCACAAAACGCGGCGCGAGCCGGGTGCGCAACGGCCATCTGTGGATTTATCGCAGCGATGTTCTGGATTCAGGAGATGCCGAAGGCGGCGCGATTGTCGTAGTCCGAGATCAGCACGGAAACTTTGTGGGGCAGTCTCTCTTCAGTGACGCTTCACAAATCGCTCTGCGTTTATTAACGCAAGCGGACCAGCCGATCGATCGCGATTGGTGGCGCCAACGGATCCTGGAAGCCGCCAGACGTCGCCATGTGTCCGCCGACACGAACGCGTATCGTTTAGTCTATTCTGAAGGGGATCTGCTGCCCTCGCTCATCATTGACCGTTACAACGACGTCTTTGTAATACAGACTCTTTCGCAGGGCACTGAGGCAGTTAAGTCGCTCCTCGTCGAATTGCTGGTCGAGGAATTCGTGCCTCGCGCCGTGATTGAAAGAAATGACGTGAAGGTACGCACTCTTGAAGGACTCGAGATGCTGGCCGGCACGCTCTACGGACAAGCCCCCGAACAGTTGGAGATCGTCCAGGACGGCATCCGCTTCTTTGTGGCTCCGAAGGGCGGTCAGAAAACGGGTTCGTTTCTCGATCAGCGTGAGAACCGGCTGGCGGCCCGCGTGGTTGCACACGGGCGAGGGCTGGATTGCTTTACCTTCAATGGCGCGTTTGCGCTTTACCTTGCGCGTGTCTGCGAGAGGGTTGTGGGTGTCGATATTTCAGGAGGGGCGATCGACATCGCGCGTCGCAATGCCGAGCTAAACGAGGTTAACAACCTCGAGTTCCGCGAAGCAAATGTCTTTGATGTTCTGCGCCAAATGGAAAACGCGGGAGAGCGGTTTGATACGATCGTGCTGGATCCGCCGGCGTTTGCAAAGAATCGCGGCAGCATCAGCGCGGCCGCGCGGGGCTACAAGGAAATCAATCTCCGCGCGCTTAAACTGCTAAACCCTGGCGGCGTGCTCATCACTTGCACGTGTTCCTACCACATGTCCGAGGAGATGTTTCTGGGAATTATCGCTGAGGCAGCAATCGATGCTCATTGCCGACTGCAAATCATCGAAAAGAGAACCCAAGCGAGCGACCACCCCATCCTGCTTAGCGTGCCGGAAACCTACTACTTGAAGTGTATTATCGCGCGGGTGATTAAATGAAGCAGGATTTGGTCTTTTATTGTTGCGAACGAATATGAGGCGATGGGTCGCATAGCGGCTGTTACCCTCAATGAAAAGGGAAGCGATCCACGAAATGCCACGAAAGACACCAAGAGCAATTCGTGTTGGTTCGTGTGATTTCGTGGATCGTTGTTTCTGTCAAATCTTTGCTCACCAAACTTGTATCCCTTAGCTTTGCGAAGCACCGCTGCGAAGGCTTTCCGCCAGTCGTTTAGCATCCGGAAGTGCTTCCAGGGCACGCAACAGCTGCGGGTCAGCCTCAAGCAGCACGCGCAAGCCGGCATCGTTAGAAAATGCCGCCGTGATCATTTCTTCGCGCAGCCGCAGCTTCACAAATTCCAACTCCTCATCCAGCTGCGCCGGAGTCAGTTGCGACTCCGTATCCGTGCGCACCCAATTTCGGAAACCTTCCACAACTCGATCTGTAATCGCATATTCACCTGATTTTGGATTCTTTCCGTACTGAACTCTTTCAACCTTATAAGATTCGAGACTGGGCACCAGACCGGCAGCGAGTTGGCGCGTAAACTGAAATGCTGCCTCCGCAATTCTGTTGCGCAAGGGCGTGAAAGTGAGCGGCTTTATCTCGATATCAGGAGTGATGCCACCGCCGCCATAAAATACCCGGCCGGCTGCCGTTTTCACTGCTGGACCACTTGACGTGAGCGGAGAAGGAGAAGTTTGCGCCAGCTGCGATGTAGGATTGATTACCGGCGAAGGCGATGACTGCGAGGGTGCGTCATCCGGGTCGTGTCTGACTAAGTAGTCATAAAAAGAACCATTCGAGTAGTCGCGCTGCAGGGATCGGCCGTAGGGGGTGTAGTAACGCGCCGTCGTCAGAGTGAGGCCGGTATTGAATGGCAACTGGAAGACCCGCTGGACCAAACCCTTGCCGAAGCTGGTTTCGCCGACGATCAACCCCCGACCGTGATCCTGTATGGCGCCGGCTACAATCTCTGATGCCGACGCCGTGCCCCGGTTTATCAGCACGACTATCGGGACATCTTCCGGTTCGGCACCGCTTGATTTATAAACGATCGGCTCAGTGTATTCACTCCGACCCCGCACGGACACTACAACTTCTCCCCGTGGCAAGAACTCACTAGAGACATCAATCGCCTGGTCAAGTAGCCCGCCCGGATTACCGCGAAGATCGAGCACGAGCTGATGCATGCCCTGACCTTTTAGTTTGTTGAGTGCCTCCCGCAATTCTTCGTCGCTGGTGTGCTGAAACCCGCGCGTCAGACCAATGTAGCCGGTGCCTGGACGAATCATATAAGCATCGCGTATCGAAGGCAGCGGAACCGACTCTCTCACAATTGTAAAATAAAGCGGCGCTTCCGAGCCCGCCCGGTCCACCTTGATTGTTACCGGCTCGCCGCGCCCGCCGCGCACCTGTTTCGAAACCTGCTCGCTCTGCCATTCACGAGCGTCTTTCCCATCCACTTCAAGAATGCGATCGCCGTATCTGAGCCCCAGACGCGCCGCCGGTGTGTTTTCCACCGCCGACTGAATATAGACCCCGTCCCGATGTTGCACTATGGTGACGCCGATACCGTAGAACCGGGAATCTTGATCCTCTTTCAGCTTCCTGAATTCGTTGTAAGGAAAATACATCGAGTGAGGGTCGAGCGTGGAGAGCATGCCCTGAACTGCCGCTTGAGTAGCCTTCTCATAGTCGATTTCCCCGGCGTAGCTGGAAGAAATCTTCGAAACTGCTTCGTTGTAGTCCTTTTCGATGTCCTCCGCCGGCCTATCCGGGACCGAGCCGCCCACAGAAACCGAGCGCCGGAGTCGCCGGGAGCTGCCGATCGTGCCGCCCACAACTGCCGCAAGCAGAATGATCACACCGGCAATGATTATGAATCTTCTAGCCATCTTTATTGAGTGTTGATAACAATTACTCGAAATCGCGAGCAATTCACTTGAAAATATAACACAGTGACTCGCCTACACCCGAACGCGGGTTGCCACTCGCTGCATGGTATATTGAACTCTACATGACCGTTTCATTGTCTATTGTCGTGCCGGCCTATAACGAAGCTGTGCGTTTGGGCACGACGTTGCCAAAGATTCTCGATTATCTCACTAACAATGTTCCTGAGTCTGAACTAATCGTTGTCGACGACGGCTCAACAGACAACACAGCTGCGGCCGCAAGGGAATTACTGTCCGCCGCGGACCGAGTGCGTACGTCCGTGCTCAGCTATCAGTCAAATCTTGGCAAAGGCCGCGCGGTCCGGTTGGGCTTGCTGGCTTCGCGAGGAGAAGTGGGATTGTTTTCCGATGCAGACCTCTCGACGCCAATCACCGACGCTTCCAAACTCATCGAACCGATCCTGCGAGGGGAATCTGATATTGCCTTCGGCTCCCGCGCCTTAGACCGAACTCTGATTGGCGTCCACCAACCCTGGCGGCGAGAGCAAGGTGGTCGAGTCTTCAATCTTTTAGTACGTCTGGCCACGGGTCTTCCCTTCTGGGACACTCAATGCGGCTTCAAAGCTTTTCGGATGAGCGTATGTCGACCGATCATTGAAGGCGCGACGGTTGACCGCTTCGGCTTTGATGTAGAACTCCTCTACATCGCCTATCGCGCAGGCTTGCGGCTCAAGGAGGTACCGGTTCGTTGGGATCATTGCGAAGGAAGCAAGGTAAACATAGCGAGCGACAGTGTGAAGATGCTTGGCGAGGTGGCTTTGATCCGACAACAATCCCGCCGGGGAATTTATGACAAGACAATAAAAACCACCAGGGATTCGATGTCTCAGTGATAAGCTAGCGAACTAGATGATCGCCAGACTCAACGTCAACATCGACCACGTCGCAACTGTGCGGCAGGCCCGACGCGCGCCTGAGCCAAGCCTTATCGCCGCGGCAATGATTTGTGAACAGGCGGGCGCCGACGGCATCACGGTCCATCTCCGCGGGGACCGCCGTCACATCCAGGATGAGGATCTGGTAACGCTGCGCGAAGCCATCGCAACCTATTTGAACCTGGAAATGGCGGCCACTGAAGAGATGTTGAAAATCGCGCTCGAACGCCGCCCGGACGCGGTGACCCTTGTGGCTGAGAATCCGAGCGAGATAACCACCGAAGGCGGGTTGGATGTCAAAGCAAACATGTCAATCGTACGGGCTACGGTTGGTCGCTTGCGGCAGGCTGAGATGCTCGCTAGTCTGTTCATAGATCCAAACCCTCTTCAGATCGAAGCTGCGCATGCTGTAGGTGCACAGCAAGTGGAGCTATGTACCTCGGTTTATGCTGACACCACACTCGGTGGGCGTGGCATTCATGGTGAGGGTGCGCTCCGTGCAGGGCAGGAACTGCGAAGGCTGCGAGAGGCAGCCGCGCTCGCGTCACAGTATGGTTTAAGGGTTGCGGCTGGACACGGCTTGACCTATCGCAACGTTGGCGCGGTCGCCGCAATTTCTGAAATTACGGAATTCAACATAGGTCACAACATCGTATCGCGGGCAATCTTCAGCGGGCTCGATCGAGCTGTGCAGGAGATGCGTGAGGCCATCAGTGCCGGCAGTCTGCAAAGCAAACAACAGGCAGGCTAGCAGAAAGCTTTT
>JBGTLM010000158.1:0-1799 GCA_041744135.1 Pyrinomonadaceae bacterium
CTGTTCCGAAATATCGATCAAAATAGTGGAACTCAGGTGAATCCCAACGATCTTTGGGGATGTATGTGTTTCCATCGAAGATTGGGAGGTCACCTGAGCATGTACAGTATAGAGAAAATGAAGAAGGCAGCGCGACGGCGATTAAAGCGGCTGGCACAACGATCGCGCGATGCGGGAGTGGTACGGCGTGCATTAACAATTCTGCGGTTGGGCGAAGATAGGTCGGTTGCATTAGTTGCGGAGCAGGTATCGGCGGCTCGCTCCTCGGTGTATCGATGGCAAGCCGCCTATCGAGAAGCGGGTATCAAGGGGCTGCGTTCGGCTCGACGCGGGCGGGAGGTTTTCACCTGTTCTTCTGAGGTGATTATGCTGGTGTGCCGGTTGATCAAGCAGTTGCCCCGGGAGCTGGGATATTTGCGCAGCGGTTGGAGTTCGGAGTTGCTGGCTTTGGAGATCGCCCGCCAGAGTGGGGTGACGATCCACGCCTCGACCGTAAGAAGATTGCTGCCGCGGCTGGCTTATGGCTGGCGTCGAGCTCGCCCGACCTTGTGTCTGCGCGATCCGCGCAAGAGCGAGCGGCTTGCCGCCATTGAGCAGGCGCTCACCGAACGGAAACCCGGTGTGGCAGTCTTCTATGTCGATGAGGCCGATATTGATCTGAATCCGCGCATTGGCTTTAGCTGGAGCCCTCAGGGCCAACAGCTCGCCATCCCCACCCCCGGCACCAATCAGAAGCGTTATCTCGCTGGGGCCTTGCATGCCGAAAGCGGTCGGGTGGTTTGGGTAGAAGCCGAGAGTAAAAACTCGGCCCTCTTCATCGCGCTGCTCAAGGCACTTTGGCAACGCTATCGGGGCAGGCGCGAAATCCTCCTCATCCTGGACAATTATTGCGCCCACAAAAGCCAGGCGACTGACGCGTGGTTGGCAGCGCATGGAAAGTTTCGCTTGCTCTTTCAGCCTGCCTACCATCCCTGGGTCAATCGAATCGAGCGATTGTGGAAAACACTGCACGACACCGTCACGCGAAATCATCGTTATCCCACCATCAGCCAGCTGATGACCGGTGTCCGTCGTTTCCTGCACGTCGTGCAACCCTTCCCGGGAAACCAACATGCGCTCGCTCGGGCGAATTGACACACCATGAAATTATCTGTCTCATATTTTCGATCAGTTATTTAGGGCGCATTCAAGACCTAAAAAATAGGCCGCCGGAGAATTATTGCGTACCACAGATCTGTTTAAGAATATCGACGTGGCGATATATGCGCGCAATTTGCTGGACGAAGATGCGCGCGAGCTTAGCGAATCGGCGAGGCTAACCTGAAGCGACCCTTCATAGCATCTATTCGTCATGAAATCTCTCATAAGGCTTTAACAACCCTCCAACTAACGGGTCCATTCGGAAAAAAACTTCCGCTTTCGAATACTTCTCCGGGACCAGTCGATCCAACTTGCACCTCGTCGATATCGAATTCGTCGAGCTGCCAAAAATTGGGGATAAGCGGTACAATTCTTCTACCTTGATTGGTGAAATCACCCTCATCGGGAATAAAGGCATCATCAGTAACGCATCGCCACTTGTTGAGCGGTCCCACTGTGTCCATTACATCAATAATGGCCTTTTGGTTATCACTATTTGCAGTCAGTTCTACTCGCCAGTTTGACATGGTGTCGTCCCTCGGCCTTCCAGATGGTAGATTTTCGGTTGAGCTTAGTGGTCTTGAATTATGGAGAGCGATTCCCGAGCCGGACACACAGACAGGTAATCAGTAAGGACGCATATTAACTATAGCTTTCGC
>JBGTLM010000159.1:0-9496 GCA_041744135.1 Pyrinomonadaceae bacterium
GATCGCAAAGTGTCGAAAGGTATTGAAAAACTTCCAGATGGCTTTACCCACAATCCGGTATTTCTTATCCGCAATCTGCTCCGCCTCTTGCCCGCCTACTACGTGGCTCAAAAGATCGGCCGTGCAGATGACCAGAGTGCGTACATGCCGCATGAAATCTTCTGCAAAATCATGGCAGCTTCGTACGTGGTAAAGAGAGACCTGGAACTGACTCCGGCACGTGTCTCCTATGTCTTGGCCTTTCAGGAAAGGTACCTGAAACTAATTGCCGCGTTGGGGGAGCCCTTTGATGAAGTCCTGAAATCACTTCAGGAGAGATCGGCGATTATCAACCACCGCCATCGCCTAACTGGAGATGCCATGGTCTTCATTATCGAAGAAGTGATTGCGATGAAGGGAAAGATAAAGATTGACGGGCTTCAAGAAGCTCTCGACGCCTTCATCGATTCGCAGGTGCTGATCCCCGGCAAGTGGCAACCGGTACTACCGGAGCAACTCAAATCTGACACACTCAAGTCGCGGCTTCTTAACAAGATCCAGGCAAACCTGGAGGAATATAAAGAATCGATCTGAGGAAGAAAGCGCGAGAGCGAAGCGTCGTAATTTGAACGGCTTGGCCTTACCCCCAACCAAAAGGATAAGACACGATCCACGAACGCACACTAAATGGCACCAACAAGATTCGTGTCGTTTAGTGTAATTTCTTGGATTGTTTTTTGGTCTAACAAAAGTGCGGATTGCTCGTCTGTTAGGAACTGCGGTTAAAGGTCTTTTTGATGACTTCCCAATCAGGTCGAAGCAACCCATAAAAAACTGTGTCTTGAATCTCTCCGTTAACCTGCCAGCGCTCGCGAAGATATCCCTCCCGCTGAAACCCAAGCCGTTCAACCGTTCGAATTGAACTGGTGTTTCGCGGATCAACGTCAGCTTCGATTCTGTGCAGAGCAAGGTCTTCGAAGGCATAAGCAAGCAGCACCTGGAGAGCCTCGTTCATGTAACCTTTTCCCCAGTGAGCACGATCTAGACCATAACCGATCTCGGCTCTGTGATTGCCAAGATCCAGATTAAACAGGGTGGTCGTTCCGATAAGCGCGCCGTCTGTGCGCCGTGCTATTCCCCACTTCAATAACGTCTGACACCGAAAGCCGTCATGAATCTCATGCAGGAGTTTGACTGCCGCATTTCGGTCGGCGAGAGGCGGGGTGCTCCAATACCGCATCACTTCAGTGTGGGAGAAAATCCGGTAGAGCGCATCGACATCTTCTTCGGCAATCCAGCGGAGGAAAACCCGGGTAGCGTTAATCGTAGGTAAGCGTTTCCAATCCATGGCTTCTGCGCGCGCATTGTATCACTCACCTTCGCAGAGGCAGGGGAATTGGAGCGTTTGCAAACGAGCGGGCCACCGGCGAATCCACAGGTTAACCCCGACAGTGCCCACAGTGCGGCGCCACGCAAGCTATTGGATCAAAATAGGATCAATATCGGTGTAGGGTTGATCATTAACGCGGATGTTAATGGTCAAGGGTGGCCTTCCAGGATAGGCCCATATCTCGAGCTGATAATCGCCGGGCGGCACGTTGTAAAGGTAATACATACCATCCCCACCACTGTACGCAGGAGAAGAACGTCCCATTCTCGGATTGTTGAGCGTAACCGAGACATACGTAGCACGATAGAATCTGCCGTGACCGTCGCGGCGATCCAGCCTTCCTCGAACAGTTGCACCCTGAGCGGAAGTTGTTCCGATGAAGATGAGGAGCAATGACACGAGGAGAACTATGTTTATGCGCCTAATCCAATTGGTCGTCGATTTGGTGTTCATTGGTTAACCTCCAGGACTGCGTGAGCCGCTGGTTGGTGCGGCGCACCGGTTGGTTGATAAGGTGTTGTCCTTTTTAGGGAGAAGGTCTCACCTAAAAAAATCTTTCTGTTCTCTTTATCTTTTCGTAGCTTTTTTTCCACTTGCCCGTACTCAAAACCTTCCTCATTGAGGTTTATGCTCACTGGCTCGTGACCAGTGTGTTCAATCAGCAAAGTGGGAAGGTCGGCGTCACCAGACGCTAACCGCTCCGCCGGAACTCGCACTATGAAGGTTCCATCCGAACCGGTTGAATGGCTGTGTTTGGGTGGCAAAATAGATAACTTCAGTTGGTTTATGTCTACCGGGTTGCCACTTTGCTGACAATCGATCCTGCCAGTAACTACCCACATTTCTTCGGCTTGCGGCCGCGGTCTGGAAGCTAGAAAGCCAAACACCAGCAGCGTTAGCAGAAAATAACCACCGAACGCTCCCGACAACTGGATGTTTAGACCCTTGAACGGACCCGAGACATTGGCTGTTGATGGCAGCAGTTTGTACAAGACATAGGCAGGCCCCAACGGCAACAGAATTCCGAAGGCTATGTGTACGAGATCATTCATGTTGGTCCTCCCAACGAGTAGTGAGCGCTGAGTGGCACTGTAAGCGGTGAGCAAGGAGTGCCACGGTTGGTCGTTTTCAAAATAAGCAGGCTACAAACGAGCAATCTTTGTACCATCAGCCAAAATAGGTTAGCGATAAATTATTTCGGACTTTTTGTGTCAGCGAAAGGCTGGTTAGTTCACTTTCGTAGACAGTGCGCCAGAGTCTCTATCCATTTTGTTAGACAGGCTGCGCAGTTTTATCGGATTGAAATGAGGAACCGTGCGGGATAAAAGTGAAGATCGCTTAAAGGGCTAAATAAAAGTCGGCAATGCCATATTGAATCTCGTCCGCTCTCGCGCCGTTGAGGTTGCATAGCACCACTACGGAAAGCTGTTCATTGGAGAAGTGCGCCACCCAAATGGCCCCACCTCCCTCATGGCCGACAACTCTCCGCCCTTTGTGTTCGTCAACGGTCCAGCCCAAACCATACGGCCTCTGGGTGCCATTAGTGAGCTCCACAGGTGCCCACATCTCTTCACGAAGCTCCTTGCTTAAGATTTTATCGGCGTCGAGGGCTATGAGGAACTTCGCCAGGTCCTCGGCGGAAGAGTTGAGCCCCGCGGCGGGGTAATCCCTAGTAGAGAACGGGTAAATCCAACCGGTCAGCTGGCCGGTTTCGCGGCTATATGAGGTGGAGGAGCGCCGCTTGATTACTCCGGCTTCAGTCCCTCCAAATTTCGTCGAAGCCATCCCCACCGGCGCAAATATCTGCTCTTCGAGAAACGCTGCGTAAGACTTCTTCGTCAGCTTTTGCACAATAAATCCGAGCAGATGATACCCGGACAAGTGATAGGACCATTTCGCGCCCGGCTGAAACTTAAGAGGCAGTTCTGATAGAAAAGCGATCTCCTCTTCCGGAGTAACTCGCTTCTTCTTATCTTCAGGCAGACATGCAAAGCGCGGATTCCCGGAGATCTCCGGCAGGCCGGACGTGTGTGTTAACAAGTGGCGAATCTGAATTGCTCTCCATTCGCGCGGAAGACTCGGAACTATATCGGTGACCGGAGTGTCGAGTGACAGCCTGCGTTCTTCAACTAACTTCATAACTGCTACGCCGGCAAATATCTTGGAAACGGAAAAGAGCTGGTAGACGGTGTTCGTATCCGAAGGCACATCGAATTCGACATTCGCAACACCATAGCCCTTGAGCTTTACCACTCGACCTCTTCTTACTACCGCTACGGAGAGACCTGGAATCCTGTACTTTCGTATTTGCTGCTTTATGTAAGTGTCAACTTGTTTATCTAGCCGCGTGTTCGAACTCCTGGGGCTTTTTTCATACAAGGACTGCCCGGAGAGCACGTGTCCAGAAGTTTGGCCGCCGAATACATCTCCGACGATCAGAAAAATGAATATCCGTACGAATGTCTTTTTATGCCTCATCCTTGATCCTTCTAGGAAGAGAACACCGGAGTGCTATTTTTGTGGCAAGAAGTTACCTTAGGGCGGTTAGCTGGAATGACAGTTCACTCTGGTCTTGTAGGTGCAATGAATTACGCTGAAAGCGTTGGCGAATGGCTGCTCAGGCGACCTCGCGAACTCTTTCAGAGTTCGCGAATTAGTGTGGGTTGGAAATGGAGTCCCAGGGTTGCAGCAACCCTGCGATGGAATTAGCCACCGCTTTCAGCGCAAATTGTAATACTCACCTAGAAATTAACTGCCTTCGCCGTCTCTCCATGAATGAGGAACGGTCAGGATCTTAGAGTCCTCGGCTTGCTGTCCATCAGATTCGATGGAACCCTTTCAAAATATCACGCGTCGCCAGGCGCAGGATGACCGGCCGGCCGTGCGGGCAGGTTGTCGGTGAAGAAGTTTGCAGCAGCCGATCGATGAGCCAACGCATCTTCTCCAGGGCCAGAGGCATGTTCACTTTGATCGCCGCATGACAGGCTAACGATGCGGCGATGTCATCTCTGATCGCCTCGCGCGCAGAGCCTTTCTTTTCTGCGTCAACTGTTTCTAAAATCTCGGCGAGCATGTTGCGAGCCTCATCCGCCGGCAAATCCGCGGGAGTAGCTTTGATTGCCACAGTACGGCCAGACAGGCGCATCAGCTCAAACCCATAGCTCTCAAGTTCCGGCGCCACATAATCGAAAGCCGCAGCCTGGGCCGGGGTCAGGTCAAACGTTTCCGGAATGAGCAGATTCTGCGATTCCGCCAGACGTGAAGATTCCAGCGCTCGGTACTTATCAAACAGAATGCGCTCGTGCGCCACGTGCTGGTCAATTAACAACAAGCCTTCGTCGTCGGTAGCAATGATGAAACTTTCATCCAGTTGACCGAGCGGTCGGATGTTCGAAGATAACTCTTCCACTGTGACCTCGCGCGCAAACTTATCCGCCGACGCGAGGGGCGGCAGTGAAACTGCCTTGGTATTACCCTCAGCCGCTGATGCACTTTCAAGTATCAACGAATGGCCTTTATTCGCGGTCGCAATAAACTGGCTGGCCGATTCTACGGAGTTGCGTTCCGCCGAGAGTGCCCGCCGGTTGATCGCGTCGAGATCGCGAGCAGTATCCGATTTCAACGCCATACGATCAGGTCCCCTACGTCCTTCCGCAAGGAATTCATCTTCCTGGATTGGCGGAGAGGCAAACTCGATTCGCGACTGCCTGGCGGGCTCGATGGGTGCTCCTTGCTCGCCAACCGCCGCCGCACTATTGGCCGCACTACTGCTCGGAGTGCCAAAGGGCGAATAATCGGAGGCGGCCACCGCCATGACAGCAACTAAATCATCCGCCTCACGCTGATCGGGTAGGGCAGTTGACGACCCGGTCACGTCAGGGGGCATATAGCCCGCGCTGGCAAGGGCGGAGCGCACTGCTTCGCGCACTGCATCCGCAACGGCCGCTACACGGCGAAAACGAACCTCCGTCTTGGCCGGATGAACATTCACGTCCACTTCCTCTAGTGGCGTCTCGATGAACAAGAGCGCGGCGGGATAAACTCCATGCGGCAAAACTGAGCGGTAGCCTTCGGAAAGGGCACGGCCAATGAGCTGGTCTCGGACGAACCGGCCGTTAACAAACAAATACTGTGCATCACGGGAAGTGCGTCGATCTCGAGGGGCGGAAACGTAGCCGCTCACCACCGCAACGTGCTTGTGACCGCCGCTGACTTCGAGCAGGTTGTCCAGAAACTCCGGGCCGAAAATCTGATAAGCACGCTCCCTCAAGTCTTTTGCCGAGGCCACTCGCAGCACTTCACGACCACTATTCGTCAGAGTAAAAGCTATTTCCGGATGGGCCAGTGCGTAGTGGGTGACTAGATTCGTCAGGTGAAAAGTTTCCGTGGCTTCCGAGCGCAGGAATTTTCGGCGGGCCGGAACGTTGAAGAAAAGATCGCGCACTGAGAGAGTCGTGCCGCGGGGATGCCCGGCATCTTTGACGTCGCGCATTCGCCCGCCTTCGATCAATACGCGAGTCGCCGCGGCGGCATCTTCGGTCTTACTAATCAGCTCGACGCGCGCCACTGAGGCGATTGACGCTAATGCTTCGCCGCGAAACCCTAAGGTGGCAATGCAAGTGAGATCCTCTGCAGTCCTGATCTTGGAAGTGGCATGCCGTTCAAACGCCAACAGCGCATCATCATGCACCATGCCCTCACCGTCATCGGAGACTTTCAAAAGCCGCCGCCCGCCGCTCTCCACATCTATAACGATACGCGTTGCTCGCGCATCTATGGCATTTTCAACCAGTTCCTTCGCCACCGAGGCTGGCCGCTCGACAACTTCGCCAGCGGCAATCTGGTTGGAGACGTGTTCTGGGAGGAGGCGGATTTTAGACATTGCGTCTTTTGAGTTTTGTACTCTGTACTTTGTTCGTTGTTATTTCCGTAGTGAGGAGACCTTCTAAGAGAAAGCGTAACCAAAGTCAAAGTTCAAAGTACAAAGTTCACAAATACACTATCTGGTGTTCTTCTGATCCGAGATTGATGGCGTTATAGATCCAGTCAACTACGTAACGTCCATGGCGCGCTAAAAGAGAGCTGACATTTATATGGCGTTCCTGCAAATCCTTTTCGGGGTACAGCTGATCGAAAGCTCGTTGCAACTGCCGGTGGGCCGTCTCATCGCGGGACATCTGGGCCCGATGAAAACGGGAACGTAAGCCTTCGAGTTGATAGTTGATCTTCCGCCGGCCGGTTTCCAGCGCTTGCGCCAGGGTCGGATCAATTTCCCGCAGTTTTTCTCTCAACCTATCGAGGTCCTGATTCACACTCGCTTCGGTCTCGGTAAAACTCCTTGCCGTATCCGCTCCCAGATGCTCTTCGACAACTCGGGACAGAACGCTATCCGGCCCGGGGAAAAGATCCGCTAAGCCCAGTCCATAACGCTCGAGCACCCGACTTGTGTGGCGTTCGATCATCGTCAGGCTCGACCGCGGCAGGATAGGTGTGACGGGCCGTTCGAGCACGCGATAGACTTCGGTAGTTTGCGCGAAGTAGGCGATCTCGGCTGCGCCCCCCAGGTACGCAATGGTTGGCAGAAGGTAGTCCTGGACTACGGCGCGAAGTGTTACGTTGGGACTGAAGCGTTCGGGCTCAAGGGCGGCCAGGTCGGCGAGCTCCCGGGCCGTGTAGGACGAATCCAAAGCCTTCACCTTGTATTTGCCCTCATCCGTGCGTGTCAACGCCTGGCGTGCGCCTTTGGCATCGTGCATGAAAAGCGGAAAAGAGTTTGCGGATGCCAGCACCTGCGCGTGATAGCCGGCTTCCTCCAGTAACCGGCTCCGGGCTTCAAGCGCTTTGGCGATCTCCTGCGACCGATTGGCCGCGCTGGCATAGAGAGGAGCCGCGAGTCGCTTCATTGTGACATTCATGGGATCCAGGAAGATCAGGCCATGTTGACCTATAAGTGAGGTCATCATGCGAGCGAAGGCTTCGCCATACCCACGACCGGGCTTCCAGGCATCGCGCAGTAACGCTTCTAGGTCAAGGGTAAATTCAGATACGGGTAGCAATTCAACCAGGCGATCGACCACCCGGTTGATGGAATCGTCCAGCACCACATTTCCGACCGGATGCCCTTCCTGGTGCGATTCCAATGGTACGGTGACGCTCGCCAACCGGCAATCCTTCCCAATAAATTCAGCTTTCGCGACTTCAGCAAAATCATGATCTTCTGTGGCAATCCAGAAGACAGGCACGGCTTTGGTGTTGCGCTGCCTCAGGCAACCTGCCAGTTTCACCGCCGAGAGCGCTTTGTATATCGTATACAGTGGACCCGTGAACAGACCCGCTTGCTGGCCGGAGACCACGGCCAGGCAGTCCGCTTCGCGCAACAATTCAATGTTGGCTACCGTCTCCGCGCCGGCACCCCAGGCGACGTTCATCTCGGAGAGTGCGTCGCAGAGGACTTTGCGATCAGTCGTGTGCGCTGCTAGCACTTCCGGAGCTCGCAGTGGCAGTTCGTGATGAAATCGAATTGCTGACGGATAGAATCGGCGTAGCGCAAGAGGATCGCGAAGATAGTCCAGGAATAGGCGTGATTGATGAGGAATGCGTTCGAACGAAAGAGACTCGACTCGCAAACCCGACTCTTCAGGTGTGCTAAAACAAGCGGATTCAGTCGCGCTCAAGGTGACACTACTCCTGCAAACTCGGTCCGTTCGCCCCTGGCTTCAGTTCTTGAAGCCGATTCGTTTCTCAGATCGTCAAGCAGCTGGGCGATCTCCGCCTGAGCTTCTGCGCTCGCTGATTTTAGCGGAGCGCGTACAGCTCCCCCGGCGAACCCTGTAACGTCCATCGCTGCTTTGAGTCCGCCGATACCGTAGCGCTTCGTCACGGCCAGCGCAAGCGGAGTCAGTTTCATCTGCAAAGCTGCGGCTTTGTCACCTTCACCGACCTCAAACAAACGATAGATCTCGACGCACAGCGCGGTAGCCACACAGCCGACAGCCAGAATTGCGCCTCGCCCTCCATTCTCGAGCGCATTGCAAAGGACGGTTCCATTCCCGGTCAACACTGCGAATTTTTTGGGGACCAGGGTCACGGTCTTATGGAACCCGGCTAAGTCGGCAGAGCTGTCTTTGATTCCAACGATGTTCGGATGCGCACTAAGTTGCGCGACCGTTTCCGGCTCGATCCTGATGCCGGTCAAATCAGGCATGTTATAGAGAATCACCGGCACAGATGATGCATCGGCGACGGCCCTAAAGTGAGTAATCAAAGCCTCCTGAGTAATGGCCGGCCGGTAGAAGTGTGGGGTGATTACGAGTACGGCATCGGCTCCAGCGGCTGAGGCCTGTTTAATCTCAGCGATCGTCGCCCGGGTGGACTGCTGCCCTGCACCGACTATAAATTCCAGATTTTGCGGAATCTCGTCCCGGGCGATCTGAATCACTTGCGCGCACTCGCGTTCGTCCAGGTTAACCCGTTCACCCGTAGAGCCCAGGGCAACGTAGCCCACAATTCCCGTCGCATTCCATTTCCGGATATTGCGACGAAGGCCTTCCTTATCAAGTTCTTCAGTTGGGTTGAAAGGAGTGGTAAAAGGAAGCAAGATGCCGCTCAAACTTTTCTTTGAACGCGTGGCGGGTGCGACCAGGGCGGAAGCTATTTCGTCGGCTTTATTCAAACCGGGGAAGTATAACGGCCTTGCGAACGTACAAGCAACGAGGATTAGGACAGAGTACTGGTGCTGGTTGGCCCCAACCAGCTGGAAGCTAGTTAACTAGCGAACCGAGGAGCGGTAACGACCGTATACCGCCACTCAACTCTTTGGAGCTGTGATGGCGAACACTGGCACAACCCAAAAAATGGCTCAAGCTCAAACAGGAGAATTATAACGGGCAGCCAAGCAATGCGGCTAATCAACGAGAGGAAAGCTTGCCGGTGATGTAAATTGCCGGATTCGAGTGCTGGAGGGTAACGCTCAAAACACCCGCGATAAATGAATCAAAAGAACAGAGAGTCAGCTATTTCGGAACCACTATTTTCGATTTGCTCACAGCTTGCGAAACGGTCCGCTCTTTATGTACTTGACGCTATAACCTTCGATTTTATCAGGCAATAGTTTGAGGGCTTCGGAAC
>JBGTLM010000160.1:0-7613 GCA_041744135.1 Pyrinomonadaceae bacterium
CCGGCCGGTCCATAGGCGTACGGGTTCTCTTCAAAGTAAACCCGAATCGGGGGAATGTCGGCCGGAGTGGGAATGATGTAGTTGGTCATCTGATTGTTTGCCATCCGGCCGTTTGTCCACACCACGTTTTCAAAAAGCGTGAATCCTATCCCTTGCGCTACGCCACCTTCAATCTGTCCGGCTGCAAGAACCGGATTAATAACTTTGCCAACTTCCTGCACCGCCACGAAATCCTGCACGTGGGCTTCATAGGTAAGCATGTCAACCGTGACTTCCGCCACGTAAACCGCCCAGGCGTAGGTGCCATAGGCGTCGCCTTGATACTTCTCATCGTCCCAGAAGACATTCGGAGGCGGCTGGTATTTGCTGTAAGACTTCAGCGGCCCGTGAGCCTTGATGTATTCGTCGCATGCTCTTTGAAATTTAGATCGCGTGTAGCCTTCCTGCAGATGACCACTCGCGATCAATGTCTGCTTTAAACCAAGCACTGCTGACTCGACCAGCTTGCCCACCACCATGCAGGTGCGAGACGCCACGGTGGGTCCGCTATTGGGAACGTTCCCCGTATCCGGCTGCGTGACCTCAATCAGATCATAGTCCAGGCCCAAAGCTTCCGCGGCGATTTGCGCGAAGATCGTATTCGTTCCCTGTCCTATCTCGGTGCTTGCCGCGAGAATCTGTACCCTACCTTCGGGCGTAGCCTCAGCCCCAACTACTGAAGCCAAATAGACCTCACCGGAGCCGGTAAATCCGGCACCGTGCATAAACGAAGCAAAACCGATGCCTTTCTTGACGCGGGACGAGGGATTGTCTGCGGCGAATTTTTCTCTCTTGGCGCGGTAATCCGTTAAATCAAGGGCGCGTTCCAGCAACGCTTCCATTTCCACCTTTTCGCGAATCTCCTGACTGGTCGCGGTCGTTTGTCCCTGGTGAACGAAGTTGCGACGGCGAAACTCTTCGGGCGTCAACCCGACAGCGTGGGCAACTTTATCAATCTGACGCTCGAGCGCGAAAATACTCTGGGGCGCGCCGAAACCGCGAAACGCGCCGTGCGGAGGTACATTCGTCGCAACTGCCTGACTACGGATGCGTACGTTCGGACACGAGTAAGGTCCGGCCGCATGGATCGTCCCACGAGAAAGAACTACCGGAGAAAGCGTGCAGTAGGCGCCACCATCGATCACAAAATTGATTTCCATCGCCAGCAGTTTACCTTCTTTCGTGACTGCCGTTTTGTGCCTCGTGCTCGAGGGATGACGCTTAGTGGTGGCCACCATGTCTTCCGCGCGGTCGTAAATAATCTTGACGGGTTTACCGGACTTCAACGCCAGCAACCCCGCATGACCTGCAATCAGCGACGGGTACTCTTCCTTGCCGCCAAAGCCGCCGCCAGTCTCAGTCTGAATCACACGGATCCTGTCTTCTGTTTGGCCGAAGAGTTTAATGAGGGCTTTGTGCACATAGTAAGGACATTGCATCGAACCCCAGACGGTTACGCCGTCTTCTTCGTTGGCGATCGCAATCACCCCATTGTTCTCGATGTAGAGGTGCTCCTGCGCGCCCGTGTGATACTCCCCTTCGACGATATAATCGGCCTGCGCCCAGACATCGTCTACGTTGCCCTTGTCTACCAGAAACGACTTGAAAACATTGTCGTCACCCCAGACGATTTCCTTCCTGGCTAACGAATCTTCGAGGGAGAAGATCGACGGCAACTCTTCAGTCTCGATGCGCACGTTGCGGCGGGCTTCCTCCAGCAGGTACTTGTCAGGATGCGCGAGGAGAACTATTGGTTCTTCCGGGTGATTAATAACCTCCTCAGCGAGATAAGGCTGGTCGTTGAGGATCAGTGCGACGTAATTCTCCCCAGGAATATCTTTAGCGGTGACGATTGTGAATTCCTCCCAGGGGATCTCACCTTCGAAGGAAATGTTTTTGATCCGGCCCCGGGCAATCGTGCTACGCACAGTCGTACCATGAAGCATTCCGGGAAAAGTCAGATCGTCAACATACAGCGCGGCGCCAGTGACTTTCTTACGCCCTTCCTTGCGCGGAACGGATTGGCCGATGGTGTTCATCAGACTCAAATGATCAATCTTAGGCAAGCACAGACCCAATTCCGAAAGGACGGCTCAAGCCCCAGTAATTAGCAGGTCAGGAAGGTTGACCCTGTCCCCACCTCAAGTTTGAAAGCCACTCAGCATAAGAGCGGGGACAGGGTCCACTTCCTGACTGCAAATTATCGTAGACCCTCTTTGAATTTAACCCAGCCTCTACCACTACTCGGTCTCGAGTCATCGGTCTTGAATCATTCAGGGTTTAGCAATGACCAGCGGGTTCGCTTCCAGGTCTCTCCGATAGAAGACACGCGGGCGTTGGAGCGTGCGTTTCTGAGGGTCTGCAATATTCTGTTCGCCCTCGGTGAAGGCAATCGCCAACCCCACGCCGCGCGTCTCCTTCATCTTCTCTTCCTGCATCTGCGGCACGCGCTCGGTGGCGAAGTCGAGCCACTCTCTCGCGCTCAGAAGTCCGTCCTTGGGTTCAATGTCTGCGATTGGCGTCTTAAGTCCTTCCTCAACTAATGCGTAGGTCAGGAGTCCGTGACCGAGTTGCGCAGCCTCAAGAGCCGCTTGATAACTTTGCGCGGCGGTAAGGATAAACATGCCCTTTTCGTAGGCCAGTTGGGCCAAACCTTTGGAATTCATTGGCCCGCGGCGTTTCTCTTCCGCCTCGAGCGCCTGCCCCGAGTTGCAGGCATCGATAATCATTAACAGATGGCCGGCGTCCAGGCCCTCGACCGCTTCCTCCAGCTCTATGTCGGAGATGCTGTGCGAAAGTATGCTCTCGAGACCCTGCTCCGTAAGCTTGGTCCTATCGCCGGTGTACCCCAGGTCATGCGGGATCAGGTAGAAGCGTTGAGCCTGGGCCGTTCCGTGACCAGCAAAGTAAATGATTACGGCGTCTTCCGGCTCCGCTCGTTTGACTCGATCGAGAAAGCCCGCCTTCAAACTGGGCGGGTCAGCTGCGCCGGCCAGTCGCTTCAGCGCCAACAGTATGTTCGCTTTGGTCGCATTCTCGTTTAGTAAGGGAACGACTTCCACACGCTCGAAGCGCCCAACCTGCGTTTGCCGGATCCGCACCTCATCTCCGAAGCTCTGCGCGTCAGCTACGGCATACTTCAAGTTGTACTGTGGGTTTGCGTATTCATTTAAGCCGACCGCGATCACATAAGCGGTGCCGGCACGCTTCAGACTGTCCGCGCCCACAAGTGGCAACTGGGCGTCTTTACTCTTGACGTTATCTTTGTTGAAGCCGTAAGCCGTCAGTGCGTTAGCTCCTGCAGCGACGGTGATTTCTTCCTCGAGGGTGACAGCGGATTGGCCCTTCAAAACATCGCCATGCCAGACTTTCACTAACGAGCCATTGCGAAACAGGCGTAGGTCATGTGCGCCGGTGCCCTTGGGATGGTCCTGGTCCGAGGGTGCGTCGGTGACGTCGATCCTTACCTTTACCCGTCGTGAAGCTATGCCGGTGGAGGGCGCTGGCTCCCCGGCCAGTGACAATTTAACTACTGGCTGGCGACGGTCCTTCCGGGAAACATCCTGCGCCACGCGCGGTCGTTTACCGGTGAGGATCTCGCTGAGAAGGCCGGGATAGTAGAACTCGCTAAAGAACCATTCGATTGGTGCGACGTTGAAAGTGTCCTGGTTGTAGCGCCAGAGAATCTGGTTCCACGAAACGGGCGTGCCATCGAACAAACCCTGGGGCGTGACTACCATCCACTCGCCGCCGTCGTCGAGAGAAATCAGAGTCGCCAGGTGTTCCCCTGTGCTTGTATCCCACAAGAAGGTGCCTCCGTCATCGCCGGCCGATGCGAGCAAGCGGGAGTCGGGACTGAAGTCTATCGACTCGATGTTGGATGTGTGGCCGGTCAGGGTTCGTAACTCGCGCTTGGTCGCGAGGTCCCAGATCCGGATCGTGTTGTCAGTACTACCGGAAGCTAGCAGCCGGCCATCCCGACTAAAAGCAACCTCCGTAACTCCTTTGCCATGCCCCTTGAGCTCTCCAACCTGACTTCCGCTGGCAACATCCCACAGCCGTACCTGACCGGTAGTCTCCACTTTCATACTCTTCATGAAATCCTGGGGATCGGGAGTGGGCTGCTTCTTTGATCTTTTCCCCTGATTCATACCCCCACTCATCATTGCGGCCATATCGAAATTCGACTTCGTCTCGACACCGCCGGTTGCCAACGACCGGCCGTCAGGACTGAATGCCAGCGAGGTAACCGTTTGACCCATCGTGCCGGCTGACATCGCGCCCATCATGTTTGTCATCATGGCGCCGATATCCGCCATGTTCGGCATCGCTACCGATCCGGATTTCATTGCGCCGGAATTCATGATGGCGTCGGGGTTGATCGAACCCGAAGGCATCGAGCCGGGGCTACCCGGCATCGCGATGTTGGCTAACGGTGACGAGGTTAGGTCTCGTATCCGGCTGCCTGACCCCGCGTCCCAGAGCGAGATTTGGCCCATCGCGCCAAGCGTCCCCAGTGTGCGACCATCGGAGCTGAAGCCGGCCTTCGTTGCGCCTCCCAATCCGAGCGCTATCGAACGCAACTCGCGACCTGACTTCACATCCCAGATCTTTAGTTGGTTCTCATTGCTTCCCGGACTCATGCCTGACGCCGTCTGCTGTTGCTGGGGATCGGGCCCATACGAACTGAGCAGCATGGTTCCATCAGGACTGAAGGCGACGCGGTTAACAACGCCACCACCTGACGCCGGCGCCAGTTGCTGCAATTGTCGACCGCTTGGCACTTCCAAAATTGCGAGAACATTACTGTTCATCGTGAATGTGGCGAGCAATTTTCCATCCGGGCTAGGCGTGCCGAAAACGCCATCGGAGGGTGTGGACGTGAGGCGCAAGCCCCGACCCGTCCGTAGATCCCAGCGAGTACGCCCACCCGACGAGAGCCGAGTGCCGTCGGCGCTGAAAGCGACCTCGTAGGCCATGTTTGTGCGTCCGCTCATCTTGACGAGTTGTTTTACGGTTTCGGTTTCCCAGAGAATCGTCGGAGTACCAAAGCCTCCGGTAGCAAGTTTTTTCCCATCCTCACTGAAGTTCGCGAAGATACTCACTTGCGAGGGCAGTAAGTCGCTGTGCGGCGCGGCCAACGCGGGTAATTCTCGCAACGTCGCGACGTCCCACAGTTTGACTGTGAAGCCTTCCGCAAGTGCAAGCATTCGACCATCGCGGCTGAACCTAATGACCCCGCGATCGGTGGTTGTTGTCGCCAGCTCGCGCTCATTTACTTTCCCGCTCACGTCCCACAATCTCAGGCGCTTGTCGACAATCCAGGAGACAAGCAAACGGCCGTCGGAGGTAAACGCAAGCTCGATGCTGTCAATTTCTTTACTAGGGAGATTTACGGCGCGAGCTTCGCGCCCAGTCGCGAGATCCCAAAACTTGACCTCGTGTTTCTCGCCGCCGTCAGAAACAACGAAGGCCAGTTGGTTCCCATCCGGAGTAATCGCCGCCCCACCTGCGCCTCCCATTAGAGCCGAGGTGCTCAAAGTCATTTCTATGCTAATCGAACGCAGCTCTTGTCCGGACGCAGCGTCCCAAACTCTAATCGCGTCGCTAACTGTGACCACGCGACCGTCACTCGTAAACCCGATGAAGGAGACACCGGAGATCGCAGAGGTCATCGAGCCCTGAGTGCCGGCCAGAGTTTGCAGTTCTCGTCCCGATACTGCGTCCCAGATTTTCACTGAGTTATCACCAGCCGCCGCCGCAACGAGTCGGCTGTCCCGGCTGAAGGCGATGAAGGGGGACATACCCATTCCACTGTGAGTGCCACTGGATAAGTTACGTAATTCGCGTCCGGTGGCCGTCTCCCATAGTTTGACGGTGCTGCTGCGATACGACGTAGTTGCAAGGAGTCGCCCATCGGGACTGAAGACAAGTCGTGTGGCCCCAAAGATATTGTTGTACCCGGATTGTAATACCAGTTCAGGTTTGGCTTCTCGGGCCGCTTGGTCGGACTGCGCGGTATTTGCGGGGCCCGTGGTCTGTACGCCGATGCCCCGTTTGTCCGGGGAGCCCGGAGACGGGGTCGCGGAAGGTGTTTGTGCGAACCCAGCTGTTGAAACGGCGACCAAAACGATTGCCAGAGCAAAACGGGGCACCGTAACGGCGGCGAACGCGTTGCGCCCACTCACAGCGATTTTTCTCATAAGTAGTTCCTTCCGGCTGGTTCTTCGTTTCCGAAGTCTAATATTCCACTTAATTAGCTCAAAGCGCTATGAAAGATTGCTAGTGCCTTTATATTGACTGCATTCGGCGGTTGCCAGTCGCCCTTTAAAGAGCTTAGACATTCAACAGCATTAAGAAACCACTTAAACCTTCACATGTTGGAGCAAAAAGCAATCCGAGACGTTAGCGCTGAGACTTACATTGGTGGATCAATCTCGCGGCGTCTGCCAACCATCAGGTACGTGCTACGTGGGAGATAAATCCCTACGTGAAAGAATGCGCGGATGAAATCTTTCCACGTAAAGACGATAGGCGGCGAGTTCTTCCTGAGCTCGAGATACCGCAATCCTCCATGAATCAACCGCGATGACATCTCAGAGATGTTTGCCGGTATTCGGGAAGTCATGCACGAGCTGCCGGACTATTGACACACGTATGGAACTATCATACAAGCGCTTCGGTTGTGAGCCGCATTAGATTTCAACCGTGCTCGGGGCCTGGTTCTAGCTCTTGTCCCAAAGACAAAGTTTCTTGCGTCATAGTCCCGGAGGGACCAAATGTTTATAGATCATTTGACCAAAGGGTTTCAAAGCTCGGTAGGAGCGAAATAGATCGTCCCAAGTCGTGCGTAAGCCGAGAACATTTCGCTCCCCTGGAGCTGGCGAAATATCTTCGGGTCAAAGATCTATAAACATTCGGTCCCTCCGGGACTTGGTCGTGCGCCTGACGAGATTTCAGATCGCTATGAACCACTCACTAAGAATCGCCACCCTGCTGATTGCGTTAACCACCTCTGCTTTGGTTCTGACGACCGAAGCCGGGAACGCCCAGGATAGAAAGCCTCCGGCCGAATTCGTCAATCGACCAGCTCCTGAGGTTTCATCAGAAACAAGAAAAGAAATGGAAGCGCAGCTTGACGCAGCGCGCCGGCGTTTTGAAGCCGCACCAAATGACTCCGGCGCGAGAATTTGGCTGGGGCGCCGGCTTGCATATCTGGGTCGCTTTAGTGACGCGATTGAAGTCTATAGCGAAGGGATAAAGAAGTTTCCCTGGGATGCCCGGTTTCATCGCCACCGCGGACATCGCTACATTACGCTCCGCGAATTCGATCTGGCGATCAGGGATTTCGAGAAAGCCGCAAAACTGATCGAAGGGAAGCCGGATGAAGTAGAACCAGATGGACAGCCGAATTTGCGCAACATCCCCACCAGCACGCTGCACTTCAATATCTGGTATCACCTGGGTCTCTCATATTACCTGAGGGGTCAGAATCAGCGTGCGGTGAATAGTTATCGCGAGTGCCTCAAGGTTTCGAAGAATCCTGATGCACTCGTCGCCACGAGTCACTGGCT
>JBGTLM010000161.1:0-18535 GCA_041744135.1 Pyrinomonadaceae bacterium
TCCCATGCTCTAGGCTGAAAAAAACTGGCCCAGACGCCGTACATCAATCCCCAAGCGTAGCCGGCATGGATCGTCCCTATAGCCAAAGGAACCCGGTAGGCGACTTGGAAACCCACCTTCGGCAGGACGCTCAACCCAACGGTTAATAGAGTTCCTCCATAAAACAAGGGCAACGCTAATGCGATGACCGGCTGCCTAAACCAGAGCCCGATCATTAGTAAAGAAATACATGCCAGATAGAACAATGAAGGGACAATTTGGCGCATCGTGGTTGGGCGCTGATGTTTCTTCATCACCGGAATGCGCCAAAAGCCATACTGGAAATACTGCCGGTAGAGCTGCCCTATTCGTTCACGCACGAAATAGTTGTAGCGAATCCGCGGCGAAATATAAACCTTCCCTCCGGCTTGCCTGATCCGGTAATAGAATTCGTCATCCTGATTACGCACTAGTCGCTCATCCAACGTTCCGACGCGCTCGAACACCCAGCGCCATAGCGTGGGGAATGGTGCTCCCTCGGCGTAACCCTCGTAGCTGGCGAAGTGATGAGAGGCATTGCCGACGCCAAGCCGATGCGACATAGCCATGGCCACCGCCTTGCCAAACATGCTATGACCCACATGTAAAATCGGTCCGCCAACACACCAAGCTTCCGGGCGTTCCCTGAGGAGGGCCACGCTTTCCCGCACGAAATCCGCGGCAACCTCGGAATGACCACCTAACAGCACGATGATTTCACCGCGGGCAACTGTTAATGCGGTATTGAAGCCGGCGGCCATGATTCCGGCTTGATTATCCACCAGGCGCACCCGCGGGTCGCGCCGGGCAATCTCGCCCACAATAGTGCGTGTGCTATCGTTGGACATACCATCGGCCACCAGAACTTCCAGGCGATCCGCCGGGTAATCCTGCGCAAGCACGGAACCGAGGCTCTGACTGATCTCCTTCTGCTCATTACGCACAGGCATAATCACGGTGACCAGCGGTAGAATTTGACTCTCAGCGGCCATGAAAAAAGCCTCGAATGCTATTAGCAATAAACTCCTGATCGCGTTCCGTCAGCTCAGGAAAGACCGGCAGAGATAAAACCTCCTGGGCCGCAAGCTCGGCATTAGGGAAATGCGAGGCTGCCATCTCAGCGTATAGTGGCTGACGATGCAATGGAACTGGGTAATAAATCATCGTGGCCACCCCCTGCTCCTTCAGGTAAGCCGATAGATCGTCTCTCTGCGGGCTGCGAATAGTGTATTGGTGATAGACGTGGTAACCATCCGGCGACTCATACGGAGTGATCACCGGTAAACCGGACAGCAGATCGTTGTACCTGTGGGCCACGGTTCTCCGACCCTCGTTCCACTTCTCCAAATAGTTCAGTTTCACATTCAAGATAGCAGCCTGTAACGTGTCCAAGCGGCTGTTAAAACCGAGTACTTCATGGTAATACTTCTTCTGGCCGCCTTGCCGTCGCAGGACATCAATTTTTTCCCTCAAAACATTATCATCCGTAACCACCATCCCCGCATCCCCATAAGCTCCCAAATTCTTGGATGGGAAGAAGCTTAAGCACCCGACGTCGCCTATTGAGCCCAGACGCTTTCCCTTACAACGACCACCGATGGCCTGAGCGCAATCTTCGATCACCAATAGGCCATGACGCTTAGCCACGTCCATGATGGCATCCATATCAGCCGCTTGGCCGTACAGATGAACAGGCACGATGCATTTGGTGCGAGGCGTAATAGCAGCTTCAACTGCCGCCGGATCGAGATTGAACGTTCTGGGATCAATGTCCACGAAAACCGGCGCGGCGCCACAATGCGAGATGGTATTGCCAGTGGCGATGAACGTGAACGGTGTTGTGATGACCTCATCACCGGCGCCGATCTCAAGGGCCGCCAATGATAGGCGGAGGGCGTCTGTTCCGGAAGCCACCCCGACACCATGTTGACACTCACAATAAGCAGCCACGCGCCGTTCTAATTCCTTCACGGCGGGACCTAGCACAAACTGCGTGCTCTCCAGCACGCCTTGGATGGCGGCGTTGATTTCATCCTGTATGGCCGCGTACTGTTGCTTTAAATCCAGAATCGGAATCGTTCCGCGGACTTTTGTATCTATCATATTTTTCTCGACCAATTCCCTTCAAAAAATATCGTTAGAATTTTGCTGGAACGCTTGACACGGCGACCGGGCCTGGTCGTAGTGGTCGCGCCCAGATACTGTAGGGGCTGGAAATCTTAGCTCGGCATCTCCTGAACCGTTTTGCCCTCTGTCTGGCCGTCGCTGACTTTCCGGTACTGTTTGCCACAAGCCGAGCACGTCGCGCCGCCGTCCATGAACTCTAGCCTCTCACCGCACGAGCATACCCACCCGACAACACGAGCAGGTGTTCCGATGACAAGACTGTAATCAGGAACATCCCTGGTAACGACTGCCCCGGCACCGACAAAAGCGTATTGCCCAATAGTGGTCCCGCAGACGACTGTACAGTTTGCTCCGAGTGAAGCGCCGCGCCTGACCAGAGTTTGCCTGAGTTCATGCATACGAGGGACATCGCTGCGCGGGTTCATAATATTGGTAAAGACCATCGAAGGCCCGCAGAAAACACCGTCCTCCAGTGTCACTCCTTCATAGACTGAGACGTTGTTCTGAATTTTAACGCGGTCACCTACCGTGACGTTCGGCCCGATTACCACGTTTTGCCCGATATTACATTTCTTACCGATGCGAGAATTGTTGAGGATGTGTGAAACGTGCCAGATTTTAGTGCCTTCGCCTATCTCAACCCCTTCATCAATAAAAGCTGATTCGTGAGCGAAAAAAGCTCGCTCCGGAGCGATCACAGGGGAGCCGCGTCTATCCGGCTGGCCCTGGGCTTGCGCCTTCAAGCTCCTCTGGCATTGCTGCAGAACGGTCAATACTCGCAGAGCTTCTTCACCGTCAGTACGCGGGCGACGGCGTGTCTTAATACATTCAAGAAAATGAAGGCATTCAGCGCGCAGTGGCTCCCATGAATCAATTGGAACGGCCTCGGCTTGGGCCTTGCTCGCAATGGGAACCAGGTTTTTCCACTCGATGGAGTGAGGATAAAGCAACAGCTTGTCCTTCGGTTCCACATCGTCGAAGACGGCCATCTTGCGATCTCCTACCACGACCAGCTTTTGCTCTTTGAACGGGTGGAGCCATGAGACAAAGATATGAGCTTTAATGCCACTAGGAAAGGATAAGAGACTGACCGTCACATCGGCGATTTGCTGATGCAAATAGTTTCCGCCCTGTGACTGCACGGTGTCCGGCATCTCTCCCAGCAATCCTAAGATCACCGAAATGTCGTGAGGAGCAAAAGACCAGAGAATATTTTCTTCGCGTCGAATCTTGCCCAAGTTAAGACGGTTTGAATAAATGTACTGAATGCGGCCCAGCTCGCCGGTCTCGACTAAGTCTTTGAGCTTGAGCACGGCCGGATGATACCAGAGCAGGTGCCCGACCATCAGAATACGGCCCGTGTCTCGCGCCAGGGAGACCAGACCTTCACCAGCTGGAACGTCGAGGCACAACGGTTTCTCTACATAAACATCTTTTCCGGCAAGCAAGGCCTCTCGCACAAGGTCGGCATGCGACTCAGCTGGCGTCGCGATGGCCACGGCTTCAATGGTCTCATCACTCAAGACTTCAGCATAGGAGCTGAAGATTTGACACGCCGGATATTGCTCCCCCAAGACACGCCGTCGGCTCTCATCCTTGTCGCATATCGCCGCCAACGAGTGGAGGTCGTGGAAGTTCCGCACCAGGTTCTGCCCCCAATATCCCGAACCCACTACTGCCAACCGCGAGATGGGTTGATCTTTCATCATACGTTGTCTATGACCGCTTCCCTTTCTGTTTCGAACATTCAACCAATTCCCAAATGGCGTGCGCTCGTGTTTTCTTCGACATTCACATTGCCTGAACAGGATTTAAGACCGGAGCTAAAGGTTAGAAACCGACGCCGCCTCTAATTCCAGCGACCTGTGCTGCCATTGTTGAGCGATCTGCCAAGGCGTCGCCATCCAGGCATCGCCGTCTTCCAATAACGGCTCCAAAATCTGACGCAGCACCGTCAAGTAACTCCTATAATTGTAGGCATTGCACGCCGTCTCGGTATGCCAGTCCAACACTACAACTCCCCCAAACTCCTTCACCTTACGAACGATGCCGAGTCCCTCCTCGACGGCACCAGAAACGTCGTCGAGGTTCTTAATAATATGACCATCCATGAGGCAGGTGGGGATCTCATAGATGTCTAGAGGCTCACCCTTTTCAGGGTCAAATGGCTGGAACGGGTGGCAAGTGGCCGCACGAAAACCAGCAATATCTTTCCACGCGATGGATGTATCGTAGCGAAACCCAGCGTCAATATGCTTGCGAAATGTTACCTCGGGCTTCCTCCAGTCAAGCGCGAAGTAATGATGTCGCAGACCATATATGGGAACTCTCAACTTCTCTTCAATCCACCGCTTTCCTTCAACAAAGGCGTCTAATTTGTTCTCACGATCAATCGGCGCGTGAAAGCCAAACTCCCAACCACTTTCTGCCATGCGCCTCAAAATCTGCCAGTCAATGCGTTGCTCGACCACAGACGACTTACAGTTATTGATGTCCTTCTTGAGGGGCACGACTTTGGCGAACAGGTAGAAGCAGCTATAGAACTGGCGAGAAATTTCGAACTCTCTCCACAGAGCAAATCCGAAGAAGGGATTTTCCGTAGGCTTACCGATATACCGGATTCCGCTGAGGAACATGTCAAGAAATATGCGGTCACGTCGAATTAAGAATTTGGCGAAGTTGGTGCCAAGTTCTTTCGCCGCACCCAAGCTGACAGCATCGGTATCATGTGTCACCGCAATAGCGTACGTTTTGCCGCCTGGCCATTTCGGAATAGCTGCGCGGATAAGATCAGACCGCGCCCTTGACAATGCCTCCCAAAGATACTGAGCATGGTGATCCACCAAAGGAAGGTTCGCAGTTCGCTGCCTGGCAACGGGAAGGGCATGCGAAAAGAAAGTGCCGCGCTGGTCACGAGCCTCCACGGGCACTTGCTGTTCGTCGAGAAAAGTCAACAACCTGTAACTGCCGGCGACGATATCAATGGAATTGATTTCGGCATCCGACCTGGACCATAGAGTGTAACTGTCATATTGGACTGATTCGCACTGGCACTTGGCATCGTACAGGCGCTCATCGAAAGGGATATAGACGGCAGCCAGGTCACTGTGCTGATTATTTGAAGAGTATAGAATATCCGGCTTCCCAGCCCCAGGATCGTATCGGGAGATAGCCACGGGAATTCCCCACAGCGCAGAAAAAAACCGGAACACGTATTCCGCTTTGTCCTCAAAGAATTCCGGTATACTCGTCGAAATGCGCAACATCCCGATAGCTATATCCTACTCGGAGACAACTTTATGCCGTCAATGGATTCAGCGGCGTTCAGAATACGATTAGTTACCTAAACAGCACTAAGGTGCTCAAGGTAATGTTCACTCGCGGTAATATTCACTCGCGCCTCGTTCCAGCTGTCTTCGGTATTTCGTCTTGACAAATAACTTGCACGGAAATTTCTAGCGAACTAGCCAATTACGAAGGACCAATGCTGGAATCGGGGCGCTGTAGATGCTCAGAACGCTCGCTAGGATGACTGGATGTAGACCTAATTTGTTCTCCAAATAATCTATCAACAACTATTTTCAGCAGCGCAGACGCTGTAGGGTATGAATAATACCCATCAATTGTGTTCTCTCTATTCGTAGGTTGATGTTGATTGCTTTCTAGTTGCACCAGGAACTCTCGAACTCTTGGTAAACTATCGATGATCGCTTTGTGCCCGATATAGCTGTGCCAATGAGTTTTCAGATCAACGTTTTCTACTTTCCCCTGGACAAAGACTTCGCCAGCATCTAGTTTCGAATTCATCTTCAGCAACGTGTAACCCAAGTTGTCGTAGTCCTTCTTTACGAGCGCCCAGAATGGAGAATAAACCCCTCGGTATTCCGGCGTAATTCCTTCATGCCATAGGAACGCACCGTGCTTCGGTGCGTTGATGATTTTCTCGGGAAGATAAACGTCAATGCACACCGCAAAGATAGCGTCGAGTTCTGAAGATTCAATCAGGTGCTGTAGCTCGCTTGATTTTATGCTCTTCGGTCTCACCTGTTTGATCTCAGCGAGGGGCTTTTGCGGGTGGCGTTCAGTTGAGTCAACAGCTCCTAGAACTTGAGAGACTTCCTTCGCCTGCAAAAACTTTCGGTACAAAACATAATATAGAAGTTCATCTAATGTTCTTAGACAGCCCATTCGCCGAGCCCTGTTAATAAATCTTCTTAGAACTTTCTTTTTTCGCTCCATTCCACTGCCGCCTGCCCATGAAAGATCATTCGTCCAGACGATTAATGAAAGGTCAGTGTGCTCACTCAGCCATTCACAGATCATGTGATCGAAGAAATTTTCGTTACCGATGAAAGCTGTCTTCAACATTACAAACAGGACTGCCTTTCTCTCAATATCTTCGATCTGCAATCGTTATTTGGCGGCGGAGCCTCTATAGGTTACAGATGACGGCCCGGAATTTCCCGTTGGCGGTGCGGGGGATGCTCTCCACCTGCTCCAAGACGATCTTCATGTCTCCTACGCGATCTTGCAGGCGCTGTTCGATGGTCTTCCCGTCTCGCCAGGTATAGGCAGGTGTGGGAACGAACCGCACACGAATGCTGTCCAGGCTCTCTTGGATGATCTGAGCTTCTCGGATGGGCAAATCCGACTTGAACACGGGGTCTAAACGTCCCACGCGTCGGCCATCTTTAGTCAAGATAACGTCGTCCAACCGACCTTCCACTTTTTGCAACACGGGTAAGGTTCGTCCGCAAGCGCAGGATAGTGTCTCGTCTTGCGGCGCCAAAGCACCATGGTCGCCCACTTCATAGCGAATCAGGGGCATATCGGAGTTCAAGAGGCCGGTACAAACAAAGCGTCCGGTTTGCCCTAATGGAACGGGTTCTTCGGCGCAATTGTGCAGCGCCTCGATGACACCTACTTCCGGCCAGACGTGCATTGTGCCCTCACAGCATTCACTGGCCGCACATGCGATCTCGGACATGCCGTACGTATCAATCACGGGGCATTGAAAAGCTTCAGCGATGCTCTTGCGTTGATGTTGATAAAGAGGCTCGGCGTTACTGATGGCAACGCGCATAGGGGAAGCATCGAGTCCCTTCTCCAGAATGGCTTGAGCCAAGGCATGCAACGCTGAGGGGTATCCCAGAATGTAGACCACTCGATAATGGCGCAGGGCTTCGAGATAAGCGGGGATATAGTTAGGTGACAGATGATAGGAAGACATGTAAAGCTGGCGCGATGCGGCGTTCCAGACCCAGAAGGGAGGATGGCTCTGATGAAACGAGGTTACCAGCTGCCCTCCCAAGATGGCCCAATTATCCTGCCGGTTCACGCTATGCCACGTTCGCACCCGGGCTTCAAATAGGGCATACCACGAGCGTACCGTCTCTCGGCTCCACCAGAGATCGAGAGGCTTGCCGGTGGTGCCACTGGTATGCTCGTGATACATCCGTCGGATATTGCAATCGTCAGCGACAAAAGCGCGCTGGTTCTCCCGCAGAACATCTTTCTTGAGAATCGGCCAGTTCTCCAGCGCCTCCCAGGAACTCCGATCGCCCTCACGCCGCCGCTGAAGCCAGTGTTCTCGGTAGTAAGGAACCCTTGTCGCGGCGCGGTGGAGCACATAGGCGAGCCGTTCATCCTGCCAGACCCTCCATCGTTCGGTGCTCCAATTCTCACGGTCAAGCGCCTCTGCTACCAGTCGTTCGGTTTCAGGGCCGTAACGCCACCGGTGCAGGCTCAAACCTCGCAAGCTGGCGGCCATCGAACGCGCCGGCGCAGGTAAATGATGGAAGACTTGCAACGCCCAATCCTTCATAGATAAAACAGTCTAAAGTAATGCCTCGTCTTTTAATTTGCGTGACCAAAGAAGGATTGATGCCAAACAGCGACCATCGCTAGCTGTCTGATCAACTCTTCGTGCTGATTATCGCCTTCCAAGAAATCGTTGACCACTCTCCTTACGCGAGCGCGCTCAAAGGGACCTTCTCGGATGGGCTCAATATCAGGTAACGAGTTAACCAAGTTGCGTAATTCAGGGACTTGGCGGAAATAATTTTTCCAAGGCACTCCGAATCCCCACTTGCGGTGTTTTCGCACCGCCTCCGGCAATTTGGTGCCGATGGACTGCCGCAAAAGGTACTTGCTCTGCTTCCCGCCGAAAAGAACCGAGGACGGAAGCGCAGCCAGACCCTCAACTAAACGGTAGTCGAGAAAAGGGACCCGGCACTCAATAGACGCGCCCATTGTCATGCGGTCATTGCGATCGAGGAGCGAGCAGAGGAATGTATGCTGGTCGCTGTACATCGCCTGACGCACAGGTTCTCTGGGATAACAGGCTTTCGCTTCGGAGAGCACCTGTTCGCGGAAAGCAAATTGTGAGGTCGGTTTCATCCCCAGCGATTCCAAATCCGCCGGAAGAACGTCGCAAGTATTGAACAGCACAAAGCGGTCAACGGGCCCCAAGGCGACGAACCGGCTTAACTTACGCAAACGACCATTGGCGTTTACCAACGATACCAACCGGGGGAGGACGGGCCGGGCGGCACTGAGCAGCATCGGATATCGTAAAGGCTGATACCTGACGTACCCGCCAAGCGTTTCATCGCTTCCTTCTCCGGAAAGCAACACGGTCACGCGAGGTTTGGCGTACTGTGAAATTGCCCATAAATGTATGTTGTTGGCATGCGTCAGCGGCTCATCACACATCCACGAACTCTTATGCAACCAGGACAGCAGGTCATCTGGCGCTACAATCAGCTCATGATAGTCAAGGCGACAACGGTCGGCGACCTGCTGCGCGAGTGGTCCCTCGTCATATTCAGGCTCTGTAAAGCGCACAGTGAAACTGGACACTCCAGAGCCGGCTTGCGCGGCCAGCGATGTCGCGACGCTGCTTGAGTCTAACCCGCCGCTTAAAAGCACGCCCACCGGCACATCGCTGATGCGTCGCAAATCTACTGCGCTATTGAATGTCTCTTCGAACCATTGCAAAGGGTCTTGTGGGAGGCTCTCCCGCCGAACCTGCGCCCGTTCCGCCAGATACCACCAGCGGCGGATCTGCATTTCTCCATCTTTCCAGAGCAGATAGTGTCCGGGCAACAATCGCTTGACGCCGACAAATGGAGTCCGTTCCCCGGCGACGTAACGAAAGCAGAGCAACTCTTCCCAAGTGCTGGTATCAAATTGTGGAGTGAGGCCGGCGGCGAACAGCGCTTTCTCTTCAGAAGCGAAGTAAAGCGCATCCCTCTGGCACGTATAGTAGAGCGGCTTGACACCCACGCGGTCACGGGCCAGAAATAATATCCGCTCCTGACTATCCCAGATGGCAAAGGCGAACATCCCGTTAAGGCGGGCCAACATTGCCGGCCCTTGATCTACGTAAAGGCGCAGCACCACTTCCGTGTCAGTATTCGAGCGAAAGGTGTGCCCGCGGGATTCCATTTCTGTGCGTAACTCTTGGAAGTTGTAGACCTCGCCATTGTAGGTGATCCAGTAACGCCCATCGGCCGTACTCATCGGCATGTGTCCGCGCTCTGAGAGGTCGAGAATGGAGAGCCGGCGAGAACCCAGAGCAATCCCCGAGGCGAGATATTGTCCGGCGTCGTCCGGGCCACGATGAGTCAGCGAGTCACGCATCGTTAGCAAAACGGATTCGCTAACGGGATACGCTCGATCGCGATAGACAATGCCGCAAATACCACACATCAGAGAAGCTCAATCCTTTTCACGACGCTCGGCGCGCATGAAATCAGCAAACAATTGCTCCCACCCCGGGCGCACTTGCTCCCACGAGGAACGCTCGGCGAGACGCCTACCATTGGCCGACAACCGTCCTGCCAATTCCGAATTGTTAAGCAGGCGTTTTATTGCCTCGACCATCATCTCGTCATCGTCATCCGGCACTAGGAGACCGGTCTCGCCATCTTTCAACAAATCAGGAATGCCGCCCACCGCCGTCGCCACCACCGGCAATCCCATGGCGCAGGCTTCCAATACCGCCACCGGCATGTTGTCAATGCGGTTCGTGTTAATGAAGATGTCGGCCTCCTGACCTTCGCGCACTTTTTCCACTAAGTCGAGAAAACCTGCGAAATGGACAGCCCCGTTAAGTCCCAAGTGGCCGGCCAACTGCCGCGCCTCCGCCTCAAAGCCCTTATCGCGTCCGGCTATTACAAGGCTCGCTTCCGGTATCGTCGCCCGCAGGCGCGCGAGCACGCGAACGGCCATCAGAGGATTCCAAAATGGGTGGAAGGTACGCATCCAAAACAACCGCGGGCTGACTCTTTGACGATGACGGAACGGATACGCGGTGAGGTCAACAACATTCGGGATGACGTGAGCCTGAAACCCATACGGGGCGACGGCGCGAGCCAGGAATTCGGACGGAGTAACGATCGCGTCGGCCCTTCCTAAAACGCGTCGCGTCCATTGAGGGAAGCGAGCCATAAATTCTGCCATTGCTCCACCGTGCAGCCACATCACCACGCGGTGGCCGAACCGCCTGCCGAGCCAACTAGCAATGTCCTCGGCGATAAAACTTAGGCCGCCATAAACCTCCACGATCAAGACATCAATATTCCGCCGTTGCCGAATAAGTGTACCGACAATATCAGCCAGCCTCCGGTATTTATTAAGTAAAGGCGAGAAAGAGACAACAGAATAGCCCGCCTTCTCGAACAGGTCCGCCAAGATCTGCCCCTGCGTGGTGATGTAGCCCGGATTACGGCCGACCATATGACCAACGAAACCAAGGCGGGGACGGGCGCGAGTCTGATGATCTTCCTTCATCGGTTAAAAGAGTGGCTGCTCCGAATGAGTAGTGTCCAGCATTTGTCTTTGCTTGGAGTTCATCACCGCATCATACACCCGGCAGATTTTCTGAATGATCGGTCCCGGGCTATAAACTTCTTGCACTCTGCGGTGGAGTTGTTCTCCGAGGCTGGCGCGGCGCCCGGGCGAGCGTAATAATAAGACCAATGCCTCGGCGAGTTTATCCGGCGCGGCGGGGGGGACAAGAGTTCCTACCCGGCCTTGCTCCAACACTTCCGCGCACTGCCCAACTCGCGTAACCACAGCCGGTATTCCGGCCATCCCGTATTCGAGCAATGCCAGCGGAAGGCCCTCCGCGGCTGAACTCAACACCCCGATGTCACACGCCCGCAAAATGGCCGATATATCTCGCCGTTGACCGAGCAAGGAGACATGCCCGCCTAACTCCTGTCGCGCTATATGCTTCTGAACAAGATCGAGGTATTTTCTATCGCTCCCGGCGCCTACCAGTAAAAGATGTGCTGCAGGTTCCTGCCGGATCACGAGCCCCATCGCATGCAGAAGCGTGGGATGGTCTTTCTGCGGACGGAAATTAGCAACGCACACGATCCTTCCACCTGCCTTCCCAGGCAGGTCGGGCAACTTTTCATTGTTTTTCGCTTCGATAACAAAATTCGGGATGAACGAGACTCGATCAGCCGGCACATGCAGCCGGTCGCGTGACCAGTCAGCCAACGGCTGGTTGACCGCAATCACTCCGCTGACGCGTTTAGCTGCCAGTCCATAGAGCCACGCGGGGCGCTCTGCCAACTCGTGGCCACCAAAGTGATCATGCCAAACGACCGCCGGATGTGGTGGGAAGAGCGAAGCCACCGCCGCTAAGAACAGCGAGGTTTCATGCGCATGAAGGATGTGAACTTGATGCTTTCGTATGTAAGCGATCAGTTGCCCTATGGCTCTTACATCAAACCGCCCCTTGCGCGTCAGGCGCAGCCGCCCGACATCTTCCGCCACGAGATCAGCGAGCGGACCGTCGCGCCGGGTGGTGCACAAGTGCGTTTGGTATCTCTCGCGCGGCAGCATGTTAACGAGGTCGACAGCCACACGCTCTCTGCCGCCGACGTCAAGAGTGTCCGTCAAGTGCATAACATTAATGCTGCTGATGAATGTGGTCATTGGATTTCGCGTTGGAGGCTTGATATAGAATTGCAGGATGGCCCCTGGTACTGTTTAACTCATAGCACAATGGTCTATCAGGACGCGTTCCAAGCGCGCCTTAAAGACGTCTAGAGAAAGCCCCTCGGCGTGAGGCATTAATTTTGCAGACATCGTTTTCATGCGTTCAGGATTATCCAGCAGCTCAACCAACGCATTAGCCAGCCCTGTCGGAGACGGTTGGAACTGCACTCCGGCATCTTCTTCCTGCAGTATCCATGGCACAAGGCCGGCTGCGGCGGCTAGCGGAATAACTCCATGCGCCCAGGCCTCTGCGATAATCTTAGGCCAGCCTTCGAGAACTCCCGGCATAATCGCCACGTGCGCTTCCGCGTATTGCTCACGCACGTCGGCGAAAGGTAAAGCGCCAGTAAATACGACGCGATCCGCGATTCCGCTTTGCGTCGCTAGCTCGCGTAATCTGTTCGCCTCCGGGCCGTCGCCAATGAGCGTGTACATCCAATCCAGTTCTGGCCGCAGGCGTCTGAATTCGCTTAGCCCCCGGAACGCCAGAGCAAACCCCTTCTCCGGCTCTAAACGCCCTACGGAGAGAAGCCTCCAAGGAGGACCGGCAGATTTGCCGGACGATAATTGCCGAGATTGAGCCAGCTCCTCGTCCGACATCAAAGCCGGCAGGAAGCTTAACAAATGCGCCCGGGGCGAAGGTCCATAGACGAGAACCGGGTGACGAGCGCCGGAGAGGTTCAACAGCCAGCGGTCAAAGCGCGAAGACAAACGCTCGCCTTCGTAAGGGCCGAAGAAGCCGGCCCACTTCGTGATGCTCCGCTTACTCATCAATCGCGCTTGCAGATTCCCGAGCAGGGCCGGATGACCGGGGCTGCGCGGATGAACTAAATCGCATTGTCGGATGACGCGGTTAACGTTAAGCGCCAGACCCGGCAATTGCCAGAGTCGTTTCAGTTGAGACCGGAGACCATCCGACCAGCAGTATGAAACCTGACGCCAGACAATGTTGTCCCGACCGTAAGGAGCTTGATTACCCCGCATCTCTCCTTCGCCGATGGGCGCGCAAATCTCCACGTGAGCGAACAAATCAGCCCAAATCCTCAACTCACGGACTTGGGGCTCGTACGCCCAAGCGTCCCCGTCGGGTCCGATCCAATGGGGCGCATGCGTAAACACACCGAGCCTTTTATTAAACCTCGCCGATTCGTTTGGCTTACTCATCGCTACGGTGTCCATACCCCTTTGATCAATTCCCTTGCTTTTGCCGGACCCAAGTTGAAGATGCAGTCGATCACCGAAAGTCCGGGAACGAACTTGGCACCCAATTGAGGGTAGACTACTCCGCCGGCGTCGAACTCTTGCCAAATAACAGCGATGCCATCCTTTGCAAACTCTTCCGCGCGGAGGTAGTTATGACCTCCCCGGCCGGCAATGTACCGGCTGGCCCCTAAGTAACGACACGTTTCAACCAGCCGACTTGTCGGATCACTAGAGGCGACGGGAATTTCCTCTGCGCGGATAACCCGGACCTGGTTAACCTCAAGTAACTGCATCAGTGCCAAAAAAATTTGGTAATTCGCCCTATCCAAACTATCGGGTGCTCCCATAATGGCAGCAGATAAAGTCGGCCAACACTCCGCAAAGTACGGAGCTTTCCTGTAACACTGCTCGACAGTCTTAGAGATTCGCACGCGCCAACGTGTGTCAGCTATTATTACCTGATCAATCACCATATCGTGCTTGGCGTGTACGGGAAGAGTCAACCAAAGAGGTTCCTCGTTGGCGTTTTTCACCTTGGCTCTATTTTGATAATAGTTCTTCCTGTACTGCACGTGGTTCAGCCACACGAACGCATCGCTCTGCAGCACCTTATTAAAATATCCGATCCAGGGTAAAAAGTGAGGCTGATGAATACTGACAATCACACGATTAGCCTCGTCAACTCAAAACATTCGGCGTACTCTCGTCCGATTTGCTTACCGCGCACGCGCGCCAAATCTCCAACAATATCGTTCGCGAAGAAGATACGGTCTTTTTGCGTTCGGTAAGCGTTGATCGCCGCAACTTTCGCTTCAACGTCTTTCCGGTCGACGGTAATAAATACATCCATGGAAAAGTCCAGACTATTCCAGGGCAGTTCGTAACCGAGAATTGTGGTGTATTTGAATGCCCGGCGAGCCTCGGCGAAAACCACTTCGTGTGATTGATGAATATCCTGACTATTTGGGATGAGCACCAGGTCTGGTTTCAGGTCCTTGCTCAAGTCAAAAAACAATTGCAGTATGTCGCCCCGCGCATCGAATAAATTACGCGGATTAAAATTCCTCAGAATGATCCGGTCCTTGTCGAGACCTAAGATTCGTGAGCTCTCCTGAAATTCTTCCATGAAAGTGTGTGAATCAATAAGCGGAGGGAGCGATAGCCCTACATAATAGACTTGATTGTCCTTATTGAGGTGATGAATCGTCGCGCCGGCCCCGAGTTCTACGTCATCAATATGTGGAGCAATGGCAATAACCTTTAGACCAGATAAAGAAAGCATTGTTTGATTCCTTACTACTTAGCTTGCTGTGCAGTTTGCAACCGGAAACTTTGTGTGAGGTCAAAGACTCGTCGGCTCTCTCCCATCATTTCCAGACTATCGTGCTGCCGCCCTGATGGTGTGAAGCCAAGACGAGTGTAGAATGCAATAGCGCGTGCGTTAGCGTTATGCACCTTCAAAGTAATGTTAACGCATCCGTGCTCTAGAGCCCGCCGCACGGCGCCAGCAATCAACGCCCCGCCCAAACCTTTACTCCGCTCGTTCACAGCAATCGCAAAACGGTGAATATGTAGCCCACTTTCTTTTCGTGAAGCGATCAGGAATCCGATAGGTCGCGCTTCGCGTAGCAGAACCCAGGAAAGCTCCCACTTATTCGGCAAGTCCAACAGCCACTGGGCTTGCCCCCAAGGTTCACCTAACATGTCGGCATCAATCCCCTCGAGTTGACGCAAATAATCTTTTAGTTTGCTCTTCGACAAGTTCTGAAGCTCGAGGTCTAGACTGCTATGCTGCATGGTGAAAGGGGAGTCGGGAGAGAGTTCCGGAGGTCAGGTTATCAGCCGGATGTTTTCGGTGCAATCAAGGACTTGGGGTCGGAAGCTTATGGCTCAATAACATCTGTGATCTAAGGTCAGTACCCCTATCCTCCCAGTTGAAGCGGCGCGCAACTTCACTTTTTACGCTCAGAAAACCAATACCCAAGAAGAGACCAGAGACAGCATCCAAACCGGAAACTGATAGTCCAATGACTATGAAACCTATTACCCCGATCAAGGGAGCGCTGCTACCGCATAATTGCCAGTGCGTAAATCCACGAAAGAGCAAAGGAGCCAGGAGTAGGATTAACCCCATGATACCAATTGTTCCGGCCTCAACACCCACTTGCAGGAACAAAGAATGCCACGCCATATCACCCCTTAAAGTAACCTCATTCTCTTCCAGAACAGAGTACTGGCCATAAATTGAACTCCCAGAGCCCGGCCCGAATCCCCAGATCGGCGAATCCTTGAAAACCTGTGGAAAGATTTGCCACTGATCAGAACGCCCACTTGATCTTTGCGCTAAACTGCGGTTGGGCGAAAAAGTCTTGTCATAAAACTCAGCCAGAAATGATCCTTGTTGTGTTGCCAGGAGCGCTAAAGTAATAACCGCTAACAACGCGATAGAAATAAGCAGCATCCCTCTCTGCCGTTTTCCAATTACCAATAGAACTATCACATTCACAACGACGATAGCCCAGCTTCCGCGTGAAGTGGATATGACCAAAAAAGCCCCGGATATCAAACCAAGTGTTAGACGCCAGTGCGGACGATTTTCGAGAAGCAGCCACTTACCCCTGTCTGAGATGGAAAGAAGGAAAAGTAACGCTAAGGGGATGCCGAATGAGATCGGATTTCCGAGGATGTAACCATCCACTGCCTCGTGCCCCCAACGTTCGTCGCCGCGTGACATAAATGCAAGCCCAACCGAGAATACCGAGATGCTCAGCCCGATCAGTGCAGTAGCAAGGTACTCACGGTGTTTGGCAAGGAGATAAACGCAGGAGGCGCTAAATACCAGCTCCAGGGCACGCATATTGGCAGAGTATTCTCCGGTCCAGAGATACGACGACAGCCAGTAGAGTCCACCGAGAATAACCAGACTCCTCCAACGAAGATCTTTCCAAGCTTGAAAGAACTCCTTCGGGGAAGCGAAAAGCCATAGAATAATCCCGGTTCCCATCAGGACGTTTAATGAGTTATAGAAGAAAAACGCCCGCAGCATCAATAAAGGCGGAATCAAGCTTACCGTCAAACTAACGAACCCCAGACGGTCCTTTACTAAGAGAAGCCGAGCAAGCAGCAATAGCGTAACGCCGTAGAACCATCTGGCGCCCAGAGTAGGGTTACCTAACCTTACTAAGCCCATAGCTGGCACGACGCACAGAGCGACTTGCGCCAGCAGGATCCAACTAAGCTTAGAACTCGTGGCGTTTACCTTTGAAATGAATAATTCGGGACTAAACCGTCCATTGATGAGACTGACCTGATTCATTTACCTCCACCTACTGAAGCGTTAGCGATTGATAGCGGACAACAATTAAGTTGAGCGGCCTTTGTTTTCGCTTTTACGGATAGCTGTCAATCCCCACCGCCGCACTTGCATAGTCGAGTCCGCGGCCCGGTCTTTGGCGCTTGAGGGAGGATACGCTGGGGGATTGCCTACTTAACGTATCCACCCTGTGCGGGTCTAAATCCACAACTCTCAGGTTCTGGTTACGAGACTGATAGACGATCTGGTACCCTCCGGGCCGGCTGAAGGCAGGCTCGCGATGCCACGGAGTGAATACTAAGTAACGCACTCCCGGCCGCGCCCATTCACCCCAATTGTCCGTCGGATTATCGGGGAAAATTGTCTTATGCCCAGTATAGAGGTGAACCAGCGCCGGGTTGAATGTGGCAATAACCTCTTCCTTTGGTATCGTCTCACGAATCCACTTAAACATCGCCTCGGCTTCATCAAAGTTCCGTACCCTCCCCGGGCGCTCCGCGGACGGTCCATGTAAAGAAAGGATATACATTCCATTACTTAAAGTGTTAATTGCCACAGCACACCAAATAACGATCCCGGCTGTCACCCACCGGGCACGCGGATTCGGGGTTTGACGCAGCCGCCGATACAAGCTGTGAACGACCTGCAAGCCAATTAGGATATAAAAAATTATAAAGGGCGCTAACGGTAAGACAAAGCGTTGGGGCGACCATGGCCACGCTACTATGATTGCTAATGAGAGCGGCACAACGATCTCCGCCAAGGTTACCCTCTCGCGCGCCACTGACAAGAAGCCAACTATGGCCAGCATACTCAGGATGAATACGAATATCTCCCCGCCCCTCGGGCTCTTGTATTTAATCAATTGGGTCAGCGGGGCGGCTAATACCGCCCCGACTTCACTCCTTAATATTCGTACTGTGTTCCTCAAGATGCGCGCTGAGATGTCTTTCACCGAAGCAGTGCCCGAGTAAGCCTCGCCGGCTTGCTTCCGCCAGAAATGCGTCATGTAGTGTTCGACGATGAGGCCGCCCTGTTCCATGCGCTGCTCGGCAGTCGGCGCGTGCCTGCGCACATGGAACATCCATGGCCCCAGAAACAAAACCACTCCCACAGCGAAGATGAGCGCCGCCCGTAAGAGACGTTCCTTCACCAGGTACACAAACGCGGCAACGATTAGGGCGAAGGATATCGAGCGCGTAAGGAAAGCAAATGACGCAAGCGTTGCGCCCAACAACGCATAGTGCCAAACACGACCTCTTTTCCCCACGCGCACACAACGCTCGATCACCGCTATCGCCAACAATTGAGTGAGCATGAAAACGCACTCCGCCATCACTGTGGTGGTCGCGAAGAAGACTAGCGGCGGGCTAACGACTGTTGCCGTCGCGATGCCTAGGGCCACATAGTGCGTTAACCCCCGGTAGTGTAAGAAGTAGTGATACGACACTATCCCGACGCCTAACATTGCCGCGATCGAGATTGATTTGAATAGCCAGACGTTTTGCGGGAACTGCGGCGCGAGCCGGTACGCTAGTGACAGAAGCCACGGAAAGGCCGGCGGGTAGAGTGGTAGAATCCCCGGCGATGGCGAGTTGATAAGCGTATAGCCCTGTCCCGTCGCCAACGCTTTAGCGAGCATTACATACCAAGCGTCGTCCACGAACATGCCGACAACTCGATCAAGCGACAGAAGGTACGTGAGGAGAAAGAGCAATAGCACGCCCGCCCCGCTCAGGATTGCCAGGCCGCGCCGAGGCATCACTTCGTAACCACGCTCCTGTTTCCCTTCGTTCGCTCGCTCCTCAATGGCGACCTCCACTTGGTTTGACTTAGCCATGGCTCGGGCTCGACCTC
>JBGTLM010000162.1:0-6170 GCA_041744135.1 Pyrinomonadaceae bacterium
ACGGGCGACCAGGACATCTTCGCATTCTCGCGACAGCTTGCCGGCAACTGGGGCGTGGGCTCGCTGGGCAGTGCCAGGAAAACTCTCTTGCTGGTGGTCTCGGTGGATGAGAGGGCAGTGTTTACACAGCTCAGCAGGTCCGTGCAGGCCAAACTTCCAGAGGGGATTCTGGGAGAGCTAAACCAGCGCGTACGCGGTCCGATCAGTTCAGGACGTTTCAGCCAGGGTCTGACTGAGGGTGTGGATCATTTCGTCGCTGCCCTGGCAAAGAGAATGGGATTCAGTTTAGAAGATATCGATCAAGGGCAATCAGTAGTCTCCACGGCGAGTGTTCCAGTCTCCGACCCGTCGCCGGCCGCAACTCCAAGCAATGATGGAATAGCTACGGTTAAGACGGCGACTGACCTGGAATCGCCGTCATCCCCTTCGGTACCCGTGACCGCAGCACCCAGTAACACGCCATCTACCACTGACGATGAGGATGAATCTGAGGAAGTGGAGTTGACCTTGACGCTCCCCCTCGCAGATCGCATCGTCAAACTGAAAGAGTTCCTGGAAGACTATCCGAACTCGAAATCGAGACCGCGCGCGATTGAGCTGCTGGTCAGCACTTACGCTGGTTTCGGGGATCAAAGGCTTAAGAATAGCGACAGTGTGGGCGGGATCGAACAATTGATGCTGGCAATTGACGGGGCTCCGGAAAACATGTCAGACAAGTTGTTCTCGGGGGTGATCTCACAAATTCCTTTGAACCTTTTCTTGCGCGGGCAGCGAGACGCCGCAATTGAAGCTGCGCAGAAAATTGAAACGAAGTTTGGCGCAGATCCGAAGCGCTTGTTGACGCTTTCCGGATTCTACCTGGGAATTGAGGAGGGCAACGAAGCCGCCCGCTTAGCCGCCAAGGCCGTCAAACTCGCGCCGGATCTGGCTGCAGCCCATCATCTGCTGGGCCGTGGCCTGCATATCTCTTTGCGTCTTGACGAAGCGGCTGGGGAATACCAACGCGCGCTGGAATTAGATCCCAACTCTAAAAGAGGGACGAGGCGCAGTCTCGCCGATTTAAACCGGGCAGCCGGAAAGGCCGAAGAGGCTTTGCAACTTTACCGGGAACAGCTCAGAGCTGAACCGTCAGACAAGGCAGCGCGGGCGGGACTGGTGCTTTCACTTCTTGATCTCGGCCGGCTTGATGAAGGTAATAAAGAACTCGCAGCCACTCTTCAAGAGGATCCCCGGAACGTGGCTCTAATGTCAGGCGCCGCCTACTGGTTTGCAGCGCACAACGAAGCCGACCGAGCTCTCGAGCTAGCCCGCAAAGCCGTGCAGCTTGAGCCCCGCTATATCTGGTCGCAAATCGCCCTTGCCCGCGCGTTGACCGGTATCAAGAAACCGATGGAGGCCGAACGTGCGCTTCGGTTTGCGCGGCAGTACGGAAACTTCCCCACGCTCGACTATGAGCTTGCGAATGTGCTCAGCGCTGCGGGACTCTACGAGGAAGCCGCGGAAGTTCTGCTCCAATCGTTCACCTTAAAGGACGACAAGATCGAAGCTCGACTTGCCGGTCGCGTGTTAGCCCAGGAATCAGACTTTAGCCGACTCCTGGCGCCCGAACGTCGCGCCGCCATTTTTCAGTTTGCCGCGGCTGACAATAAGAATGAGGCGGCGATTTTGAAGGCACTGCTGGCGTTTGCCGTTGCCACGAATCAACCCAATGAGAACGTCAAGCTTGACGAAGCCATTGTTGCCGGGGCGGCAAAGGAGTTTGCGTCAGGCGCCGACGACATGCGTGTTTACCGCCAACTGTATGCCGCCGGCGTTCTCATCAGGAAAGGCGTCGCTCTGCAAACCGCATATGCGCTTACCGAAGCCGCCAGGAGTAGTGTTGAACCGGCGCTGGGGGTGCCGGCAGCGACGGTGGCTGCGCAAGCTGAAGAGTTGCGCGAGATTCGCGCCCGGGCCATCGCGAAAGGAAGTACACCTGATGTGCCTGATGCGCCGCGCAATATCCTGTCCAATATTATACGTGGACGTGTCGAGGATAGTGCCGGATGGGCGCTGTACAATCAAGGGAAAGCTGATGAAGCCATTGAGCACCTGCAGCGCGCCGAGAGAATACTTCCGGAAGGTACTCCGTTGTGGCGTAATACGCTGTGGCACTTGGGTGCCGCTCTCAATCAGGTTGGCAAGAAGACAGAAGCTCTGGATTACTACATCAAAAGCTTCAACGCAGGTGACCCGGATCCCGGTCGCCGCGTTGTGATCGAGCAGCTGTATCAGAAGACTAATGGATCACTGGATGGTTTGAACGAGCGGATCGGTGCTAACCGAGTCGATGAGAGTGTTTCGTCCCAGCCACCTGTCACCAGTGTTGATAAACCTGCTGCAGTGGAAACGCGTTCCCCGTCTGCTGCCGAGCCTCAGGCTGTCGCGTCGCCCGACTTCCCGGCGACGCCTGCTTCCGCGCCGGCTCCGAGCGCTGTCGAAGCTGCTCCGGTGGCGACTCCGGAAGCAAGCCCAGATGGAAGGCAAGCTGCTCCCAGTCCATCAGCCACTGTGGAGAGTCCTGCCCAGTCACCCGCAGCTTCCCCGCAACCGAGTCCACCAGCGGGAGTTCAGCACGGTCCGGCAGATATAAAGGCAGGAACGCGTGCTACCGTCAAGCTCACGGGCACGGTGAGAGACGCGAACAATGCTGCCATTTCAAACGTCGTTTTGGTCTTGATTAGTCCGCGCGGGACGGTGCTGGCAACGACCACGGACACTGACGGAAACTATTCATTCAAAGTGTCACCTTCGTCGCAGGGCTACCGGATCATTCCCTCAAAGGATGGCCATACCTTTGAACCTGTCGACCGAGTGTTGGCAGGATTGACCGATGATCGGAAAGAGGTAGATTTCGTAGGCGCGCTCAGCCGGGCTCCTTGATTCCCTGATCATTGCTGAAAGTTCAAAGGTTTCCGGGAGCTCTTCGGTGCAAAGACAAAAGACAGACTCCGGGGAGGGAAAGTTTCTACGGTCTTGATGGATCGCCACTTTTCGCATAACGCCGACTTGTTTTCGTGAGCGCATTTTTCAGATAGGCACGCAAAGACGCAAAGGTGTAACTACCTCAATCAGCCTCCATCACTTAACCGCTGGATTCTTCACGAAGTCTCCGGCCTTAACGATCGTTATTTTCGATGGATCGATATGCCGGCGCATAGCGGCGTTTATCTGTTCGGGCGTTAACGATTTCTGCGTGAACGTTATCGCGTGCTTAACCCGGCGCAACTGAAACGACAGATCGAGCGGCTGCAAAGAAAACTGCTGGCCACAGCAACCAGCACCGCTCTAAGCTGCAAACGTCAAGGTGCTCAACGCAGCGCCAGCAAACCGGCTGTGGAAATGACGCGCTTGCGGAAAGCGACCAACCGCGTCGCTTCCCTCAAGCGCTTGGAAAAGTCAGGCAAAAAGGCCTCCTGACTTTCCCACATTCCCACAGCCACTTGCTGGTGACATTAAAAGAAATGAAGAAACCGAAACTTTCAGCTTGCCAAGTCACACTACGAACTCAAGACCATGAATCGTTTCGAGTAGATTTATTGATGAGGCAACGAATCACCGTAGGAGTAGATTTTATTTTGAGGCAATAGGGGTGATGCACCACCGGTCCACCACCCACCGAGAGGTAAAGTTCAATTTTGAATCTTAGACGTGTATGGTACTAGGAAAATAGTTTGGAGGGATATGCTGCCATTTTAACGCTGTTTCATAATCAAGTATTGTCGTAAGACCAACAATGAAGGCAGGTTCTATGACGACAATTCTAATCGTTCAGGGCCTCATCATCCGCTAAGTGTGTATTCCGTGACACAACTTCAGTGTGTTAGCTTTCAAGTTAAGCCAGTACCCGCCGAGGGGATTTAAGCAGTGGGCGGGTTGGCGGCCCAGATCCTTGGGTTGGGCACCGAAACTGCGGCGCACAGCCAACCGCTTGCAGCTTCCGACCATCCAAAAACCTGACTCTACAGGAAGCCTCTCGCGGCTGCTGCCGGACGCTTCGGAGGGTCTGAGGAGTGCCCGTTGGGGCCTCCGGAGCTAACCCCCCGAACAGCAGAGCGGTATAATCATCGGTTGGCATTTTCAGTCGCATTTATCGACATCACACGAGAAATTATGACTAGGCTAATTGGAATTCTTCCTCGAATGCTTTCCCTTTTCGCTGTTTTTTTTGCTCTCATTATTCCGGTCGGCGCCCAGCAGCCGGCACCCCAACCAGCCGGCGCCCGGTTCGACATCACAAACTATCGCATTGAGGCGCAGTTGATTCCCGAGCAGCATATGTTACGCGCCGGCGCTGACATCGTACTTGTTCCGCAAGAGGCAACCCGCTCGCTCGTTTTCGAGCTGAACGGATCACTCCGCGTGGAAAGTGTAGAACGCGACGGCAAACAACTAACCGGTTTGGTTCAAGACGCGGTGGGCGTGGGTGCGCTCGGTCCCAGCGTTCGCGTGGATCTTGGTGATATCGTTCCGGCAAACCAACCGATCACCCTGCGCTTTCGCTGGAGTGGCGCCTTGATCTCGCCCGAAGGTGGACCGCTGGCAACGAAGCGCCTCGCCTATATCGGCACCGAAGGTTCGTATCTGATGTATGCCGCGCGCTGGTTCCCCTTCCACGACTACGCCGTGGATCGCGCTACTTCTGACATCACCTTGATTGTGCCGACCGGGGTTCAAGTGGCCGGCACCAGCGACGACGCGGTGGTCGCGCAACAGTCGCCCAAGGATGGCGCGACCCGGTTCCGTTTCGTTCATCGGCAGCCGGTGCTGGCGGGAAACTTCGTTGCCGGACAATACATCAACAAGAACCTGCGCTTCGGTAACTACGACATCCAGTTCTATGCTAAGCCTGGCAGTGAAAGTCGGATAAATAGTTATGCCGAACTGATGGGTCACGTTCTTGAGTTTTATACGAAAAATTATGGAGGGCCTTTGTTTGGCACTCGGCTCGTAGTGGCCCAGGTGGACGACGACACCCTCGACACCTATTCGGGGCCGGGAATGATTTTTCTCGGATCGAAGATGTTTGACAGTTCTCGCCCGGTGCCGGAAGAAAAACTGCAGCGCGAAGTCGCTTACCAATGGTGGGGCCAAACGGTGGGATTGAAGTCGTTTGATGACGCCTGGCTTTCGCAAGGTTTGGCCGAGTGGAGCGCCTTCGCTTATCGCGAATCCACCTTGACCGGTGGCGCTTTTGAGGCCGCGCAGCGCGAACAACAGGAACGCGCACTAACCTTCGAGCAGACCGCTTCGATTGCGCGCGCGCCGAACGCCCTGGACGACCAGTCTGCGGCTTATCAATCAATCGTTTTCCATAAAGGCGCGATGGTGTTTCGCATGCTGCGCGAGACAATCGGCAAGGAGAAGTTTGACCGGTTGTTGCCCGGCTTTCTGCAGAGTTTTCGCGGCAAGAATGCTTCGATTGACGACTTCGAAAAGATGGCAACACAGCTTGCGGGCGAAAACATGCGCTACTTCTTCGCGCAGTGGGTAGAAGGGACCGGGGTTCCTGAGTTTAGTGTCGACTACCAGATTATTCGCACTCGAGGTGGTAAGTTTCGCACGCGTGGAACGGTGAAGCAGACGCTGGAAACGCTGCGTATGCCGGTGCAGTTGATGCTACGAGCTGAAGGAGACTCTCAGACGACAACCACGAAGTTGGAAGGCCGCAGTGAAGACTTTGACTTCGAATCAAACGGCCAGCCAATTGAGGTCGTGGTCGATCCCAATTACCGCATTCTGCGCATGTCTGAAGAGCTGCGCGTGTCAATCATCGCGCGACGCGGAATCGAGCAAATGAAGGAAGGACTTTACGCCGAAGCACAGCAGCAGTTTGAGGCGGCGTTGAAGCTCGACCGGTCGAATTCGTGGGTTTACTACAACCTGGGACTGCTCTTTTTGGAACAACGCAACTGGCAACAAGCACTCGATAATTTCGATGCGGCCCTCAATGGAACCTTGAAACCTTCTTGGATTGAGGTCTGGGCCCGCATTAAGCGCGGTAATGCTTACGACGCAAAGGGCGAGCGCAATCGTGCTGTTGCGGAATACAACAAGGCGGTTCAGTCAGGTATTAATTACGACGACGCGCAGTCGATGGCCAAGAAGTACCTCGCCGCCCCCTTCGATCC
>JBGTLM010000163.1:0-12012 GCA_041744135.1 Pyrinomonadaceae bacterium
AAACGCGTGAATCGTCAACGTCAAATCGTCAATCTTAGATTGAGTCTCGCTTGACCTTGATTCACGTTTACGATTCGCGATTTACGATTAACGAAGCATGCCCGTCGCTACACGTATCAAAGTGCGGTTTGGCGATACCGACCCTGCTGGACTGGTCTACTACCCCAATGTCTTTCACTACTTTCACATTGCGATGGAGGAGTTTTTCTCAACCCAGTGTGGCGTTGATTACGACCAATTACTCGCGGCCGAACGTATCGGGTTTCCACTGTTAATATTCAGACTGAGTTTCGAGCCCCAATCCTTTACGGCGACGAGATCGATGTCGAAGTTTTTGTCTCTCGTCCTGGCCGAACCTCGGCGATATTCGAGTACCGCGTAACACGCGTCAACGATGGCCAGCTCTGCGCTCAGTCCACTCAGGTTCACGTTGCTATGAATCTCGACAGCCGCCGCCCTGTTCCCCTGCCGGAATGGTTTCGCGAAGCATTCGGCGCCAGAGCTTCCTGACGTGCCTTGCGCCACTGCCAATGTCCAGTTTGAGAGACTCATTGCGCTGACTCCTCGTCCACAATCCAGAAGTAGGATCTGAGATAAGGACCAACGCCAAAAGTCAGCCCTCGACTAATACTCGAAATGCTTATTCGCACTGTTTCTTGAAGAACGCAAACAAGTCTGCTTCTGGCCTTCTATTTGCACAAGGAATTGCCAGAGTAAATGTTTGCGGCGATTGCTTCTGCTTTGATGGACGGGTGCACTCCTGAAATCACTCAATCATTCTTAGGCGGTGGTTTACCCTCTTGTGCAGGTGGGAACGCCTAATTAGTAACAAAAGTTTATCGGCTCAAATTAAGTGGAGATTAAGATCAGAAACAACCTTAGCCTGATTCGGTCGTGTGGATGAGTACCGGGTTATCTCTGCCGCCACGGACCAGGAAAAAACAGATCGTAGGTAGCGCTTCAAAATGTCGACGCTGTGGCCTGCCAATATGCTACTGCCGGGTACGGGTCTAGCCTGAACCATGGGAACGATTAAGTGAAGGGCCAAGTTGGGTTAGAGTTTCAATCATAGCTGGTGCGCTGTCACCGACGTTGTAGCCTTGGCAAGTTGAGGTCGTTCTTGACTTAACTGTCTTCCCTGCTGGGGCTACTTCGGTATGTCAGTGGGAAGGGTGCGACCCATTCGCGCCAGGTTTCTGGATACCTTCCAGTCACCTCCTCTTAGTTAAGCTCTGCCTAATCCGCGCACTTCTCTCCTGTTCCCTTCATAAGTCTTTTTTTTGCATCTTTCTGGAAACTAGCCCTCATCGGGTGTTTTGAGAATTCCAATCCCGGAAATCCAGCTGGATTAGCGCGAGCGAAGTTGGGATATCTTAAAGGTTCATCTTCGACGCGGGTTGCAAGTTCTATTTAACATATCCTTCATCGGCTCTCCGGAACAATCAGTCAATTGGCACTGTACAAGAGTTGTAATTAGTTTCCACACAGAGAGGTCAACCCGATAGTGAAACAAACCATACTTGCCCTAGCCACCTTGGCTCTTTTTAGTCTTCCAGCTACAACGCTGGCAGATACGATAACTTTCCATTCACCTACCACCGCAGGCAACTTGAATAACAGCACCGACAACCTGAACGAGAGTGACTATCAGGGTGGTTCCAACCAATTCGACCTAGATCACCACCGGGCCTACACCTGGCAGATCGGTAGCGTCGTCATCCCGCAAGGGCATACCATCACGGGAGCCACGCTCACATTTAGGAACATCGCCAATTGGGACACAAACCCCAACACTCTGTTCGTCCACATGCTCGACTCAGCCAGGTCCTTTGGCACCGCCAGCGGCAACCGCTCCGCGACGGTCAATGGCGTGACAAGTTATGTTGACGCCACGGGTACACCCGTCCCGCAAAGTCAAATTCAAGACTATTTCGCCGGTAACGATACCGCCCTGGTCTCCGCCGGCACTGGCGATACTTTTCTGTTCTCCCGGTCTTTCAACCGAGTAGGGCAAGCAGGTTACGTAGCCACGGATTACACCTTTAACTTCGCCAGCCAACCGAATGGTGCAGCTCTATTTGCCGCCCTGGCTTCGTACATCGCCAACGGCAACAGTCTGGCATTCGGATTCGATCCCGACTGCCACTTCTGGAACAACGGCATCGTCTTTACGATTACGACCCAACCAAACGCGCCGGTACCTGAGCCCACAACGATGGCTCTTCTGGGCACAGGTTTAGCCGGTGCGTATCTACGACGCAGACGCCGGCAGAGAAAGGTCTCGTAATCCTCTAACATTCGACAACAAGTCGGCGCGAATGGTTTGCCCCATTCGCGCCGACTCTTTTTCCAAATTGCGCGTCTTCTATGAGCTAGTCATCACTCAAATCCTTCGCTTTTCCAAATCGTAGTCACGCAAGCGGCGATATAGTGTTGACGGCGAGATTCCCAGAGCCTCAGCCGTCTTGCCTCGATGCCAACCGGTCTGTTCGAGTGCGGACAGGATTTGCTGACGTTCCATATCTCGGAGTGAGGCGGGCGAGGAGGCGGCCGCTGGCGAGCCGGGGTCAGCATCGTAACCGGCAGGAGTCGAAGCCATCAACACCGGAAACGAAACAGTTGGCCGTGCTACTTCAGGAGGTAATTCTGCGAGCGTAATGCGCCCGTTGTTGGCCAGGATAACCGCGCGCTCGAGACAGTTTTTCAGTTGCCGCACATTGCCCGGCCAGCTATACGAACGTAGTGCCTCCATTGCGTCGCCTTCGAGAGCGGGGGGATTCATGCCACCTACGTGTTGGAGCAGATGCTGCGTCAGCGGTTCAATATCCTCCGGCCGCTCTCGCAATGGTGCGAGGCTAATCTGAAAACCATTGATACGGTAAAGAAGATCGGAGCGGAAGGATCCATCAGTTACAACAGATTCCAGGTTTCGATTCGTGGCTGCGACAATACGCACGTTCACTTCAACCTTGCGTACGCCGCCGACGCGGAAAAACGTTCTGGTTTCGATCGCTCGTAAGAGTTTCGCTTGTAGCTGGGCCGGAAGCTCCGTAACTTCATCCAGGAAAAGCGTGCCCCCATCCGAGAGTTCGATCAGTCCGAGCTTGCGACCCTTGGCGCCTGAAAAGGCGCCCGCTTCGTAACCAAAGAGCTCCGACTCAAGCAACGACTCCTGGAAAGCAGCGCAATTTAGATCGATAAAAGAAGAGTTTGCACGAGTTGACAAGCGATGGATGGCGTGCGCAATCAATTCTTTTCCGGTGCCTGACTCTCCCGTGATCAAAACTGACGCATCCGAGGGAGCAACTCTTTCCACCAGTCTAATAGCTTCCTTCATCAAGTCCGAGACCGAAACGATTTCGGGCAAGGCAGATTGCCGCGCCAGTTGTTCGCGCAGACGAAGATTGTCCACTCGCAGCCGGCGCTTTTCCGCCGCCTGCTTAACCCGAACATCCAGCTCTGTGATGGTATAGGGTTTCGTGAGGTAGTCGTAAGCGCCCAGCTTCATCGCTTCTACGGCCGTTTCCACCGTCGCCTGCCCAGTCAACATAATCACTTCAGGAGGATTCGGTCTTTCGTGAACGCGGCGCAGCACCTCCATGCCATCAATGCGCGGCATATTTATGTCGCACAACAAGACGTCAACATTGCTCTCTTCGAGCTTGCGCAAGGCGGCTTCGCCATCAGGCGCGGCTTGCACTCTGTAACCCAGGCGTTCGAGTTCCTTCTGCAATACGAGCCGCAGATTCACTTCGTCTTCCGCAATCAGAATTCGTGCTGCCTGTTGCTCGCTCAAGCCTTCGATTCTCCGATTTCTGTTATCGCCGGTAGAGTAATCGTGAAAGTGGTGCCGACTCCCAGAGTGGATTGTACGTCGAGACTGCCGCCGTGCTCGGTTAAGATACCATAACAGACGGCGAGACCAAGGCCCGTGCCTCGTCCTACCTCTTTGGTTGTAAAGAAAGGCTCGAAGATTTTGGCTATGTTTTCCGGCGCTATCCCCACCCCGGTGTCGCTAACCTCAACCAGCACCTCGGCTCCTTCGTGGCGCGCCGAAATTGTTAAGGTACCGCCATCCGGCATTGCATCCACGGCGTTCGTGGCCAGGGCAATTATTGCCTGTTGCAGTTGGCCCGCGTCACCTGAGAGAGGCGGGAGAGGTTTGTCCGGGGTCTGGAACAGGAACTCGACTTTGGCATCACGTTGCTGATGAGCCAGCAATCGGGCGGCTGAGTTTATAACATCCGCCAAATCCAGCCGTGCATGTTCTGAGGCGCGGGCCCGGCTGAAATCGAGGAGGCCATTGGTAATTGATTTACAACGAAACGCCTCGCTGCGAATTAGACCCAGATACTCCCGTAAGTCATCCAGGGTCTCGGAACTTTCGATTTGCGAAAACGCTCCTTCCTGAAGCCGTGATTCCAGGGCTTCAGCACATGCTGAGATCGTGGCCAGGGGATTGTTTATCTCATGGACTACTCCCGCCGCCAAACGTCCGATAGCGGCCAGTTTCTCGGCCCGCGCGACAGCGCGGTTGGCTTCAACTCTGGTACTGATGTCTTCCCCGACTGCGATCACATGTGAAACTTGGCCACTGTCATCAATCCACATTGGAATCTTGCTAATTAGCCAATGCTTAGTTTCGCCGCTGGCCCTCGTGGCCTCATGTTCGATCCTTTCAATTTCGCCGCTCTCAAAGACGCGCGCGAACTCCTCCGATAGCACCTGCCGGTTCTGTAGGGTCAAGACGCTGAAGATGTTCTTGCCCAATACCGAGCCCCGCGGAATGCCCAGCTCACCCAACTCGCGATTCCGGTTCCACGCCACAATCCGGTAATCGCTGTCAACCGCGTATAGCGAAAGCGGCAAGCTATCGATTATCGCTTCGGTGAAGCGTCGTTGCGCTTCTGCTTCGGCGGTTCGCCGGTCTACCTCTTTTGCGAGGGTTGTAGACGATTCTTGCGCCGCCTGATAAAGCGACGAGATGTGCGCTGCGAGAGCGGCCTGTTGCGCGGCGGCGTCGACCAGCCGGCATTCTGTTTCGCCTAAATCCTCGCGCCGGTCAAAAGCCACCACCAGCGCGCCTTTTGCACGTCCACCAAATCGTAGCGGCACCGCGTACTCGACCTGGTGCCCGTCCTCCCGCAGGAAAAAGCTGCTTGCAGCCGTAAGGAGGACTGGCGCTGCCGCACCTGGTGACGCGAGCCAACCCTGCAACCGATCCAGGTGCATAAGCGAAGTATCCTCGGCGCTCCCCTCTCGGTCGAAAACGCATCCGGTTTCGCAGTCGGGCGATAGGTTAACGAAGGCTGCACAGAGTACTGCGCCCGTACCTTCGTAGGTTGAGCCGGCCACCCGACGCACGAGCTGGTCGGGTTCGATCGCCCGCAAGAGACCACGACCGAGGTCCGCCAGAAACCTCAACTCGCGGTTACTTCCAATCAGATCCCACTCTCGTTGAGCGGACCGCAATTGTGAAGTCACTCGAGAGACTAGCTCATCGGCATTTGACGGCTTGGTAATGAAATCGTCGGCACCGGCGGCAAACGCATCTGCCTTTCGACTCTCAACGGTGTTATCGGAGAGCGCGATTACAGGTAAAGTTTTCGTGGCCGGCTGAGCCCGTAGTAGTCTGCACAGCGCCAGGGCATCGACGCCGGGGATCTCGAGGTCGAGCACAATGAGGTCGCAGGATTCCTTGTGAATGACCCGCAGCGCTGAGGGAGCATCTGAGACCGTCAACGCGCGGAATCCCGCAGCCTCAAAGATTTTGCGGAGCCTATCGCGCGCATCTTTCTCTTTGTAAACAATTAGAAGAGTTGCGCTTTCTTTGGCGGTGCTAGCCGGAGCAGACATGCTTCAATCCTGGAGCCCCAGAGGACGCGAGCGACGAATACTGATTTGCTGGGTTAGCGCGGTTCACCGACTACAGGCGAACGCCGCGAAATCGCGCGCTGCGAACGATTGAAAGCGATGCAGGGGGCAATGTCAAGAATGTGATAAGGAAGGATGGCCGTTCAGCGCGGCGGGAGCCGTTAACTAACGGCGGCTGAGGAGAGGTTCTGCTTATCCAGGTCGGAACCGGAGTCCCCAAGCGGGCCGCCCGCTTGGGCCGGTGGTACTTTGTCTAAGGGAACCGGTGTCCCGGTGGTCTGGTCGAGTTTGTGACCAGACTTGACCTGGTACATAGCCCGGTCGGCAGCGATAAGAAGTTGATCGAGTGTTTCGCCGTCGCTGCCATAGGTGGCTGTGCCAATACTAATACCGACGCGCGCGCGATGGTCCGAGCGGACGTGCAGTGAAAATTGCGACACCGCATTCTCGATACGCGTGCGCAGATCCTCCACCTGGCTCCCTACCAGCTCCTGGACCACCAGCACAAACTCATCGCCTGCGTATCTGGCGAGAAAGTCGTATTCGCGAAGCTGGGTCTGGATTATTCGGGCCATCTCGCGCAGCATCTTGTCGCCAACCGTATGGCCAAAGGTGTCGTTAACGATCTTGAAATCATCAAGATCCAGCATCACAACCTGAAAGGGCCGGCCCGTGCGACGGGCCCTTGACACTTCTTCTTCAAAGCGAAGGGCAAGATAGCGCGCATTCGGCAAGCCAGTGAGTACGTCTGTGAGCGCATTCGACTTCGCCTCGGCATGGTGCATAGAATTAGCGAGGGCGTCTGCCGCGAGTTTCGTCACCGTCTCAAGCAGCCGCATGTGGTCGTCGGTATATTGGTTCAACTTAGACGAATAGACAGACAGCGCGCCCAATAACAATTCGTCCTTGACTAGCGGCAACGAGGCCATCGATCGATACTTAATGCAGCGTTCTGAGTCCCGTCCGGCAAAGTCCAGATTCGGTTCAAGCTGGTTAACCGCACTGCGATTGGCCATCGCAAAACCAGTCACGCCTTCGCCTGGCGCGATGCACTTCGACTTCAACAGTATGGCATTCTTACCGGCCACGTGCGCCGCAGTTGCATAGCCTTGTCGCTCGTCATAAAGGTAAACAGCACACGTATCAAACGAGACCAGGTGGCCTACCTGGTCCACCAGAATTGCCAGGGTGTCGTCAATGTCCAGAGATGAACCGAACGTGCGGGCAATCTCATACAGGGCGTAGACCTCTCGATGCGCATTTTTGATCTGATCATAGGCCTGGTAACAGCCGTGCTCTCTGGTCTGCGCCATATCAATCTCGACTAGCTTGGATGGCTCTAATACCTTGGTCGGAGGCTGCTGCTGCGGAAGGCCGCGAGCTGAAACCTCGGCTTCGAAGTCCGGCAGGTGTTTAATGAAGAGTTCGATAATTCTGGGATCGAAGTGCGTTCCCGACTCGCGCAGTAACAAAGCAATCGCCTCGTCACACGTCATGCCGCACCTGAACGGACGGTCTTCTCTGACGGAATCGAAGCAGTCTACGACGGCAATTATGCGCGCGGCGATCGGTATCTGGTCACCTTTCAACCCGTCAGGGTAGCCCAGACCGTTCCACTGCTCGTGATGATGACGCACAATCGGAATGACGGGGGATGGGAACTCAACCCGGGCAAGCAAGAGTGCACCCACGGTCGTATGAATCTTCATTCGCTCAAACTCGGCGGATGACAGCTTGCCGGGTTTGCTTAGAATGTGAGGCGGGACTGCCAGGTTGCCCACATCATGAAGCAGCGCTCCCGCTTTCAAAGCTGCGATTTCAGCTTCTGAAAGACGAAGCACCTTGCCTAGCCCGGCCGCGTAGATCTGAACGCGGCGCACGTGGCCGTGGGTCGTCTGATCTTTCGCGTCTATGGCTGTAGCCAGGGCTTCGGCGGTCGCTAGGTGTAGCCGGGCAAGCGATTCGGCCTCGCGGGTTTTCACTTCCAGACGTTCAAACGAGGTGCGGTAGATCAGGTAGATAACGGCCGCCAACCCTGCACTCAAGAGTGCGTAGGTCGCGTTGTTTTTGGAGACTGCGCTATAGATCGCCGCAGCGGCTATGTTGATGAGATCCATCTAAAACTTTTCAACTAACTGAAGGCGTAACGGCGATTGCTGCACGTACCGCTCAACCATGGCGGCGGGTATCACAGACGGTCGTCTCAAATTCATCAGCCGGAAGCGAGTGGGAGCAATCAATCGCCTCCGGCTATGAAGGGCAAGGGCGGACCTCTTTTTCGCCCGCCATGCTGGGTGAGATTCTTTCAATACCGTCTGGAGCAATTCGTCCTTTTATTTTCGAGATTGCGGCTCGGGCTCCGTGCGGAGAGCCCGTGAAGCCCGAAGAGCTTCGCAGCCGCAGACATCTCTTTCTCAATTGTCGTGCCGCTGGAGTAAATTGCGGGTTATCCCCGAAAGCTTAGGAATTCAACGGTTTAGTGCACCCGGTGGGCTATTGAGCAGAAGAAACTAAATAATCGCGAGCACTATGACAGGTCAGATTGGAAGTTCAGTCAGGCTGCATAATCGTTGAGTTGACAATGCGGAGGCCTTGCGGGCACCCTTCGTCTGGAGCTGCTATTTCAGCGGAGTTTGATATGGGATGAGAGGCGAGGCCTATAGTTATCCATCTCACCTCCGTCATCAGGTGTAGGCGTATTATCTTGACGAAAAGAGTAGGCAAAAGATTAGACGCGATACAACCGGTCGGTTACATCGAACTGCTGCGAAACAATTATGCCTTTCGCCAACTTTGGCTCGGGCAGGTCGTAAGCCAAATGGGCGATTGGTTCAACACGATCGCCATCTACACAATAATCCTCAACCTCACGGGATCGGGCCGAGATGTGGGTCTGTTGCTGGTCGCACGTTTCCTTCCCAGTTTCGTGTTCGGGCCGCTGTCAGGCGTACTCGCTGATCGATTCAGCCGGCGCTCAATCATGATCGTTTCGGATCTGCTCCGGGCGGTTGTTGTGCTGGGCTTCCTGGTGGTTCGCCGAGCCGATCAGTTGTGGATCGTATATGTGCTGACTGTGCTCCAGCTCGCCTTCTCAACCTTCTTCGAACCCGCGAAGACCGCCGCCATTCCCTCAATCGTCTCCAACCGTGAATTGGTTGCCGCTAATGCGATCTCGTCAGTGACATGGTCGGTGATGCTGACGTTGGGAGCGGCAATTGGAGGGTTGATCACAGGATGGTTGGGCACGGATGTGGCCTTCGTGCTTGATTCGCTGACTTACCTTCTCTCCGCTGCCTTGATCGCGACTGTGCGTCTTCCCAAGCGGCCGAAGCGGGAGAAAGGCAAGCTCACGGTCGGCAGAGCGCTGGGAGTCACGGAGACAATCGAAGGAGCACGGTATGTCAAGGACCGGCCACGAGTGCTGGCACTACTGCTGGTCAAACCCGCGTGGGGTCTCGGCGGTGGCATCCTCACCTTGCTGGCGGTCTTTGGTGAGCGGATCTTTCCCGTTGGTAATAGCGCGGCTACCGGCATCGGCGTGCTCTTCGCCGCGCGCGGCATCGGAACTGCGGTGGGTCCGATCGTAGCGCGACGGATAGCGGGGGAAGGTAAGAAACGCATGCTAATCACCATAGGAATATCATTTCTAATTGGTGGTCTAGGTTACATTGCATTTGGCAGCACACGCAGCTTCATAGCGGCTCTGATCGTTCTGGGACTCGCGCACACGGGCGGGAGTATCCTCTGGGTTTTTTCCACCGTAATGCTGCAGCGAGACGTGGAAGACAGCTTTCGCGGTCGGGTATTTGCGGCCGAGTTGGCCTTGCTCACGCTGACGATGGCTGCTTCAAACTATATAACGGGAGAGTTATTGGACCGCTTCGCCCTTTCACCACGTTTGGTTACGGTTGGCATCGGGATCTTGTTCCTCATTCCGGGTCTTGTATGGTTTGCTACAAAGCGATGGTGGGATCGCGGAGAACGCGACCAGACTCCTGACTTACGAATCGTCGAAGACCTTCAACCGGAAGGTGAAAAGGTGCCTGGATAAGGAAGTGTTCATTTTCCATTTTCCATTTTTCAATTCTCATTTGTCATTGGTGTCCGTTCGTGTGATTTCGTGGATCGTTCTGTTCTCTCGGTCAAAGCAAACGATCCACGAACTAACACTAAGCACCACGAAGTGAGATTCAGAAAACGACCAAATGAAAGATGAGAAATGAAAAATGGAAAATGATCCGGGCTGGTGCCGGCAAGCTGAGAATCAAATGAAGATAACGGTTGGAGTCATGGGATCCGCGAGCGACGGCGGCGAAGGCCACCCCGGCCATACGCTGCGAGAAAAGGCCTCGGCGCTGGGGCGATCACTTGCAGGGCGCGATATTGTTCTTATGACTGGTGCTACAACCGGCATAGTCTACTTAGTCGGCAAGAGCGCGCAGGTGTCCGGGGTTTTCCACGTTGGCGTCTCGCCGGCGACCTCTCAGGAAGAACATGTCGCGTGCTATCAACTCCCGACGGACGCTTGTGATCTGATCGTCTACACGGGCTTTGGTTTAAAGGGCAGGAATGTTGTGCTGGTGCGCTCATGCGAGATTGTAATATTTATCGCGGGAGCAATGGGATCTCTTAATGAGTTCACCATAGCCCATGATGAAGGCAAAGTAATTGGCTGTTTGACGGGAACGGGCGGTGTTGCTGACGAAGCCGACTATATTTTGCGGAAGTTCTCTAATGAAACCGGAGCGAACGTAATTAAGAACCACCACCCGGAACGATTGCTTGATGCCTGCCTGACAGCTTCGAGACCTGATGATCATGTGCTGCCGCCCCAGCCCAGAGTGATGTAACTAACCTAAACATGAGTTCATCCGTCACTATCGAGACTCTTTACACGGTAAACGATCTTTCCGCTGCTGCTCTCGACCACGCGGACTGGGATCGCGTCAGGGCGATTCCACTTACGCGCTATTGGTCAGGCAGTCCCGCCCCTGCCAATCGGCACGCGGAAGCTCGGATCCTCTGGTCTGATGAATCACTCTGGATGCGTTTTGTTTGCCGCCAGACGGAACCTTTGATCGTGAGCTCAAAGCCGCAAACTGAATCAAAGACGATGGGATTGTGGGACCGGGACGTCTGCGAAGCCTTCCTCGCGCCGAACCCGGAACAGCCAAATCGCTATTTTGAGTTTGAAGCGGCGCCCACGGGTGAATGGATTGATCTTGCGGTTCATTTAGAACCGGGTCAACGCGAGACTGAGTGGGACTTTCATTCAGGTATGACTGCCAAAGCACGCATCGGCATTGGCCAAATAATTATCTCGATGCGAATCCCCTGGGGCGACCGTATTCATAAGCCTGAACGAGGCGAGCGGTGGCGAGTTAATTTGTTTCGTTGTGTCGGCAGCAGCAAGCATCGTGGTTATCTTGCGTGGCAACCAACGCACACTGAACAACCGAACTTCCACGTGCCAGAGGCTTTCGGTTGGCTTGTGTTTGACGGGTGAAATCCCGTCTTCATTTCAGATACGATTTCAGGCGTTCACGATCGGAAGCGCTCATGTCCGTTATACTCACCCCAATCATGTAGCCCTCTTCGATTCGGTCTTCATCGACGGGTTCGTAGCGTATTGAGGTCGCGCGTATATGTATCGACCCGGACGGTAACTCAAGTTCAACTTCCAGTGTGCGATCACCACCCGCAAGGTAGTGTCCGCCGATCCGTATGGCGGGAACGACAAGCGCCAGCCCGGTGGCGCTGACGTCAAGCGTGAAGCCGCTCAGCGTCGGCAGCGGCCGCTGGCCGTTCGCTTTTTTGCCTGGTTCGTGAAGGGAAAGAGTAAAGGGGAGGCTTGCACGGCGCCTGGGGGCGCGGCGGTCGCCGGCATATTCTCGTAACCGGCCCACTAATGTTCGGAGAAACTCCGACATCTCGCGTCACCTCGTGCCCTGCTTCTTACTACAACTGGAAGCGGTCACTGAATGTGAGGGGAATAGGGCAACTGGGGAAAGAATAAATACTCGCCCAGCCATTGTAAGTAAATCACTAAGCTGCTGGCAATGGGCAATTTTTGAAGTGCCCTGGGGAAAAACCCTTAGTGTCGCGGCCATTGGGGTTACCTGCTCGCAGGCTCGCGAA
>JBGTLM010000164.1:0-7862 GCA_041744135.1 Pyrinomonadaceae bacterium
AATGAATCAAAAGAACAGAGAGTCAGCTATTTCGGAACCACTATTTTCGATTTGCTCACAGCTTGCGAAACGGTCCGCTCTTTATGTACTTGACGCTATAACCTTCGATTTTATCAGGCAATAGTTTGAGGGCTTCGGAACCGACGTTATCGAGATGAACCGCCAGGACATACTCACCTTCATCATCCTTTTCGACACCAACACCCGACACGCCCGGCTGACTTAGCAGGCGTGCCGAGTGGCGGTGCTTTAGTTCGCGTATTTCCTGTCTTGTGGCGATCGTTTTCTCCAATGGCGACGCGCTCTAGAGAGTCAAAGTAACGCTCAGGGCGCTAAGCACGTCCTTAATGTGATTAGCGATAGTATGAGTTGAAGACCCCGCGAAAAGCAAGGCGACCGCCTTGTTAGTGCTGCGTTCGAGAATCAGTGATCCGGAGTCGCCCGAAGCGCTGAAGGGTTGTGCGCCCAGGCCAACGATGATGATCTGATCCCGAAAGTTAACAATGCCAGCGTCATACTGAACACTAACATCGGTCTCCACACTCGTGATGCGGCCAACCGTAAAACCTGTGGTGCGCCCGAACTTATGCACAACCATGTCTATCTCTCCAGCGGTTTTGCCCTTTGGTGGACCGATAAACAGCACAGAGTTGGTCGCCAGGTTTTTGCTGTTCAACTCCGCGATAGCGCCGTCTACCTTGTTCGTCACAGTGCCGGGCACTAGGGGTATGAACTTGGTTAGCTTGGCAATCGGTCCATTGTTTGGCGGATTGCCGGCGTCGAGAAAACCCGGCTGAAAAATCGATGAGCCGAGCGGCAGGTTGTTCTCGTCGGCGATTACGTGGTTGTTGCTGAGAATGAATCGCTTCCTTCCTTTGCTGACTAGCGCGCCAAACGTTCCTGCCATGATGAATTGATTGTTTGGATCTTTGAAGCCGATTGAGCAGCCCGGCTGGGCCGGTCGGATTTTCTTGCGCGGGTCCGGCATCGTCATCGCGGGTGCGGCCCCGCTTGAGGGGGGCATAAACCGACGAAAAGTGCCCACTTGTTCTACGTCGACTGGATACCCGTTAACTTCGCGCGGCAAACGATCGCTATCGGAAATCTGATTGTCTGGATACTTGATCCGCACCAGAAATTTGACTGCCATGACTCCCGTGTGTTTGCCCCCGGAGATTTGTTCGCCGATACCAACTCCGACGAGGTTTGTACTCGGCTCGGGGCTGGTTGAGGCTGCGAGGGCGGAGAATGCCATAGTCTGCACGGGCTGTAGAAGCTGCTCAGCGGCAGCTTGTTTGGCCGCGCGTAGCGAGGTGATCTGCTTGTCGGAAAGACCTGTAAAGATGATTGTCGAGCTGATTGAGGCTGAGCGTTCTGCTGAACTGCTAGCCTTTTTACTGGATTTTTTGGTTGCCATAAAATGCTCCTTGTTGTTGGGCGAGGACGGTTTTGAAAGAGGTTGAATTGCTCCCGCGATTAGTTTGTGATTATCACAGCAGCTTTCCAACCTTGGTTCGATTCTTTACCTCGGCGATGGCGCGCGACTTTTCTTTAGCCTCAATTCAAACGATCGGTGGCACTTTGGCCCAGACCTTGTCAAGGCCGCCATGGTTGTAGTACCCCAGACACTGCGCGACAGTGGGCCCGGGAATTTGCACGTGTGGTTTGTCGATAAACTTCTTCCAACTACCGCCCCACTCCAGGCCCAGTCTAGCTGCCTCAACCCCGATCCGAATGAACCCTGGGTTATCGTTCCACTGCGGCTTGCCGTTCACAAAAGGGCACAGATCAACTGCCAAACCGTAGTTGTGATTTGACTGCCCACCCCTGGCCCTGGTGACAATCTGACCCGGTTTGCTCCGGCCTTGTTTGAAGAGCTCATCCTGCTCTGCGAATGTGCGCAGGCCCTGCACCACTTCAATTGTGTATCCCTTATTAGCAAGTGCTTGGATAAGAAGCGTTACTCTTCTCGCCAACTCGGGGTGAACCTTATTCAACCTGTTCTGCGACGCCGTGTTCATTGCCGTCTCCTTCTGGTGCTTTCGATTAAACAGTCGATAGCACTCGTATTTGGCTATCGAGATGAGCTGAGGCTGAATCGCGCTGTCTAGTTCTCTTTCGCCATACTTAACACGAGTCTATTTTCTTAGTCGACAATGTTAGAGCCGCGGATCGAATCTTAAAGGAGCTTGACCCGCTCAAGTTGCTAGCAGTTTCGATTAACGGCGTTCCAACCTTGGTTCGATTTGTGACCTCAGTGATCGCGCGCGACTTATGATCGATCCCGCACCAGATTGCTGTAGCTCCAGGCGTTTGGTTACCACTACCTTTGTCCAGGGAGATTCCAGGTCGTATAAGATCGCGGCAGCAGGAATCTCTTTTGCAATTTGGCCGCGGATACCGAACACCCCAATGAAAGTCGCTACACGACTCCGAGCGCCGCCCACGTATCGCGGCCGACAACTCCGTCGGGTGTGAGACCATGCGCGGCCTGGAATTCTTCGACCGCCTGCGCCGTTAGCGGACCAAAACGCCCATCAGGTGTCGCCCCCAGCTTTGCCTGTAACTCGGCGACATCAGATCCTCGATCCCTGATCCTAATCGTCGCGCCCTTCATTCTCAGACGAACATGAAAGTGATTGCCATGCCCAGGGGAAGGCCGGCTTAGTCCAGCTCCAATCACTGTCGGATCGTTAAACAGGACTAACTGGACGGGAGCCTTCCGCCACCACATGTCGATCAAGGCGGTGGTTGTTGCTCGATCGTAGGCAGGGTCATCGATTGTAACCCTGGCGTTCTGACCATCTGTCCGCATCGGCCTCACGTCAACGTCGACGCCCAGCCGGTGAGACAGATGGGGCGGCATTGGCCCGCCGCCTTTTTTGGAAATCTGTCCGATCGAAAATGGGTGGGGACGCGAAACATTCCATTCCCTGCCGACTGCAAGGCAAGCATCGATCGTTGATTGCTGTCCAAACTGAAATTCGCCGTTAGCGCCTCGGTTGTTTGTTACAAACCCGACGCTGCTGGCGGGAAGAAGTGAAATGATGTTCATGAAGATTCACTCCAGAAATGGATTGTCACGTGAGCGCGACTTCCTACGCCAGTTGTCTACAAACAAAGAACCCACTAAGGTGAATGCTCAAAAACTGCCAGCATGATGTGGCCGGCAAATGCGCCGTGTCCGATAGACTGAGGTTTACATCAGTGGTCCCTGGGACTCTGCCTCTACGCTCAAAACAGATTTTGGAAGAACAACCGCGTCACGAAGTTTCCTTCACCATCACCGGGAAGTGGATTCAAGGTTCGCATATAGCCAGCCTCAAACTTGGCGATTACTACAGTGACCTGCACGCCCGCGCCGAAGGCAAATCGGGTTTTGTTATTGGTTGTGCCCGGCGCATTAAGTCGGGCGGCATCAAACATCAAGAGCGGTTTCACAGAATATATGTTTGCTTCATCGGCAATAAAGCCAAGTATAGAGTTAATGCTCTTTACCTCTCTGCGGCTCTTGGCCTGTGCCTCGGGTTGAGACAGACCCTCTTTGACAAATAGCCTCTCGAGTACCTTCCGGCTGCTTTCACCCTGATTTTTCAGAATCACCCTGAGCGGACGATCTTCCATGATCGGATTTTGATCAGCGGCAACACCAGTCGGAATCTCAATCGTGATGTCAGGTACGAGTGGGCTGGACCACTTGGGAACGGGCACACTGACGTTGAGACTCAGGTTCCAGTATGAAGTACCACCTATTCGGGCAAGGCCATTGCTTACCGTAGCTTGCCCGCTGCCAAAACTCCGCAGCAAGGGGCCAACGGGAAACGAGGTTACGACAGAGGACTCCTTCGCTTCATAGAGAAAATTCTTCGCTGAGTTGCCACCGAAAAAACCGGCGTACTGAGGGACTGTCCCCCAGGCGCGCCCGCCACCGACGAGCGCTTCCACTCCGACGCTTTGGTTGTGCTTAACTAGAAACTCCTTCTGGTAACCCCAAATAGCGGCGACACGGTAATAGCTGTCACGGCTCTTGTTAGGCGAGTTTGCATCCAGGTAGACAGCCAGACGACTAACGCCCTTCCAGAGCCGGCCATCGAGCAGAGCGGTGCCCTCAAAGGCGTTCTCATTAGTAAACTCTGACGGAAGAGCAGTCCGGCTGGTGAACCTGTTACTCGACCGGCGATACCGAGCGCTAAGTGCAACATCACTGAAGAGCTCGAGATCTGTTCGCAGTTTGATAGCACCGCCTATAGTCGCAGCGTTCCGCAAATATTGGCTGAGGCTGAGAGGGTCCCGGTCAGCCGTAAAGCCTGCCTCTATTGCAAGCCTATCAATATTCTTTGAGATACTGCGTGAGAAGGAAATCTTCGAGGACATCTTATAGTAGGAGCCGTCCAAAGATGGCTCTCCCTTAAGTTCCAGATCCAGACGACTACGCTTTTCTTTGAGCGGTTTCCGCGCAAAGTTTTTGGAAAGATCAAGAAGATTGGCGGAAATCTCAAATGTTGCGCTGCTCCCGAATTTTCGGTCCCGATTGAAGCCAAGTTTAGGGTTGAGCGCAAGGAGCGGACCCGGCACCTGACTCAAAAATGATGGTTGATTGGAGCGAGGAATATTGAGAAGGTTCGACACCGGATTCGCAGTATCCACCCGCAGGGAGAAGGCGTGCACAATCACATCCACACATTTCGAGTTTGCCTCTCCGAGAACTGACTTACACTCTGACGCGTCGATCACTTTTGTACACGAGGAAACGAATTTGAGACTAATCGCCTTCCCGGAACGGGACGTCTCCTCGGCCTTTCCCTTTCCCACTGTCACTGTCTTGAGCAACCTATGTTCGGTTTCGCCCTCTTGACCTTCTCGGTTGGCTTCCTTTCTCATCGCCTGGTGAACGCTTTCCAAAATCGGAAGCAGCAGGTCCGGTGAATAGTTTGTTCCAGAGGATGGTAGGGGAATCGCGAGGTCGGGTAGATACCGTGCCTTAACCTTTACCGAGCGAATCTTGAATCCATCATTCGCGGTAATAGTCTCCTGGCATCCCGCTCCCTTTTCGACTTGGGCACGGGCGGAGCTTCCCCAGACCCCAGCGAGAAACAGGCACAAGACTGTTGGGACACGGAAAGCCCGCAGTCGACTATTCATAACGCTCCGGTCCTTCGCCGGAAGATCAACCCACCAAAAAAACAGCGGTTAATCAATTCTCCGCCGTCACCACTCCTTTGGCAGCTCCCAACACTGCGGTCTTGGTTTCCGGGGTGGGAGTGTCATGAAAATTCTTGGCAGCGTCATGCAGGGCAGGTAGTTTGTCTGCCTGGGCGTCGGTCATTCCATCTATCATGCCCACTACGGCGGCATTCTCTTGCGCAGTCAGCGCCCGGTAAGACACATGAACGAGTTGATCAAAACCGTCGCCGGCGGCTTGTTTCTTGTAAAGGTCGAAGACGAATTTCCAAACAGAATCATTGGTCGCGGTGCATCCGCGCTCAACCACGATCTCCGCCTTGTATCCGGCCTCGGGACTATAGACCATTACTTCAAAGATAAATGGTTTGCACTTCTTTGCGCCTACCTTGACGACATTACCGGAAGGATTAGCATTCCCTGCAGGATTATTTGCAGACATTTTAGACCTCCGACTGATGATGGATTTGAGTCACTAAAGTAGGCATGAGACCGCACGCCTCAGTCCACCGGGCTGCCTCCCGTTCTTTCTCTCTGATGACCCAAATCAAAGACCTCTACTGTAGGCAGTGTGTCCAGCGGCGAGGCTGTATAGACTCAATTTGTAGTCTGAGTGCGTTGAAGCTCAGTCTTTTGATCCTTCTTCCGGGCTCTTCTCATGTGGTTTGACGGCGGAGCGAATCACGATGAACTTGTTCAACAAATCAAACCAGAATGGCGCGCCGAGGGAGAGCGCCAGGGCAGTTAGCAACCAACCAAGCCCGTGCCAATAGATCTGATCCCACCAACCTCCGTCCCGCTTCCAATGCCAACCCGGCCATGTTCGTCGGGGGTCAGTGGCGGAATCCCACCCAATGGGCAAACCCAGGGACTGAATCTGCTGCAGGTTGGCCAGGTATTTGCACTTGGGAGAGTCTTCCTGGTCCTTACAAGCCTCCTGCAGGTCCTTTGCACGTTGGCACTCGGTGGAGGTCTTATCTTCACAAGCCTTCTGTAGATCATTTGCCCGGTTGCACGCGGCTGAGTCTGCGTCTCTAACACAGGGCGCAGGTAAAGTCGAAGTGGATGATCCGGTTGCGTCAACGCCTGAGGGTGACACAGTTGGCGCTGCTGAGGGTGAAGGTATCGTGCCGGCGGCGGGCGTACTCGGGGTGCTACCCGGAGGCTCACCAGCCGGCTTGGCACCAGGTGAAGCCGTCGACTCCGCGGGTTTAGCCGTCGTTTCGGTTGGAGGTTCCGCTGCCGCATCTGGCGCGGTGGCGTTGGCCTTCGCGTAGGCATCGGAGGCTGCAACCAGTGATTCCCGCAGAGCCTTATCGGTCGACAGCCGCTTAGCAATTGTAAGGGTGTCTACATTTACTGTGATCGCGATAAATAAACCGAGAATCAGAATGGTTACTTGAGCTCGCCGCTTGTACCAACTAGATACCCGGTCCATTGAAGCGTTGTACCAACCTTCGATGTTTTCGCGCACTCTTGCCATGTCGTTTCCAGCGGCATCGATCAGAGGTACTAGTCCGCGCTTTATCTGTTCGGCAATATCTGGGTTATCAAGGAGGGCGTCGCGCAGAGCTTTCAATGAAGCAGTTGGGGCCGGGGTCGGTGGTGGAACTACTGCCGGCGCGGCCGGTGGAACTGCTGTCGGCGCGGCCGGTGGAACTGCCAGAGCGGTGGGTGGAACTGCAGCCGGCGCGGCGCCCGCTGCAACGTTAACGACAACTGCAGCAGGACTCGCTGGAGAGGGCGAAGGCACCGTCGCACCAGTTGCTCCGGATGGCCCACCCGCGGCGCCTGGAGTTACGCCGGGAAGTATGAGATCCATTAACGCCAGGGAGAAGTTGCGTGCTGGGATATACGAAGGCAGTGCGGTGCGCGCCACCCAGCGCACCCTGGTCGCTATACGTGAGTTCTCATAACGACCCCCGAACAGACCGTTTATCAAAGGGTGGTTATAGAAGTCCCGTACGATGTCTGGATTGCCGGAATTACTGCCGGGAACCAAAAGCTCGCGAATACCCCGCTCGAGATCGATAGCCCGCTTCTTGAGCATTAATTCGATGATCTCACTGGCGGCGGTACACATCAGGCTGAGCAAAAGGTAGATGAATATCATGCCAATCGCTACATCGAGGATAGTTGAGTTGAACATGTCGCAGACCGCTCCTATCGGTCTCGAGAGTCAAGAGCAATCCAGGGTATAATCAGCAGAGACGAGATAGATCGCAGTGAGGCTGACGCTTCGCAGGATTTCTAAAGAGCATTTAAGGAACCCTCCTAAGTGAGAAAAACGCGGCAATAAAAGCCGGTTAGAAAATAAGAGGCCCAGTTAAGGTAGGCGTGCCTTAGATGGCACGCGGTATTGAATCTAGCGGGACAGGCGCCTTATATAGAACAGCAAGGAACCTGTCAAGACAATAGTCCGCTTCCGCAGCCTTTTCGCGAGATTCTTTGCATTAGACGCTGAGAATGCCGGTCTGGCCACACTCAGACGATTGTGTTCAGCTAACAAAAGGCCTCCATTTCCCAGCTGACAAGCGTGGGGTCGTCGGAGCCAAAGCCGTGAACTGAGAGTCTCTCTAGGGAGCTCGAACGACAGGTTGCTGGTTAAGGACGTGGGTACAGTTGGGGCTAATTGTACTTCTCACTCATTCCAGCTTGAACCGAATGGGTTGAAGTCGTTT
>JBGTLM010000165.1:0-51674 GCA_041744135.1 Pyrinomonadaceae bacterium
CGCCATAAAAATCTGCCAAAACGAGATTCAGTTTGTTTGCATTCGCTAGGTAAGTATCTGGGTCTCTTCTCCTGTTCCCTCCTTGCAATCGCCGCTTCGCTTCCGGTTGGGTCACTAGCTCAGGACACCTCTGAGAACGACGACGTTATAAGTGTCAGCACTGATCTCCTCCTCTTCCCCATCCGCATCAGAGATAAGCGGAGACAGGCTGTGAAAGACCTGGAGCAAAGCGACCTGGCGCTAAAGGACAAGGACCAGGTCACTGCCGGTCTGTATTTCGCTCCCGGCGCCGACCGGGTAGCTATCGTCTTTGCACTCGACCAGTCCGGCAGCTTGCGCGACATCATTTCCCAGCAGCGCGACGCTGCAGTCGCCCTTTTTGGCCGCTTTAGCGATCGGTCAAGTATCGCCGTCCTACGTTTCGCGGAATCCCCGTCGCTAGTCGTCCCTTTTGGTCGCGACCCCGCGGCGGCACGCGCGGCATTCAGTTTCGCCGTGGGTGCGAATCAACGCACGGCCATATTCGATGCAGCCTCAAGAGCACTCAAGATGTTTGATGACCTTCCGCGCGTACGTGCTGAGCGCCACATAGTTGTGCTGATTAGCGACGGCCTCGACAATGCGAGTAAAACTAAAGCCGGCGCTGTGATCGATGCGGCGCTCAATAAACGCGTGTCTTTCTACGTGATTCACTTGCCGCTTTTTGAGCCGCGCGGAGGACAACTTGCCGTGCGTTCTTCCTCCAAGGGCTTTCGCGAACTCGCCCAGCAAACTGGAGGCAAGTATTTTCTGGTCGGAGATCCGGACGACGCGCTTAAGCTGGATAGGAACAACGATCTCACGCCCATCTTTCAGGCAATTGAAGAGGATCTGAGAAGTCAGTATCTGCTTGGGTTCTACATTAGTGAAACTGCGCGCGATGGGCGCCGGCATCGTTTCTCGCTCAGTTTGGTACCGAACGGTGTCGAGTACTCAGTAGGACGATTTGGTTATTCGCGCACGCACGATTTTTTCGTGAATCTACCCAGCAAGGTTACGAATATTCCGAATTAGTGTAGGGGCTCTTAACTAACTTTACAGTCCTTTCGTGCTGCTTCGTGTGATTTCGTGGATCGAATCTTTGCCCCACGGAAGGCGATCCACGAAATCACGCGAAAGACCACGAAAACTCAAAGCGCCTTCTATCATTAATGAAAACAGATCACGTGCTGTAACGTGGTACAGTTTTTAGACTCTACATTTGCGTCTCTTTTCCCGTTGCATTCGAATCAAACTATGACTGAAAACAACGATCTGGGATTGAGGCTCATTCGTCGAGCATTGATCAGCGTCTCAGACAAGACCGGAATCCTTGAGTTCGCGCGGGACTTGAGGCGCTTAGACATAGAGATCATTAGTACTGGTGGCACGGCGAAAGTTCTGCGGGAAGCAGGTATCGAAGTGCGCGACATCTCGGAGGTGACCGGCTTTCCGGAGATAATGGAAGGTCGCGTGAAAACTTTGCACCCGAAAATTCACGGCGGCCTGTTGGGAGTGCGTGACAAACCTGAACACCAGGCCGCGATGCACAACCACGGAATCGAACCTATTGATTTGATCGTGGTCAATCTCTATCCGTTCGAAGAGACAATAGCGCGCGAAGGTGTGACGATTGAGAAAGCTATCGAGCAGATTGATATTGGAGGGCCCGCAATGATTCGCTCAGCCGCAAAGAACTTCAGAAATGTGGCTGTTGTCACGGGACCCGAGTGGTACGACAGAGTTTTGAATGAGCTTAAAGCTAAAGATGCTGCATTATCGCTCGTGACCCGCGAGAAGCTGGCCTTGAGAGCATTCACTCGTACGGCTGATTATGACAGGACTATCGAAATCTATCTTCTAAAACGAGCGTTTCCTTACTTACTGAGTGAAGCAGTTGAGGGCCAAGATGCGGTTCGGGTCGGTGACTTGCCCTCTCAGGTTGATTTGTTTTGCGAGAAGACTGCCGACCTGCGCTACGGGGAAAACCCTCACCAATTCGCCGCAATTTATTCTGTTGAAGGTGCTCCCTCCGGCATAGCACAGGCCGAAGTTCTTTCCGGCAAGGAGATGTCTTTCAACAACTACGTCGATACCGATGCGGCCTGGCAACTTGTTTGCGATTTTGAAGATCTGGCGTGCGCGATAATCAAACACACGAACCCGGCTGGAGTGGGACATGGAGTTACCGCCGAAAAAGCGTACCGGAAAGCGCTAGCCACCGATCCGCTCTCGGCCTTCGGGGGTATTGTTGCTTTTAATCGAACTGTAGACGAGGAAGCCGCCAAGGCGGTTATTGAAATTTTCACGGAAGTAATAGTCGCGCCTGAATATACTCCAAGCGCCATTGAGATTTTGCGCGCACGGAAAGACTTAAGAGTCCTACGCCCGGGAACTTGGGAGACGGCCGGCAAACTCGAGTACAAGCAGATTAGTGGTGGCATGCTCGTGCAGACTCGCGATAGTCACAAGCTAACGAAAGAAGATCTCAAGTTCGTGAGTAAACGGCAGCCTACTGAAGAGGAGATCCGCTCCCTGCTCTTCGCCTGGATTGTCTGTAAACACACCAAGTCGAATGCGATCATTTATGCGCGCGAAGGGCAGACCGTCGGGGTCGGAGCAGGGCAGATGTCTCGCGTTGATTCGGTCAAGATTGGGGCGATGCGCGCTCAACTTCCTTTACAGGGTTCAGTGCTCGCGTCGGATGCCTTCTTTCCCTTTCGGGATGGAATTGACGAAGCGGCGAAACACGGAATCACTGCCGTGATTCAGCCCGGCGGGTCCGTGAGAGATGAGGAAGTAGTCGCGGCGTGCAATGAGCACGGCCTGGCAATGGTGTTCACCGGAGTTCGTCATTTTAAGCACTGAATTGCATCAGGATAAGAGGAGAGAACCATGCGCCCTACGACAATTATGAAAGGCGGATTGATTGCCTGCATGCTACTCTCACTGAGCGTCAATCTTGTCGCTCAAGGAGGCGGTAGCCTTAGGGCTGCGACTGGTAAAACCCAGCGAGTGCGGTTCGCGCGCGGTCGCACAACGGCCATCCTGAAGGGAGCCGTCATTCGTGGAACGCAAGACCGGTACATACTTGGCGCTCGCGCAGGCCAGACCATGATTGTGCACGTCACATCGCGTGAGAAAAACGCAATATTCACAATTCTCGGTCCCGGCGGCACCGCCCTGAAGGGCACGGACGAGGGTCTGGATGCGATGGATTGGACCGGCGAACTCCCCCTATCAGGAGACTATTCAATCCGGGTTTCGCCAACACGCGGCAACTCTACCTACACCTTGGAAATGACGATACGGTAGCGATCAAGTTACGTCTTGCTATGGTAACGGCGCTTGAACCATACTGCGACAATCAACCGCACTTTTTGCTGAGGGAACATGGCGGACTCAGGTTCAGAGCTCGACGCGACAGAGTTTGTGCGCTGCCGTTACTGCGGCCAGCGCAACCAGACGAAACGGGGAAGCAGTGAAGCTCGCTGCGGGCGTTGCCGGCTTCTGCTTTCCGATGAGCCGCACAAGAAGTTTGCCAACCTCAACAAGGAGCAATACATTCACCCGGCAGATGGACGCGCACTCGCTGCCCTGAAAGCCATACCGGGGATTGATTCCGCACTAAAGAAACTACTGGTCGTCACCGGTGAATCGGCCATTCGCGTAATCTTCACAGCGAGTGCTGTCAAAGTAACACCGGCGCAATGTCCTGATCTTCATGCCAAGCTGACGATTGCTTGCCAAACGCTTGGCGTGGAAACTCCAGATCTTTTTGTGCAACAGAATCCCGTGGCCAACGCGTTTACGGGCGGGGTAGAGCGTCCTGTGATTGTGCTCTATTCGCAGCTCATCGAGCGTTTGACCGACGAGGAGGTACTTGCGGTAGTCGCGCACGAAGTCGGTCACATCCACGCCGAACATGTTCTTTACCTTACAGCCGCGCGCTTAATCGAATACCTGGCCAAGACCGCCGTACTGGCATCACCCTTGACGGGAATCGTCAAGGAGCTGCTGACCCTAACCATGCGGACGGCCTTGCTTGCCTGGGCCCGACGCGCAGAGCTTTCCTGTGATCGCGCCGCGCTCCTCGTGACCCAGGACGCCAATGTAATCGGCCGCACAATGATGAAACTTGCGGGCGGGACCTACGCTTCCAAAGTGGACTACGATCTGTTTCTCGCACAAGCCCGTGACTTCGAGAAGAATTACGACGCCAGAGCTCTCGATCGCTTCTGGGCCGACGTGATCACCGCCGGTCTTAGCCATCCTTTCCCGGTGTGGCGAGTAGCTGAAATTTTGAAGTGGGTAGACAGTGGTGAATACAAACAACTTCTGACTGGTAAGTCGCAAAGTGAAGCGGCGTAATCAGTCCAATGTCCAAAGTCAATTTGGATTCGCACACATTGGACGTTGGACATCGGACCTATGTTAAAAAATAAATACGGAATCATCTTCGGTGTCGCGAACAAGCGTTCGATTGCCTGGGCGACTGCTCTTTCGTTGCATGGGGCCGGCGCGCGACTCGCGTTTACTTATCAAGGCGAACGCCTCAAAGAGAATGTTGAGGGCCTCACGGGAGACGTCATGCCTGACTCGCCCATTTTACCGTGCGACGTGACGAAGCAGGTTGAGGTGGATGAAACCTTTCGACGAGTTGGCGAAGAGTTTGGTCGGCTCGATTTTCTAATTCATAGCATCGCCTATGCCCCGAAAGAAGCACTAGAAGGTGAATACCTGGATACGAGCCGGGATGCCTTCGTAACGGCGCTCGAAATCAGCGCGTATTCACTGGCTCAACTTGCTCGTGCTGCGGTTCATTTGATGACCGAAGGTGGCAGCATAGTCTCTATGACTTACTACGGCGCAGAAAAAGTCGTGGCCGGATACAACGTTATGGGCATCGCGAAGGCAGCGCTGGAAGCAAGCACTCGGTACCTGGCACTCGATCTTGGACCTCGTAACATTCGGATTAACACGATCAGTGCCGGTCCCATTCAGACTCTTTCTGCTCGCGGAGTCTCGGATTTCACGACCATGATGAAGCATCACGCCGAGCGGGCTCCGCTGCGCCGGAATGTAGAGGCGCGTGAGGTTGGTGACACGGCTCTTTTCTTGTGCAGCCCGCTCTCGTCCGGAATCACCGGCGAGGTGATCCATGTGGACTGCGGTTATAACATCATGGGAATGTAAGTAGCAGAGACTCTAGCCTGTGGATACTCGCAAAACGGTCTGTTAGCAATAGAAGCCAAACCGGCCGGAGATTGATACACAGACCGGCGTCTGTACCGCTCAAGGTGGCAGAGACTTACTCTGTGGAGTGCTCGCAGGCTGATACAAATGGAAGTGGTAATGGATGCTACTTGAGGTGACATAGACTTCAGTTCCTGTAGGCTAGTAAAGCGGTCCGTTAGCAATGGAAGTGAATCCTGCGCAGATTGATTCACACGCTGAAGTCTGTGCCACTAAGGAGTCGCGATGGAAAAGCCAACGGAAGCAGAACGGCGGCAAGCAGAACGGCGGCATCCGCAACCGACCCAGGACGAACAACTTCTCGAGAGTCCACGCAGTGACGAATTCACGCACACCGACACCTGGCGGGTGTTTCGTATTATGGGTGAGTTCGTTGAGGGTTTTGATGAACTCGCAAGCCTCACTCGGGGCATCTCCATTTTCGGTTCCGCCCGCACCAAGCCCGATGATCCGTACTACAAAGCTGCGGAGGAAACCGCTGCCCTGCTTGCGCGTGAAGGATTTGTCGTGATCACTGGAGGCGGTCCGGGCATGATGGAGGCCGCGAACAAGGGCGCGTTTGAAGTCGGTGGACTTTCGGTTGGTTGCAACATTGAGCTGCCTTTCGAACAAGGTCCCAACCCGTATCTGACGCGCTCCCTGACCTTCCGCTACTTCTTCGTGCGCAAGATGATGTTCGTCAAATATAGTCTTGGCTTCATCATCTTCCCCGGTGGCTTCGGCACTCTTGATGAACTCTTTGAAGCTCTCACTTTGATTCAGACTCGCAAGATCCGTAACTTTCCAGTGGTACTCTTCGGGACCCAATACTGGAACGGTCTGCTGAACTGGATCCAGGATTTCGCTATGAAAGAAGGCAAGATCTCCGAGCAGGATTTAAAGCTCCTGCATATGACAGATTCGCCCGCCGAAGTTGTTCAGATTGTAATCAACAGCCAAAGCTCACCGCGTGTTCTGGACAAAACCCTGGCAGACGACTACCGAGAACTCGAAACGCGATAACATTGTAGGGCGGCCCTCCGTGGGCGCCCTACAAGTATTCTTGCGGATCGAGATTGGCTGAGAGCCATTCAAGATAAGGGGCAGAGCCGGCGGTTATGGGCAAGGCGATAATCTCAGGCGTCTCGTAACTGTGAAGCGCCCGCACCTCACGCTCAAGCTCTTCAAATTTCGCACGTGCCGTTTTGGCGATGAGTAAAACCTCGGTCTCGCGCTGGATGGTTCCCTTCCAACGATATACGGAATCAATGGGCGGCAAGATCTGGACGCATGCAGCCAGCTGCGCGCCCACCAGCAATTCGGCGAGCCTGGCAGCTTCTGCAACGTTCGCGGCGGTCATCAGTACCACGATTGCTTCCGATGATTCTGTTGTCACCCGCCGAATAGCCCTTTCTGAGTGCCGTCACCGCGTCCCCGTCTCATCGCTCTCCTCGTCCTCGTCGGCCGCTGTGCCGGTCAGCGGTGTCGTATCATTGCCGAAGAACGCGCTATAGAGTTCCTGCGCGCGATCGAAGTCGCGTTCATCAACAAGCACCATGCTGCCTTCCGCCGTGGCGGAGAGAAGTGGCGAGAGCGCATCAGCGCCTCCTGATTTCACCAGAGAGCGAATCCCATTCTGGGTTAGAATGTCGTTGACCATCTCGGCTTCGACAGGCGAGCCGAGTTTGTGCAGCGGCAAGAAGCGCGCCTCGCTATCGTCACGACCAGTGGTGGGGTCCAGACGTTCGACAAGTTCAGTGTTGTCGTCGGGACACCGCGTTATACCCGGCTGATACTCACTTTCGCAAACAGGACAAAACATGAATCCTCCAGTGACAGGTGGCAGGTGACAAGTCACAGGATAAAGATTTACCTGTGTCTTGTCACCTGTCACCTGTCACGGCCTGCTAAATGGAATCTCGTCGAAGTGGGTCATCTTTTTAAAGGCACGGAAGCGGTCGTTGATTTCTTCGTGGGTCAGCCGGCTCACGCGTTCGGTGCCAAACTCTTCCACGTTAAAGGAAGCCATTACTGAACCGAAGATCATCGCGCGCCGCATGGCAGCTTCATCCAACTGCTCCTGGCTGGAGAGGTAGCCCATGAAACCGCCTGCGAAAGTATCGCCCGCTCCAGTGGGATCAAAGACAGATTCGAGCGGATAGGCTGGAATCGCAAAGTAGCTCTGGGCCGTAAACAAGGCCGCTCCATATTCACCCCGTTTCACGATCAGCGCCGTGGGTCCCCATGACAGAATGGTCCTGGCCGCCTTAATGAGATTAGGAATCCCCGTCAGCTGTCTCGCTTCAGCATCATTAATGATAACGACATTTACGCCCTTGATTGTGCGCAGTAGCGAGTCCCTGGCAGTGTCGATCCATAGGTTCATCGTATCGAGTGCAACCAGCTCAGCATTCGGGATTTGTTCCCGCACTTCGCGCTGCAAGTCTGGCTGAATGTTTCCGAGGAAAACCAGCCGGGCCTTCCTCGAGTCTTCAGATAGCTTTGGTTTGAATTCGGCGAAGACGTTCAGTTGGGTGTCGAGGGTGTGGGCAACGTTCAAATCGTAATCGTAGCGACCCTGCCAACGAAAAGTCTTCCCTTCAAGGATGCGTTCGAGGTCGCTGGTGTCGATACCGTGCGCATCAAATACTCTCTGCTCCGCTTCGCTAAAATCACCGCCGACCACGCCGACAATACGAACGTGAGTGTAATAACTGGCTGAGATCGAGAAATGAGATGCCGAACCGCCTAGCATCTGCTCGCATTTGCCAAACGGAGTTTCTACGGCATCAAAGGCTACAGAGCCAACAACAAGGAGAGACATAGGCTTTCGTTTTGGGGTTCTTAGGTTTTCGCAGAGTCCTGATTTCAGCTTTTCTTATGCTCCGAAACAAAGTGGTCTTTGAACGTTTGCGACCGACAACATAAACGACGCACAAAACACACGAACCAACACGAAGTCTTGTTAGTGCCATTTCGCGTAATTCGATGGATCGTTCTTGACGGTTGGCTGATTCGAGAGCCGCGCTTTTCGAAACTAGGACACTAAATAGGTTTTTGGTCTTCAAGTGGTGTTGCTTCAAATCTCGGATTTCAAATCCGAGATCTCAAATCCTACTCCGCTGCGCCTACTGCTTGCTGCTTTCCGTCTTTACTTTGGTACTGCCCAGCACAGCCAGGTCTTGCTCTGCTTGTTTCCGAAAATTACTATTCGGGTAATCGGTAATTAACCTCGTCAGATATTCGCGTCCCAACGCCCTGAATTCGTCAGCAGATAACGTGCGTTTCGCCGTGCCGTCGAAATTGACGTACAGCGAAGGATTCTGCTTGCCCTTATTCTCGGCCAGAAAAAGACTGCTCTCGCCAGCCATGAACAGGGCTTCTTCGATTCGGGCAAAATTTGGATTGCCGGCGATAATTTCTTCACAACGTTTCAGCGCCGCGACGTAGGCCTTCTTGAGTTTGAAATAGTTTCGGGCGACCTCGAGATTGTGCAAGGAATCCTTCTCGAGATCCGGATCACGAATCGTCGACGGATCTGGGCCGGTTTTCGCTTTACCCTGCGCGAAGACTGCCGGCGCACAAAGCAACATTGCAAACATTAGAAACGCGACAGGCAAAAGATTCTTTCTCATAAATTCCTCAGACTTAAGTTTCCCAAGGCTTCGGCGAGCAGCGCATGTCGCCAACTCAAGACGCAGCATACTTTCTGATGATCGCTTCCAGCTTCTTAGTTGTCGTCTGCGGCCAAAGTTCGGGAGCGGTAAAGATTGCATTTTTAAGCGCCGACTCACACTTGCAACTACGCGGACGCTCGCTGAGCCGCTTCACCGCCTCTTTCATTATATTCTGGGCGTTGCGCACATTCTTGTTCAGATACTCAACCACGGTCTCGACGCTAACCGCCTCGTGGCCTGAATGCCAACAATCGTAGTCCGTGACTAAGGCAAGTGTGGCGTAGCAAATCTCAGCTTCACGAGCTAGCTTCGCTTCCTGCAGGTTCGTCATCCCGATAATGTCCATGCCCCACGCGCGATAAACGTTCGACTCGGCTACGGTAGAGAATGCCGGTCCCTCCATACAAAGATAGGTACCCCCACGATGCGCTTTGACTTCGGCTGCTTTACAAGACTCCTGGAGCACGTCGCCCAGATCATTACAGACAGGATACGCAAACGTCACGTGCGCGACGATACCTTCTCCGAAGAAGGTCGACTCGCGGACCCGGCCTCGCGTGCGGTCGAAAAACTGATCCGGGATCACCATATCCAGCGGCGCGTATTCTTCCTGTAGTGATCCAACGGCGGAAGCTGAAAGCACACGCTCAACGCCCAACAATTTCATACCGTAGATGTTGGCTCGGAAAGGAACCTCAGTGGGCGTAAAACGGTGCCCTCTCCCATGTCGCGGTAAAAAAGCGACTCGCTGCCCTTCCAGCGTGCCGATAATGAACGCATCTGAAGGACTACCGAAAGGAGTGTCAACTTTGACCTCTTCAACGTCCTTCAGTTCCGGCATCTGATACAGCCCGCTGCCGCCTATGATTCCGATTTTGGCTGTGGCCATGATCGATTGTAGGGGGCTAACTCTGTGTCCGCCCTTGCATATTGAGCCTTCGATTAGCCCTGAGGCGGACACGGAGGGCCGTCACTACTGTCTATACTCTACCGCACTTAGCTTGCCGTCATCTTCTGCCAGACTGCAAAGTGCCATGTCTGGGTCGTGGTAGAACAGACAACCCCAGCCATCGCGCGATGCCTGCGGCAGTAGTCTTTTCTTTGCTTCGAGCGTTTCTACGGGATAGAGATCGTAGCCCATGATCCACGGAAACGATACGTGCGCTCGCATCGGCACTAGATCAGCAAAACCGAAGATAGTGCGACCTTCCCGCTCCAGGCGCCAACACTGCATCGTTCGATTGTGTCCAGCGTGAGTTTCCATGTGCAGCCCAGGTATCACTTCGTAATCTGCTTCCTTCAACTCGAGCTGTCCGTTTTCTTTAACCGGCTGCCAATTCTCGGGCAGGTAGCTTGCTCGGTCGCGTTCGGTGGGCTGTTCGCCATGCTCAAACTCAGCACGCGAGACAAAATATCTGGCGTTCGGAAAAGCGGGAGTAGGCTTGCCATCCCCGCCCAATCCAGTGTTTCCACCTGCGTGGTCGAAGTGCAGATGCGTATTGATGACGATCGTGATCGCTTCCGGCCCAACTCCGACTATAGCCCGTAAGGAATCTGCTAAGGGTCGCTCACGTGCGATGCCGTACATACGCGTTTGCTTGTCTAAGAATTTCTCACCTATACCTGTCTCGATTAGTATCCGTTCAGAACCAGCCTCGATGAACACGCAGTTCATGTTCATTCGGATCCGGTTCTGGTCGTCGGGCGGACACACTTTCGACCAGAGATTGCGCGGGACCACACCGAACATCGCCCCTCCGTCGAGACGAAACTCGGCGTCAGGCACAATCTCGACGCGGTAATCGCCAAATTGCATGCGGAATTATTGACGCTGCGTGGTCACTTCTGGCGCGGCTTCGCGCTATTCTTTGAGCCCTCAGCCTCTGACTTCTCCTGGTTTTGCGCTGGCTCCGCAGGATGAGCTTCCCCAGCCTCTCCCTGGCCCGGGGCAAACTGCGGTGGCAAACCCGGCATGTCCTGGGCCTCCGGCATCTTCACTTGAAAGCTCTCGGCAACGGTGACGTGCGAACGCTTTACGATGTCTTCGACAACCTTCTTCTGCTTTTCCTGCTCCAGGGCGCCGCGCGCCTTCTCGCGTCCGGGCTTTGGCGGCGCGAAGGGGTTGTCGGCTTGTCCGCTTTCGCCAATCAAAATGTGGCGAGCGTTGACCTGTTCTTCCTTCTTGCCTTCTTTCATCTCCGTGCGGCGGTCTTCGAGTTTGATGATGTGATAGCCAAACTGGCTCTCAACCACGTCGCTGATCTCGCCGGGCTTCAAAGCAAAAGCAGCTTTCTCAAACTCCGGCACCATCTGACCTGGTCCAAACCAACCGAGATCGCCGCCCTTTGCCTTGCTTCCATCGGTCGAGAACTCGGCAGCCAACTGCGCAAAATCTTCGCCAGCCCGAGCTCTCTGCAAAATCTCTTCGGCCTTCCCACGTTTCTGCTTAGGATCAAGCTCAGGATGTTTAGCCACATAGGCATCAATCTCTGCGTCAGTGACTTTCATTTTCTCGGCCAACTGCTCCTGAGCGTAGGCTTGCGCCAGCATGCGAGAATGCTCGAGCATGATCTGCAATTGCACGCTGCGCTGCTTGTCCACACCGGCAGCAATTCCCTTACGTTCGCCTATCAGCACCTGACCCAATTGGCTTCGCACCTGCTTGATTTGTTCTTCAGGGATCTGACCGCTCGCCAGCTGCGGGTTCTTCGCCTTGGCATCATTTATGAATTGATCAAACTTAGCGGCATTCACAGGGTCCTTAAAAAATTCTTCCACTTCCTGCTCAGTGGCGTTGGAAGTCGCCTGCGCCGTCCCCTGCGACTTCATGTAGCTTTCCGCGATAACTACCGCTCGCACAAGGTCGAGCTGGCGTTTCATGTCGGGCTTGCCACCAACGCCCTTGGCCCGCGCCTCCTCGGCAACTGCCAGCAAACTGCGAAGGTTGTCGGCGAAATCCTTCCGGGCTGCTTCGTCTGAAGCCAGCCGCCTGCGAAACTGTGGCGGCTGGTCTGCGGCAATCATTGCCATGTCTTCAGAATTTAGATTGACGGGCTCGCTGCGCCCGGCTTTAACCTGCCAGGTAATCAATATCGCCGAAAAAACTACTGCGACGGCAGCAGCAATCCATGCTTTTGTTGTTGATGTCAAAATACTTTCCTTTCCAAAATTGAAAACTATTGCCGCTGCACTAACTCAAGCAGCACGCCATTCGTTGATGAGGGGTGAATAAAAGCTACCAGACAACCACCGGCTCCGATACGAGGCGTTTCGTCAATCAAACGTGCGCCCTTTTCTTTCAGTCGTCCCAACGTCGCGCGAATATCGTCAACCCGGATCGCAATATGATGAAGCCCGGGGCCCCGCTTATCCAGAAACTTTCCAACTGGCGATTCCGGGGTCAGTGGCTCAAGAAGCTCGATATGCGTTCCGCCGATAGGAAGCATCGCGATGCGCACTCCCTGATCGCCAACATCTTCCGTTGAGTCGACTTCAAGGCCCAGAGCGTCCTGCCAAATAGCGGTTGCCTCTTTCAGTTGGCGGGTGGCGATACCTATGTGGTCGATTTTCATGAACTAGTCAGTTGTCCGTAGTCAGTTGTCTGTGCGACTGCCGTCTGCCTACCAACTACTGCCTACTGCCTTGAATGAGCTCTTCCACAGCAGAATAAGGGTCCCGCCGACGTGTAGCAACCTCCTCGGCAAGACGGTCGAGTGTGTCAGATGCGGAATCTGAAGCCAGGGTTCGCGCAAGCAGCCGCTCTCGAAGCAGTTCCAGTATTCGCCAACGAGCTATCGCACGTTTCCGCTGGGTTCCCAAATCCGTCTTAAAATGGAAGTCTCGATAGCCTTCAATCGCGGCTGCCAAATCTTCGATGCCCTTATTTTCCGTCGCTATCGTCTTGATAATTGGCGGCTGCCAACCATCCTCCCGGGCGGAAAGTGACAACAAGGCCTCTAGCTCTTTTTCGGTGTTGTAAACTCCCTCGCGATCAGCCTTGTTGATCACAAAGATATCGCCAATCTCCATAATCCCGGCCTTGATCGCCTGAATATCGTCGCCCATTCCCGGCACCAGCACAACTACTGACACATCCGCAGCCTTTACGATCTCGACCTCATCCTGTCCCACGCCGACCGTTTCCACCACTACCTTCGCGTATCCGGCTGCATCCAGTATGGAAACCGCATCGACTGTGGCTCTGGCAAGCCCCCCAAGATTGCCGCGAGTGGCCATTGAGCGAATAAATACCCCGGGATCGAGACCCAGTCCCTGCATCCTGATCCGATCGCCAAGAATAGCGCCTCCCGAGAATGGGCTGGAAGGATCAACAGCGACAATGCCTACGCGCTCCTTCCGGTCTCGGTAAAGCAATGCCAGTTTGTCGACGAGCGACGACTTTCCCGCTCCCGGCGCACCTGTTATTCCCACAACCAGTCCGCGCCCCGTGTGCGGAAAGACGTCCTTCATTAACTGAGCTGCGTCTTCACTGCCATCTTCCACCTTCGAGATGGCGCGGGCCACCGCTCGAGTCTCACCGCCAACAACCCGCTCGATTAGGGAAGGCTTTTCTGGAGTAGCGCTCATCTGAAAATCTCGAATGCCTTAGGCCTGCCTCAAGATCTCTCGCGCAATGATCATCCTTTGAATCTCAGACGTGCCTTCACCAATTGTGCAGAGCTTTGAATCGCGCCAGTATTTTTCCGGAGGGTAGTCCTTCGTGTAGCCGTACCCACCATGCACTTGGATGGCTTCGTCGCAAACGTTCACGCTTATCTCGGAAGCAAACAGTTTGGCCATCGATGATTCCTTTGTGGTTTTCTTTCCCTGATCCTTCAACCAAGCAGCTCGGTACATGAGTAAACGGGCCGCATCAATTTGCGTGGCCATGTTCGCTAACTTGAATTGGATCGCCTGGAACTCTGCAATGGGTTTACCAAACTGCTGTCTTTCCTTAGCATATCGCAGCGCCGACTCATATGCCCCCTGGGCAATCCCCACCGCAAGAGCAGCTATCGAGATACGCCCGCCGTCCAGGATTTGCATGGCATTTATGAATCCCTGGCCTTCTGTGCCCAAACGATTCTCGTCGGGGACGTAACAATCTTCGAAAACGACGCTGGCTGTCTCGGAAGCACGAAGCCCCAACTTGTTCTCTTTCTTGGAAGGGGAGAACCCCTTCATTCCCTTCTCGAATATGAAAGCCGAAATTCCTTTGTTCTTTTGGGAACGATCGGTAACGGCAAAAGCGACGCAGGTATCGGCGTGGATTGCGTGGGTAATAAAATTTTTCGAGCCGTTCACCATCCATCCGCCATCTTGTCGCACAGCCGTAGATCTGGTGCCGGAGGCGTCTGAGCCGGCGCTCGGTTCGGTTAGGCCCCAGGCACCCAGATGTTCTCCACGAGCAAGCGGTTCAAGATACTTCTTCTTCTGAGCATCTGTTCCAAACTGATAGATATGGTTCGAGCAAAGCGAATTGTGGGCAGCTACCGAAATCCCCACAGAGCCGTCGACCCGGGACAACTCCTCGATGATGGAAGCATATTCGACGTAACCCATTCCCGCGCCGCCATACTCCTCAGGGAAAATCACGCCCATCAAACCGAGTTCCGCAAGCTTGGGCTTTAGTTCAATCGGGAAGTGCTGTGCTTCGTCCCACTCCATGACGTGTGGCGCGATCTCCGCCTCGGCAAACTCGCGCACGCTCATCTTGATCTGTTTCTGCTCTTCGCTTAATTCAAATTCCATCCTGCTCCCCAATAACACCGGATTTCTCGTGACAAAGGCATCCTCTCCTGTCTGCAAAGAACAGGCAAGAATGCCAGCCTGATGATATAAAACCTGGCGAATCAGCCGGGATGATTCTACCTCAACGACTGGCTGAACCGTGACCGGCCGAACGCCCCCGACTTCCTTTAGCTTGTTTGCTCTTGCGTTCCGTTTTCATCAAACGATTCACCTCGGAGGGCGTAAGTAGTCGCCAGTAACCCGGTCTTAGATCGTTATCCTGCAAAGAACCGATGCGCGCCCGCCGCAACTTCACCACTGAATGACCGATCACATCGAACATGCGTCTAATCTGCTGATTCCGACCTTGATGAAGAACCACCTCATACCAGGCATTAGATCGGGTCTCCTCAACCTTAGTGATCTTGGCTGGAGCTGTCCTAGTGCCGTCGTCGAGTACCACACCACGTCTGATCCGCTCGATCGCGGGTTCAGGCGGCAAACCTTTCACTTTCGCTTCGTAAACCTTCTCGACGCGATTGCGGGCGGCCGTGATGAAATTGGTGAAATCGCCGTCATTCGTTAGTAATAGGAGACCTTCGGTATTGAAGTCTAAACGGCCGACAGGGTGAAGCCGGCCTAGAGAGGGTGGTAAGAGTTCGGTTACCAATGGACGATCCTCTGGATCGGAGACGCTCGACAGGTAACCCTTCGGTTTATTCAAAAGTACGTAAACCTTTTCCCGCTTCACCAGAACCGGGTTGATCAGTTTGCCACGAACTTTGATGTGGTCGCGTTTGGCGTCCGCCTTGGTTCCCAGTTCCGTAACGACCTGGCCATTTACTGTTACCAGGCCCGAGGTAATCAACTCCTCGGCATGGCGGCGCGAGGCGATTCCCGCGGCGGCGATAAGTTTTTGTAGACGCTCTTCCATAAGATTAGTCGACAGGAGGCAGGAGCAGGAGGCAGTCAGATGTGTCGCTTTCCTGCCGACTGCTTCTTCTTGTTCAAGAAGTATTAGGCAGCCGGCACACTCCGCTTCTTGCCTGCCTCCTGCCGTCTGCCTCCTTCTGCTAGACTATGCTACTCGCCAAGTCCTCGAAATCCTCGATGCTCGGCAGTTCGGAAAGGTCCTTCAGTCCAAACTGGATCAGGAACTCCTTAGATGTGCCGTACATCATCGGGCGGCCAACCGCTTCTTTCCGGCCCTTTGCGACGATGAGCTTTTTGTCCAGAAGAGTTTTGATCGACGACGGCGATTGCACTCCGCGGATGTCCAGAATTTCCGGCACCGTTATGGGCTGCTTATATGCGATGACTGCCAGGGTCTCGAGAGAAGCGAGCGATAGCTTTGCACTGGGCCTCGATTTCAAAAAGGCGCGGACGTGCTCGTGATACTCAGGCCGAGTGGCAAACTGCCAACCGCCTGCGACCTCTCTCAAGTGCAAACCGCTGCCACGTCCATTGAACTCATCGACCAGACTCGTGATGCCTGCTTCGACTACAGATTGATCTTCTTTCAGCACTTCGGCGATCGCCCTCGCATTCAAAGGCTCATCTGATACATAAATCAGTGCTTCGATTATTGCCTTTCTCTCTCCCACACTCTGCACTGTGAGCGGCGTTAAGTCGGCCTCATCGCGCTCGGCCTCATGGGAAGACTCAGCGCTGTCTAGTACGTCATTGGCCGCGGCCGCTAGAGTGTCACCGTCAAACGCATGCTCGGTGCCCTGTTGTTTTGCCACTTCGTTCACCTTCCCCGTCAGTCTGCTGCACTTTTTTGGGCTAACTGGCAACGCGAGCGAGGATCTCTCCAAACGTCTCCCGTTGGAATAACTTGATCTCGGTCGTCCGCACAAGTTCCAGCACTGAAAGAAAAGCCAGTACCAACTCGCGGCGCGAACGCGCCCGCTCGAAAAACACTTGCAGGTTAAGTTCACCCGAGGACATCACCATGTTCCTCAGTCTCTCAATCATCTCCGACATCGAAATCTCTTCGCGTTCGATCTCCAGCATCACCTCGTCTTTATGTCGCGCCAGAATCTCCTGAAACACCTTCAGTAGATCGAAGGCACCAACCACAACTTCCGGGTTGTTCTTATCAGTCTCCAATTCAGCGCGCTTGAATACTGCCCGCTCGACTGTCGCCCGCGACCAGAGCATCTGCGCCGCCGCTTTGTATTTTTGATACTCCAACAACTGATCAACCAACTCATTGCGCGGATCCGCTTCTTCTTCTGCAGCTGCTAAGGGATCGCGGGGCAGAAGCATCCTCGTCTTAAGTTCAATCAAGGTCGCGGCCATGACTAAGAAATCTCCCGCCACAGCCATGTCCAGGTTCTGCATAAGGTGCAAATAGCGTAAGTACTCATCAGTGATGCGAGCGACCGGAATGTCGTAAATGCTAACCTGCTCCTGTCTAATCAGGTGCAGCAGCAAGTCCAGTGGGCCCTCGAATTCACCCATGACGATCTTCAGATCGTCACTGTGACTATCGGCAACAAGCTCCGGCGTTGAACCAGCAACGTTTAAGGTTGCGGGCAGGTTGACGTCTTCGCTGGTTCCCGGTTCAATTGCTTCAGTCGTTTCATCCATCTTTTGCCACTAGTCAGTGGTACACGCTCCCACAATCCCCATCGCCGCGTAGGCGTTGGCGAGCGTAGTGCCGGCGATCTGCCTTGCCTTCTCCCGACCCTGACCCAGAATGCGATTCAATTCCTCAGCCCCGATTCCCTTCACCCGCTCCTGAAACGGACGCAAAAACTCAACCGTAACATCCGCGAGATCCTGCTTCAACCGGGCGTAACCCTTGCCGGCAAAATGGGATTCAATCTCACCAGTCGGTTGACCCGTTAGAAGTTGGTAGATAGTCAGCAGGTTCGTGATCGCCGGACGCGAGTCGTCGAAAGTAATCTCGGTTCCAGAGTCAGTCACGGCGCGTTTGAACTTTCGACTGACAGCCTCAGGGTCATCGAGCAGCATTACACACCCGTTCGGATCGTCGTCAGACTTGGACATCTTCTTCGTCGGGTCCGAGAGCGACATAATGCGCGCGCCAACTTTCGGAATGTAGGCCTGAGGCACGCGAAACGTGTCGCCGTAGTCCCGGTTGAATCGTATTGCGAGATCACGGGTGAGTTCAAGATGCTGCCGCTGATCTTCCCCAACGGGTACAAGGTCTGTCTGGTAAAGCAGGATGTCGGAGGCCATCAGGACCGGATAGTCAAACAAGCCGGCACTGACATTCTCACTTTTTCGCGACTTGTCCTTGAATTGCGTCATTCGCTCAAGCTCAGACATGCGGGCCAGGCAGTTGAGAATCCAGGTCAACTCAGCGTGTTGGGGAAGATCAGATTGGACAAAGACCGTGGAGATGTCAGGATCGATCCCCACGGCCAGATAAATGCGCGCGAGTTCCCGGGTCTTCTCGGCAAGCAGTTTCGGATCTTGTGAAATAGTGACGGCGTGGAGATTGACGATGCAAAAGAAGCTTTCGTATTCGTGTTGGAGTGTTACCCAATTGCGCAGCGCGCCTAGATAGTTACCAAGATGTACGTTGCCCGTGGGCTGGGCGCCGCTAAGGATTCTTTTGGGCATGCTTTCTTGTAGTTGACGAAGCCCTGATGATGCCGACGTTATAAATCACCTGATTCCTAAAAACAGCAGGTATTCCACTAAGTACATCACGGGTCTCATAATGGCGCTAAAAAAACCTATGTACATCAAGACCATTAAGATAATAAAGCCAAACTGTTCCATGAAGGCCAACATGGGTTGCATGCTAAGGGGAAGGAAGGTCTCTAGAATCTTGCTGCCATCCAGCGGCGGAAAAGGCAGTAGGTTAAAAACGGCCAGCGATATATTCATTACCAGAAAATATTCAAGGAGTAAGGTGACCGGCTCTCTCACCGATTCAGGGATGGAGGCAAAACCTCCTGTCATCAAGAGCACCTTGATAATGATGAAGGCGCAGATGGCAATAAAGAGATTCGCCATAATGCCCGCCGCGGAAACCATGACATTGGCTAAGTCCTTGTTGCGCCAACGAAGAGGATTTACCGGGGTTGGTTTGCCCCAGCCGATAAGGGGAATTCTCGCGGCTGGCCCGCCAATATTTCCCAGGATGAATCCAACTATGGGAATCAGCAGCGTGCCAATCGGGTCTATATGGGCCGTCGGATTCAACGTGATGCGCCCTAGCAGACGAGCAGTGTCATCACCAAACCTGTTTGACATCCAGGCATGCGCCGCTTCGTGAGCCGAGATCGCAAACAGCAGGACGATCATGTAGATCAGCAGTTGGGGTATCAGCTCTGAGGTCACTTAGTCCTACTCATCGGAAGATATAAGAAGCCGTCAAGTTAGCATCCCACTACTTGGCTGTCAAAAAGGTGCTGTAAGTCCAAGAGCTTTGATAAACCCGACGGTTTGATTAACTTATAAGAGGCCTTTTATTCCCAAAGACAAGCTGTAGACTGAGTCGTTAGAGGCTACAACCATCTCGCCACTTGAACTAAAAACCAGTCCGACAAGGTTCATTCCGGCGACAAACAATTCTGCATCTCCGTCTGGCGATATACGTACGATTCCCCGGCGCCCTTTAAGCGAAGCTGCGATATAGAGATTTGCCTCATCGTCGAAAGCGAGTCCCTGCGGCCGCCCCAGACCTTTATAGAAAACCTCGACCTCGCCTTGCTGATTGATGCGATATACCGAATCGAAGCTGGTTACCGTTGGTCCAGTTACATAAAGCGCATTCTGGGGACCGAACGCGAGGTGGTAGGCGGATACTGAAGGCTCAAGCTGAACCCACGCCTTCTCTTCGCCGATGCCGTTGACTTTGTAGATTGTGCCGGTGCGATCGCCTACATACATCGTTCCGGCGTTATCGAAAGCCATTCCAGTCGCAATTCCAAGATTTCTGACAAAGACCACGGCCTCCCTAAACGGGTTGACGCGGTAGACGGTGCCATCCACCCGACTGGTGACGAACATCTGTCCGTCCTTATCAAATGCGATTGCCGTCGGGTTGGTGATGTCACCGGAGAATTCGCTGACTTCGCCATTCTGTTCGATACGAAAAAGCGATACCGGCAACTGCTCGCCGCGTGAGCCGGAACGCGTTACGAAGAGAGCTCCCTCTTCGGGATCAAAAGCGGGATTCGTTACCGGGTGAAGGTCTTCCGCAATTCTCTTGCCTACCACAAACCTCGCCGGCGGGCTTAGCTTACCCGGGCTTTCCAGAACTACCTCCACGGGTCCACTCTGTTTGAGTTCTGGCACTAGAGCCACGACGCGGCGCGGACCGAGGGCAACGATGTGAGCCTGCTCGGCGCCAAACCAAACCGCACACTTGGCGGGCTCGCTGGTGTCGAAGCGGTCGCACTCAATGGTAACTTCGCCGCCCTCAATTCCACACTTGGGTGATATTCTGATAGTTGGTCCTGGGCTACTCATAACAAAGCAAATCTGCCGCTTAGTGAGTCCGCAGCATAATCCACTTCACCACCTACACCTGATAAAGGCTTTAAAGTAAACGAAAGGTTCTCATGATACGACGCCGTAACGGGCATGTCTAACGCTCCCCGCAGCGCCAGATCCTTGCTATTGAAGCGCGATTAGTGCTAGTTCAGCTTGATGTTCAAGTTTTAGCTTGTCCGCACGGCTGGCGGGGGTTTAAAGTTGAACTCTAAAATTACGGACTCAAACCGGGGTTCCCTAGCCGGCAGCCCGCTTTGGGAAGGAGGTGAAGGAGCGCATACCCTATGCTTGCATCTCTCCTCCCTATGTTATAATCCGCCCGCTAAAGCGAACTCTGTGCGGTTCTCGAAAACTTTGTTAGCGCGTGTTTTCGGGAGCGTAAAGTTCGCGACACCACGAATAGTAATGCTCAAGCGAATAAGCGAAGCGACATCGCAGAGCAACATCAAAGAAGATTTACCGGCGTCCGAAATCCACCGCTCGCACCAATCCCACTGTAACTTCGGCACCCCGAGATTTCCGACTACTTCGCCTTTCCGGAGTGTCGCTCGCGTTGGGTCTGATATTTGTTATCCAAGGCAAGGGGAGGAGAGACCTCGATTAGTAGCGTATTAGGAAATACATTAGGTTTAAAGCCCAATCAGCTGCGCCGTTTAGAGAAACTCTACACGCGGCGTATCCCGCCTAACCAGATTCTGACCGCCGAATTTGCCCGGCAGATAGCCGAGCTTTCGCATGAGACACGCAGACAGATTGGCGTCCTGATAGATCGGAAAGGCCATATCGAATACGTCATGGTAGGCGATAACCGACGCATCGAGCTGCCTGACTTCAAGCGCATCCGCGTGGCCACCGGGCGTTTCCGAGGTCTCCGCTGTGTACATACTCATCTGCGCGGCGAAGACCTAACCCAGGATGACCTGACTGATCTGGCACTATTGCGCCTCGATCTGATGGCTGCGATCGACGTAGATGCTGAGACAGCCCTTCCCGGCTTGGTACGGGCCGCACACTTACTACCTATGCACGCAGGTGGACTCCAGCAGGTGAACTCGTCTGAGGCATATGCTTTTCTTGAGCCCAGGATACCCTCGCAGCTGGATCTGGATTTCCTCGCTTTGATCAATTCACTTGAGGAAGAAATGGCGCGGAATCGTCGCGTCTCCCACCGGGCTGGGATTAGAGAGCGCACGATTCTGGTCGGAGTTACAACTGGTCCATTGTCAGATGCCGAAGAGTCGATGGCGGAGCTTTCTGAACTGGCGACTTCGGCCGGGGTTGTTGTGCAAGACAAGATTATTCAACGGCGGCAGGCAATCGATCCTCGTACCGTCCTGGGCCGAGGTAAGCTTGATGAACTCCTGATTCGCGCACTTCAGTTGGGAGCGGACATGCTCGTCTTTGATCGTGAACTGGCGCCCGCGCAAGTCAAATCACTTTCGGAAGTTACTGACCTAAAAATCATCGACCGTTCGCAATTGATCCTCGACATCTTTGCGCAAAGGGCGAAATCACGAGAGGGAAAGATTCAGGTGGAGCTGGCGCAGTTGAAATATCTATTACCCCGACTCATCACGGGCCAGGACTCGGCCTTTTCCCGTCTCGCCGGCGGTATTGGTGGGAGGGGTCCCGGCGAAACCAAGCTCGAGACCGATCGCCGCCGAGTGCGCGATCGGATCAATCGTCTGGAGAAGGAGATCGAAACGCAGCGACAACGGCGTCAGGAGCAACGCAAAGCAAGAACCCGAAAGGGACTGCCAATCGTGTCGATAGTCGGTTACACAAATGCTGGTAAGTCGACCTTACTTAATACGCTCACTGCCAGCGATGTTCGTGCGGAACAGCGGATGTTCGCGACGCTGGATCCCACCTCGCGGCGACTTCGTTTGCCACGCGAGCAGGAAGTGATCATAAACGACACAGTTGGTTTCATACGGGACCTGCCACCCGATCTTCTGTCTGCCTTTCGCGCGACGTTGGAAGAGATTAGTGAGAGCAGGCTGCTGATTCACCTGGTCGATGCCTCGAATCCACGCTTCGTTCAGCAGATAGAATCCGTCGAAAGAATTCTGAGAGAGCTCCGACTCGCGGAGATAGCTACCGTCCTGGCTTTGAATAAGGCAGACCTGGTGGATGCGAACACCATTCAGGCGGTTTTGAGACAGGTTACTCAGGAAGGTACGAGAGATGCAATCGTGATATCCGCCACAGACGCTCGCTCGATTGAACCATTACTCGAGAAGGCAGGCGCGGTCCTGGCACGCAATTTGACGACCCGGCTTCCCCGCGAAGAAGACCACGAAGCCGAGCAGCTTTCTCGAATCGCATAAAAGAAAATGGGACTTCGTCCGCGATTTACAACTCCGCTTAGTCGGGCCCGTGATGCCTTCGCTCGTTACCTGCTACGGCCGTTTGACATATTCCAACCACGCACCCGTCTGCTCGTAGGCTTCGCCTTCCTGGTGACAGTTACCACGTTGTTGCTCCTCAGCGGCTACTCGTCTGGCTTTTCAGAGAATTACAAGGAAGGGGATATCGTCAGGGGGACGGTCGTGGCCCCGGCTGACATTACCACGAATGATATTCTCGAAACCGAGAAGCGACGCGCCGCGGCCAGAGAGAGCACCCGCCCTGTTTTTAACTTTGATTCCACCAGGGGCGCCAGCTCCGCTCAGAGCTTACGAGCCGCCTGGGAAGATCTAAAACATCAGGTCGAGTCTAAAACCGCCGGCAACAAACAGCCAACGTGGGGTGGTGAAGGGGGTCCAGCCGTAGCGAGCGCAATTATTGTTCACGGTTTTAATGACGCTGACCTTGAACGCCTGACATCACTGATTCGAAAGATAGGCGATGGTTACATTTATGACGATGCCGACTCGGACCGACTCCGGCAGGAGATTGTCCTGGTTGACGTGCGAGACCCAGCCTCCCAGATGATCGTCCCGTCGCCGCGCACTCGGATGACACCGCTAACGGCTACGCGACGCGATCTGGAGTTGCGGGTGTTGAATCTTCGCGGGTGGTCGCAGGAAGAGAAAACCGCCTTGGTCCGAGCGATGGTACCTCTTATCCGTCCCAATGTAGTCTTAGACCAAACAGCCACAGCAGCTGCTCGAGAGACGGAAGCCAACGAAATCCGCGAGAGTCTGATTTCGCTCAAGAGGAATCAAATAATAGCCCGAGAGGGAGAACCCGTAACGCCAGGAATGCTCGCGCAGTTTGCCGCGATTAAGAGTACTGGTCACAGCGGCAGGCCCTTGCACTACCTGGTGGGACTGCTGCTCATAGTCTTTGCCATCTATTGGTCGGTCTGGAAGTTTACGGAGCACAGAAGCTCCGGCGCAGTGTTGGCGCTATCAAAACGCAGGGCATTTGCTCTCGTTAGCTCGGCTATCGTCGTTGAAACTGCTCTGATGCGGGTAGGGTTCATCTTTGGCGACAGTGTTTCTGCGCGAATGGTCAGCGCGCCGTTTCACGAACCAACGATCTGGAATTTTGCGATTCCCTTCGCTGCGGCTGCACTCCTGGTCGCGATGCTGGTTGATACGCAACTGGCGTTTCTCACCGGTATCGTTACTGCTCTTTTTGCTGGAATGCTGGTCCCCAATGGAATTCAGATTGCTATTTTCGCCATGATTTCGTGTTCGGCAGCAATTTACGGAATGGGTCGGTATCGAGAGCGTCAGTCAGTCACACTGGCAGGATTCTTCACGGCGGGTGCGAACGTGGTGATGGCCCTGGCGTTGATCGCTTATGCCGAACAGCCTTTTAGCTTCAACACTTTCCTGCTCGCAGTCGGCTGCGGCTTCGCGGGCGGCCTTCTGACGGCAATCTTTACTGCGGGTGGCTTACCGATAAATGAATCGCTTTTCGGCGTTCTCACAGACGTCAAGCTACTGGAGCTTTCCAATGCCGATCTACCAGTTCTGGGCCAACTGGCGTTGCGAGCTCCCGGTACAAACCAACACTCTCATGCGGTAGGTCAACTCGCAGAGGATGCTTGCCGAGCGGTGGGAGCTAATCCTCTCCTGGCTCGTATTGGAGCCCTTTACCACGATATCGGGAAACTGGCGGCACCTGGGTATTTTGTAGAAAATCAGCAGGGTAAGAACCCCCACGACCATCTCCGGCCTACCCAGAGCGCCAAGATCATCACCAGCCACGTGACCTACGGTTCCAGGCTTGCCAAAGAGATTGCCTTGCCAAAACAGATTGCCGACTTTATTCCTCAGCACCACGGCACTCGGACGCTTCATTTTTTTCTGCGCAAGGCTCAGGCACAGGCAAAACCTGGAGAGATAGTGGATGAAAAAGACTTCCGTTACCCTGGTCCGAAACCTGAATTCAAGGAAGCCGCCATCATGATGCTGGCGGATTCCTGCGAGGCGGCTGCGCGGTCGCTGGCGCGCCCTGACCCCGAAAACATCCGCGCTATCGTGGTTAAAATCTTCGATGCCATCGTGAGCGATGGTCAACTTGACAATTGCGATCTGACTCTCCGTGAACTCACAACCATTAGGGAAGCGATGATCAGCTCCTTGACGGCAATCTATCACGCGCGCATCGACTATCCCGGATTTAACCCGCCCCAGGTGACTGGTCCATTACCGCCGCCTCCGCAGGCAAACCTCGACAGCGAGGAGCGCGGGATTACTTACACCAGGCTTTCCGAAGTGCCAATAAATGACGGGGGCGAAGTCGAAGACGAGGCGATTACCCGAAAAGTGGCAAAACGCTAGGATCAATTTCGTGTTTCAAACCGGTGCTCAAGTGTCGGTTCAGAATCTTCCGTGTAGTTTTTGGTAAGTGGTAACGAGTTCTTCAGGAAGGACTCGTGTTTCTCCCACCGTAGATATGAAGTTGGAATCGCCAATCCAGCGAGGCAGAACGTGAACATGAATGTGGTCAACAATGCCGGCTCCGGCCGCGGCACCTAGATTCATTCCCATATTATACCCCGCGGGTTTGTAAGCTTCGCGAAGGGCGGTTTGTGAGCGTTTGGTTAAGTCCATCATCTCGTTGGCCGTGTCGCGCGGCGTGGCGTCTAGATCACTGACGTGCTGGTAGGGGATAATTAGCAAATGGCCCGGAATGTATGGATGGATATTGAGCACAACGAAATTATGCTCTCCTCGATGGAGAACGAAGTTCTTTTCGTCTTTGCTTGGATCACATTGGATCTCGCAGAAAACACAGCCGCCATCCTTTGAGTCAGAGCTGCTGCCAGCGGCTATGTACTCACCGCGCCAGGGACTCCACAGCCTGTCCAAGTTCATTTACCTCGAGTTTGTGAATCTTACAAGATCGGTGGCTGGCGGGTATCATCCGGTGTGTTGGCCGACGATTCGGAGGATGTGTGAGCCGGGGGCCCATCATCATTGATCAGTTCTTTCAGTTCTTTACCGGGCTTGAAATAAGGGACACGCTTGGCGGGGATATTCACGGGATCTCCGGTTTTGGGATTGCGACCGCGGCGCGCTCCCCGTTCACGCACCCGAAAACTGCCGAATCCACGGAGTTCGATCTTCTCTCCTTGATTCAATGTTTCAATGATGCTCTCGAAGACGATTTCGACTAAACGCTCGGCATCTTTTTTCGTTAGTTCCGCCGCTCGCGCCACGTCTTCAACGAGTTCCGCTTTTGTCATGCATCACCTCAGTTAGGTCTCCCTTTGGCCTGGGGAATAGATTACGAAAGCGAATTTCAAGATACGGTAACCGAGTGGCGAGATTGTGTCATCGGTACACTACCAGAAAACGATAACCCCCAGCAAGACTATTAATTCCCGACGTTAAGTTGGTTGGACAACGACTGGCCACACAAAGCCCCGCCAGACCAGTTTGTATGTTTTGATCGTGTGCGGGGCAGCGATCATGCGCCGAGTGTTATTCTCTATTTTGTTACTGTTCCTGATCAGGCTCTGTTCTGCCCAGGCCGAAATCAGCTAGCTCCCCGAGAGATGCCATTCCAGTTCCCGCCTCCGACGAGTATACCTTGGTATCGATGATTGGCTCATCGTCCTTGCCTACAGCTCGTGCCGATAGGCCAATCTTTTTGCTCTCCCCGTCGATTCTGAGGATCTTGAATTCCATTTCGAGGCCCAGTTGGACCACGTCTTCGGGTTTTGCCACCCGCTCGTCCGAAAGCTCTGATATATGACATAGGCCTTCCAGGTTGTCGTCCAACTCTACAAACGCGCCGAAGTTTGCAAAGCGAGCGATCTTCCCGTGCACCACATCGCCAGGCTTGTGTTCATTCACAAATCGCTCCCACGCATTAGGCTCAAGATCCTTGATAGAGAGAGATAAACGGCGATTTTCTGTGTCGATGCTGGTAATGATCGCGTCAATCTCCTGGCCTTTCTTCAAAACCTCGCTTGGATGTTTGATGCGTCTGGACCATGAGATATCAGAAACGTGAACCAGTCCATCAACCCCGTCTTCGATCTCAATGAAGGCGCCGAAGTCTGTAAGGTTGCGCACCCGCCCGTGAACTCGTGTACCTATCTGGTAGCGGTCATGCAGCGTTTGCCAGGGGTTTTCCTGAATTTGCTTCATTCCGAGACTGATACGACGAGCCTTTGGGTCTACGCTGAGCACCTCAACTTCAACTGTGTCACCCGGATTAACGATCTTGCTGGGATGCTTGACACGTTTCGACCAGCTCATTTCCGACACATGAACGAGCCCTTCCACCCCGTTTTCCAATTCGACGAAGGCGCCGTAGTCAGCAACGCTGGCGATGCGGCCGCCTACTCTGGTGCCGATTGGAAAGCGTTCCTCAACGCTTGACCATGGGTCGGGCAAAAGTTGTTTGTAACCGAGAGAGACTCGTTCGCGGTCGCGATCGAATTTCAGAACTTTGACCTGGATGCTATCGCCAACCTTGAAGAGTTCACTTGGATTCTGCAAGCGTCCCCACGACATATCGGTAACATGGAGCAGGCCGTCGACACCGCCCAGATCAACGAACGCGCCGTAGTCAGTCAAGTTCTTAATCTGGCCCTCGACAATAATGTCTTCTTCAATCTGACCCAGCGTCTGATCTTTCCGGCCGGCGTTCTCACCCTCAATTACGGCTTTGCGGGATAGCACCACGTTGGATCGCTTACGATTGAGCTTAATTACCTTTGCTTCAATCTCCTGGTTCCTAAGACTGTCCAGATTGCGGACTGGTCGCACGTCAACCTGGGAGCCTGGCAAGAAGGCCGCGATGCCATCAATATCGATACGAAGCCCGCCCTTGATGCGCTCCATTACTCGACCCTTAACAGTCGAGCCTTCCTGGTAGGCCTTCTCCAAATCATCCCAGGCCTTCATGCGCACCGCATCCGCGCGTGATAAAACAGGCAGGCCATCGGCAGTTTCCATGCTCTTCACCAGCACTTCAACTTCGTCGCCGGCCTTCACCGTGATCACTCCATCTTCGGTGAACTCAGCCGGATTAACGATGCCTTCGGATTTGTATCCAAAATCGATGACCACACCGCGTTCACTTATTCCGACCACTGTGCCTCGAACGACCTCACCCTCTTGCAGCGTCGCTTGTTCCTGCTCGAATTGGTCGAGTAGTTGTCCAAAGTCGACATCGCCGGCGGGGCGGGTGTCATCATCCTCGGTGGGCTCATCCTGTGACACCGGTTCCCTGGTAGGGGCGGTTGCGGTCTGGTGTGGAGAGACTTCCGACTCACCGGAAGGTGTTTTCTCTTTTGTCAGGTCGCTGTTATTCAGCTTCGGTTCTTCACTAAACATGCAGACTCCTGTGGGCTTCCCGGGCAGTTTTTTAGATCATATCGCGCTGCACTGCTCGCCTACTATCCAGTCACGATTGGCGGACAGTAGTTCAAGCGGCCTGTTGGCTTGACGTTGGCAAATTGTCGGATTTTGAAGCTTGAGCGAGGAATGCGAGCCGTTTAGATTTGGAAAAGGAGTGTTTTATGTGTTTCGCTTTCCGCCGTGCCCGTAGTCACCCGCTTGCTCCGACATGACCGGCCGCTTTTTACCGGGTAGGTCGGGAAATGTACACGCCAGAATGAGCGTGTGTCAAGGCGAACTACATCCGCAACAGGTAAACAAAAAATCATCGGACCAACAACCCACGATGCTGGACCGGCGCCAAGATCATCGGCTATCGGCTGAAACAGTTTCACTACGGCGGGGCACTACATAAACTCCCGCGGAATGAGATCCCACGAAGAGTGTGTTCTGATCCTGCGAATCAAATGCTAGCGACCAGATCCTCTGGCTTGCGAGTCGATGTTCCTTAAGATCAATACGCGCCCACGTCATGCCGGCGTTGATAGTGCGATATACGCCCCCGCCTATCTCACCGGTTTGATAAGCATTGCCCACGAAGATTTCATCGACGTTTCTAGGATTAATCAGGATGCTCGTGAAGTCGCCGAAAGGCAGGTTGCCGCCGCGGCGACTCCAGTTCGCGCCATCGTCATGGGACGAGTAGAACGCCTGCTTCGTTCCTACGTAGACGTAACCGGTACGCTGCGGATCCTGCACAACCGTATTTACCGGAGCGTCAGTGGGAATGCCGTTCAACTGGCTCCACGTCTGCCCGCCGTCGCGCGAGACAATCACGCCTGAAGCCGCAGTGCCTGCCCAGATAACCTCCGGCTGCTTAAGACTAGTGGAGAGCGAGGTGGTGCGAGGATCAATAGAGGAACTATATGGGAGTTTCTGCCAGCCCTTAGTAGGATCGAGGCTGCGATACAGACCTACGTTGGTCGCGGCTAGGAAGCTGGGCTTGCCGCTAGAGACATCTATCGTGTGCACGAGGGCATTGATAGCATCGGTGATGATCAAAGATGCTGCGGCTTGCTCTTCCGCCGTGCTGGAACCATCCTGCGACACACCGAGTACGGCCAGTGTAATCTGATCAAACTTTCCGGTCACAGGAAGACTGCGATCGGCCTGGAATCTCTTTAGTGCCGCCAAGGTTTGTGTCCCGGCTTTTCCGTCGGGTGTCCCGACGTTGTAACCGGCGCGGTCCAGAGCCGCCTGGACCCGACGGACCGTGTCGTCGGGCTTCCCCGAAGCCACGACTGGTTGGGGTTGACGAGAACTTGGGACAGGCCGTGATGTTTTCTTTGCTCGTTTAACCGCGGCCTTCTTACCGGGAACAGTAGCAGCGGAGTCAGGAGCCCAAACCGGGGACCAGGAAACTCCTCTATCGACGGAACGATAGATACCCAGATTGGTTCCTAAGTAAATCACGTTTGGGTTTTGAGTGTCCTGCAAGATTGAATAAGTGATCAGGCGGGACGGCATGTTCCGCATCGAAGGACGCCAGGTTTGCCCATTGTCATTGCTGGCAAAGAGAAAACCGCCTCCGGTAGCTGTGTTTATGGTTGCGGCATAAATCCTATTCGGCATCTCGCGATCCGCCACGATAGTGTTGGCGAACCTGCCGCTATATCCGCCATTGGTGGGTAAGAAGCTCTTCCCGCTGTCATTAGAGACCATCACGCCATAATTGTTGGTGCCAATGTAGATTGTCTCCGGACGTGAGGGGTGAACAGTAATCGAGTTGATCTCCAACTGCCGCGAGGTGGTCACCATCCAGGAGTCCGCATCACCGCCTCTTTCTGAACGCCAAAAACCTTCGGTGGTCCCGGCAAAGACCAGCCCAGGAACCGATGGGTGTTGCAGGATGGCGCGGGTTCTTCTTGATTGCGAAGGAATGCCCTGCACCTTGCGCCAACTTTCACCGGCATTTTTAGTCTCATAGATCCCGCTGCAGGCGGAGGCAATCACGTGGTTTGGTTCAAGCGGGTCGATATCGATAGCGAAAATGTCGGAGTCGTCAATGATCCCATTCTTTATAGACTTCCAGGTCTTGCCGCCGTCGGTTGTTTTGTAAGGAAGATACCAGGTGCCGGCATAGATGATGTCAGGGGTGCGGGGATCCATCGCAAGCGACTCCACATGAACTAAGCCAGCAGTGTTATGGGTCGGCAGTTGCTGCCAGGACTCTCCGGAGTCATCTGAGCGAAAGATTCCATTAAATGTGCCGGTTATCATTACATTCGGATGGGACTTGGATTGAGTGAGCGAGTGGAGAGCTTCATTCACGAGTTCCTTGCTTTCGCGCCACTTACGTCCACCATCGGTTGACTTAAAGAAGCCGCCTGGCTCCTTGTGCTTATGAGCGGCCACGTACAGCGTCTTTGAGTCGCGCGGATCTACCAGAATGTGATCCACAAAGAGCTTTGGCTTATTAAAGTTGTACAGAAGTTCCCAGAGTTTACCTCCATCTGCAGAGGTGTAGATTTGTCCATCGAGCGTTCCGAAATAAAAGCGATCGGGGTTGTTTGGATCGACTACTAAGTCGCGTACGTCTCCTCCAGGGGGGCCTGTTGAGCGCCATTCAGTTGAATATTGGGCCGGATCGGCGCTTCCGATATCTGCCGCCAGAACCGTCGACCGAAATCCGAGAGGCTGAACGGTTAACGCAAGTAGAACCAACATAAGGGGGATTAGCTTCATAATCTTTGATGACCATCTTTCAAAAGTATCCGAAATACCGAAATAGGGACTCAACGTCCCAACCTGAGTTTAGTCTAATTTTCAACCTTTGTATCTAACCAACTTCAAAGCCCCCTTAAGATGCGGCGCCGCAACGTCCTAGTTGTACAAAAGCGATACGGGCGACCTCTCCAAGAGAAATCGCCCGCATTCGGAAGGTTCGCGTCTTCAGGGACGCGAGGTTTAGGCTTTACTATTAGTCACGTCTGCCACGACGACGGCGCGGACCTCGCCTACATTCAGGACAGGGCGAGACTGCGTTATCGGTGCTGGCCGCCGGTGGAGTTGCGCCTGTCAGCACAATCCATAGCTCAACTGCCAGATCGGCTCGGCAGCCGCCATCGAGTGTAGTGATACGTCCAGCCTCGATTCCGCGCGTGTTAACCAGGTAGTTCTTCGCACGGTCGGCTCGAGTCTGACCCTCACCCTCACAGGTGCCGTAAGCAAGGATGTAACCTTGCGATCCTGTCTGGTTCTGCAACTGAATTGCGTAGTTGTCGAGACGAGCTTTCTCATCATTGAACCGGATGTTGCCATACTCGTCAAACCGCGTAGGTGTCACCACTACTGGAACAACAATCGAAGTGGAGCACGAAGCAGTTCGCGAACATTCAGGTGCGACGCCGCCCAGCTCGACCGTTGCAGTCACACTCTGCCCACCGAGTCCGGCTGTATCAACCGTAATCGAGGACGTCCCCTGACCACTTGAAATCGTGCCTGCGGATACTGACCAGTTGTAGGTCGCCATCATACCGGAGGGACCACCAGTGGCTGAGGCATTGAACGTGATTGGTGAACCCGGCTGAACGTCAGCTGGGCAACTCACCGACACGGTCGGACACGGAGGAGGCACACACGCGCATACCGCTACCGTTACGGTGGTCGAACCGGGCACGACGTGCTGATTTCCGTCGTTTACTTCAACCGTGGCCGTATAAGTCCCCGGATTGACCCCGGACAAATCCCAGTTAACCGCTCGACCCTCACCCGAAATGCGACCGCCAGTTACTGACCAAGTGTAGAGCAACGTGTCGTTGTCTACATCGGCGGCAGCCGCCGTCAACTGAACTTCTTTGCTTGCGCTCGGGACGCAGGATTCTGCACTAGCCCCTTCCGGACACGGCAGATTAATGGTCGATGTGGACGATGAGACGGAAACCGTCGGCGGCTGATTAGGTGGCGGTGGCAATCCCCGCGCATTTCGATGGCCAATCCAAAACTGGCCTATGAAACCGTGCGGATCCTCAGACCGTCCGAAACCCGCTGGATAGTTGTCATCGCTAAATAATCTGTCGCCTTGCTGATTCATGTGCATGCGGTAGGCAGCACTGAATCCTAACCACCGACGCGGAAACACACGGATGCCGCCGAGCACATCCACAGGATTGTTCTCGAACGCGTTAGGGGTGCGGCCGCCAACATAGTGAATCGACTTCAGCTCAGCGATAGGTTGGAAGTGTTTGTTTACTGGGAAGTCAAAGCCAACTCCGGTGATGAACTCGTCTGGCCGATCCAGCAAAGTGGTTTCGCCGCCGCCGAAGGCATTTGAACGTGGGTTGCTATTCAGGATGTAACCGAAGTTAGCCGCAAGGTGAATAGAGCGGCTGAGACGACCACCAACTGCGCCGAACAAGCCGAAGTCACCAAGGCTGCCCCCCGGACTTGCGCCGCGCTGCAATTGGTTGAAACCCGAGAAGTCGTCCGCTTTATCCCAATAAAACCTATAAAACGGAATCAGGTTCAGACTCAGAGGATTATTCGGACCAGTAAAGCGAATGTTTGCGCCGATGGTGGCGGTGCTGAAGGCCGACTCACCATAGAGCCGATTTACGAACGGTGCATCCGCAATGTATGCCGGAGCGATCGTAAATAAATCGGGCGCTATAATTGCCAGGGTGGTTGCGGTCGGCGGAATCACTCTAGTGGTAAGCACAACACCGGGAAGGATGCTGCCAACCGGCGAACCAACGCCCGGGAAGTTAGAGGCCGCGCTAAAACTACCAGTACCTCCGCTAGGAGCGCCCAGGGTGCTGGTAAACGGCGGGGCAGCAAAGTTACCTGTGAGACCAAAGTTTGGTCCTGCTCCACCGACGAACGGGAATTGAACAAAATTCTGACCTCCGGTAAAGAATGAAGTTCGCGAACCTACCGAAGGGCCAATCGAGGTAATAACAGGTATACACGCCGGGCAGAACGCCGGGCGGAATACGGCACCACTAATGCCCGTTGTTCCCGTCGCGCGGATCGGGGCCAAGATGATCGCAGGACCGCTTCCGAGCAGCGTCGGACCAAAGCGGAGTTGCGAGTTTGGCAAGTAAAAACCTGACAGATGCTTCGGGTTGTTAACCTTAACACCGCGGTAAGCGTCGATGCCAAAGAACAACTCCACATGATCGTTGAGACCCAAGTTAAAGCTTAGAGGGATCTCCGTGATATCCACATCCCCGGGATCGCGGTCGTAGTTGCTGTAGGCAATGCTGAAAGTGAACTCACCCCTACGTAGCGTGTCGCCGTCGTAAATAGTGAAGAGTCCGGTTGGTCCACCAGGCGATCCGCCTGTTCCAACGGTGGGAGCCTGATTGCGTGGATCATTGGCCCCTCTCGGAGTTTGTGCTGATACTGCCGTGCACAGTACCAACGTAGCGAGCGCAGCAATTAGCGCCCTAGTTGCGAGTCTCATCGCATTCCTCCTGCGAAAGTATAAAGTTACTTAAGAGCGTTGACCAACGCGATCAATTCCTTGATGCGGAGGCTCCAACTATATGTCAGAGAATTTCAATCCTTCAGCGCCCGATCCAGCCACGCGAAACTACATTTCTTAGCTGGGCCGAATGCTAAAATCTTGCCAGACCATACTCTAACTTTTGGGGGAAATCAAGACATTTTCACTGACAAAGGGCCAATCCGTATATGTTTTTTCCGTCACGCGTAGATGCCCCGCATGCGTGTGTCATAGGCCACCCTATCAATGGCCAGCATGTACGCCGCGGTCCTCGTATCCACAGAGTGAGCGTCAGCATAACGACACAAATCATTGAAACTAGCAACCATCGTATCTGCGAGCCGCTGATTGACGACGTCTTCGCGCCAAAAGTAACCCATTCTGTCCTGAACCCATTCAAAATACGACACCGTAACGCCGCCCGCATTCGCCAAAATGTCAGGGACAACAAATACTCCCTTCTCGTGGAGCAACTCATCCGCAGCGGCCGTTGTTGGCCCATTCGCCCCCTCAGCCAGCACTTTGCACTTAATTCGGTCCGCATTCTGGGAAGTAATCTGGTTTTCGGTCGCGGCGGGCACAAGCACATCGCACTCCAACTCGAGTAACTCGCTGTTGGAGACCGCTTCAACTCCCTCGTAGCTCTCGAACGAACGGGTCGTTTGCAGGTGAGCAAGAGCTGAGGGAATATCAATACCATTGGGGTTGTAGATGCCTCCATGAACGTCCGAAATCGCCACCACCCGGTATCCAGCTTCATGTAGCAGACGTGCGCCGATGCCTCCCACGTTCCCTGATCCCTGCACCACCACTCTCGTCTCCTCAGGCTTCATCTGAAATCTTTTTATCGCCTCGTTGATAACGATGAGCAGGCCGCGGCCCGTAGCTTCCCGGCGGCCCGAGGACCCGCCGAGATCAATCGGTTTTCCCGTAACCACCGCTGTCACCGTATGTCTGGCGTGCATCGAATACGTATCCATGATCCAAGCCATCGTTTGCTCGTTGGTATTCATGTCCGGCGCGGGTACGTCTTTCTCCGGTCCAATAAAATCAAGTAGCTCCGAGGCGTACCTACGGGTCATCCGTTCCAGCTCACCCATTGACATCTGTTGCGGATCGCAAACGACGCCGCCTTTCGCCCCTCCGAAAGGAACATTGACAACAGCACACTTCCAAGTCATCCAGGCCGCCAACGCGCGCACTTCATCCAGGTTCACATCCGGTGCGTAACGAATCCCGCCCTTGGCAGGACCACGCGCGAAATTATGCTGGACGCGGTATCCTTCGAACACCTGAATCCGGCCTGAATCCATGCGGGTGGGAATATAAACCTTGAGTTCCCGGTTAGGGACACGCATCACCGCGTAGAGATCCGGATCGAGGTTAAGTAACTGCGCTGCGCGATCAAACCGGGACATCATCGACTCAAACGGGTTCGCCTCTTTTATCTCGCGTATGTCATCCACATAGGCTGTGCTTTGCAAGGACATATCCAGCTCCAATCTTTGTCTTCGAAGCACGGGCAGCCACTAGCGCAGAGCTTCGTTCATTGCACCGGTGCGGTAGCCGTGAAGATCGAGAGTAACGTACTTAAAGCCGAGTTCGCGAAAACGATGGGCCAACTCCTCAACAATTTCAGCTCGCAGTGCGCGGTCCATCTCCGCCGGGGCAATCTCCAGACGCACCAAACTGTCGTGATGACGCACGCGAAATTCTCGAAAGCCCAACTGGCGTAGGATCTCTTCGCCCCGATCCACTGTTGAGAGACGTTCGATGGTCACCGGAGTGCCGTAAGCAATGCGCGAGGAAAGACAAGGACTGGCAGGCCGGTCCCACGTTGGCAATCCAGCCCGCCGGCTCAACTCACGAACCTCCTGCTTGCTCATCCCAACTTCGATTAACGGACTTCTGACGCCGTGCTCGTTAGCGGCAGCTCGTCCCGGGCGATAGTCGCCCAGATCATCGGTGTTCGAACCGTCTACGATGAACTCGAAATTCCGTGCCCCGGCCAGCGGTTCCAGCTTTCCGTACAATTCGTCCTTGCAAAAATAGCAACGGTTCGGCCCGTTGGCACGATAAGCCGCATGTTCCAACTCGTCCGTCTTGATCGTCTCGGCGCGAAACCCAAACTGCTCGACTATCCGGGCGATCTCGTCACGCTGGTACTGCGGTAAGCTGGGCGAATCGCCTGTTATGCAAAGCGCTCGATCTCCGAGTTCGGCATTGGCAATATACGCAACGTACGTGCTGTCAACTCCGCCGGAGAACGCAACCAAAACGGACCTCATCCCGCGAAAGAGTTGCCGCAGTCTTTCTTCTTTTGAATTGCCTGCAGAATGATAGTGATAATTGACCAGAGGGTCGGTGCCACCCTCTGTTTCGGTGTTGGTAGAGTCCTTCACAATTCAGTTCGCTTCGGAACGAGACACGTCGACCGCGTCTCGTGCTCTCTCCACTTAGTAGCCTGTTAGTAGTCCGGGTTCGTCGGCGCATGGTATCCCATGCATCAACACGAGCGCAACCGGCATCACAATGTCGCGATGTCAGTGCCTTACTACAACTTAGCTTTGGACGCCACTACAACTTAGCTTTGGACGCCCCGACTTCTGGCATGTTAAGATCGTCACCTCCCCAGACAATTCTATCTCGTCGGGTTCGCGACTTTGGTCTCTGATGCGTGTCTGGTGAACAATGCTTTCTCGTCTTTGGCTCCATGCAGTGTTGCTGATCTCTGCGACTGCGCTCCTCATGGGGTGCGCAAGTTTAGCTAGCGCGCAGCCTGAAGATGTCCTGGGAGACGGTGCCGCGGACCCAATTAAATTGTTTGAGCAAGCTCAAACTGCTCATGCGCGGGGCGATCTGGCGCGGGCCCTGGCCTACTACGAAGAGGCGATCAAGGTCAAGCCCGAATTCCCTGAAGCCGAGTTTCAAATGGGAAACGTACTCTCGTCGCTACCAGGCCGTTTGAGTGATGCCGAATCCGCATTTCGACGGGCGATCAAACAACGGAAAGACTGGTCCCTTCCTTATTCTGCACTCGGAATTCTGCTGGCCCGCACCAACCGTGACGCTGAAGCAGAGACAGCACTGCGACAGGCGCTCAAGCTCGACAGCAGCGACAATCTCGCTCTTCGCATATTGGCGAGTATTCGACTACGCGAGGGCGATGCGAAGGAAGCGCTCAAACTCGCGCACACCGCCACCAACGACTCCAATGCGTCCGCTTCAACCTGGCTGCTGCGGGCTATGGCCGAACGAGCGCTGGGAGACAAGACCGCCGCTAGGACGAGTCTACAACACGTTCTTGAAATTGAACCTGCGAACGTTGCCGCGCTGATCGAACGCGCAGAACTGTACGTTGAAGAAGGCGACCACGAGCACGCGCTCAAGGATCTCAAAGCGGCAGAGCAAGTAAAGGATGCCGACAAACAGATCCTTTATCGTGTGGTGGCCGCGTACGAACGGGCGGGCAAGCCCGACGAGGCACAACGCATCGCTGCAGCAGCCGGGTTGATCAGGGCCGAGGAACCTTCCGCGGGCGGCAAGATCAATGTGACTGGTACGAAAGAGGAAATTGAGGCAGCCAATAGCGAGGATCCCGCAATAGCTCGCAGCGCCATCGCCAAACTGATTGAAAAGAATCCTCGGAGTTCCTCGCTGCTGGCTCGGCTCGGAGCCTCATATCGCACCGACGATCCTGTACGCTCGCTGGAATTCTATCGCCGGGCCACACAGATCGAACCGGACAATCCTGAGTATGCAACTGGGTATGCCGCGGCCCTGGTTCGCGCTCGGCGATTTGCCGAGGCGGCCGATATCCTGCGTCGAGTCATTTCGGTGTTTCCCGACAATTATGTCGCTCACGCCAATCTGGCCACCGCCCTATACGAACAGAAACGCTACCCGGAAGCCATCCCGGAATACGAGTGGCTCTTAAAAAGGAAGTCTGACTTGGCGGTGGCCTATTATTTCATTGCCAGCGCACATGATTATCTTGGAGAATACAAAGAGGCGCAGGCTGCCTACGAAGCTTTTTTAGGGCGGGCCGATGCAAAGACCAATCAACTCGAGATCGACAAGGTGAATCTGCGCCTGCCTTCGCTGCGTCGCCAGATTCAGCTGGGACAGGGAGTTAAGCGTAAGCCGTAGATAAGAGGTGCAAACTCTTCCACTTATTTAGCTGCCCAAGAATGAAATCCCGTGGCACTCATTTGCGGATCTCGGACCCAGTAGTCAAGCTCGCGCTGCTTTGTCTGGCCATCAGTGTTCCCGTTTCGCGCGCTCAGGAGCCTGCTGCCCAACAACTCACCGCCCCGCCTCCGCTCAAGATAGTTTCACGTGAGGAGCGTGCGCGAATTGACCAAGCAGACGACCCTAAAGCACGCATCCGCGCCACTCTCGAGCTCGCGGAACTCCGTCTCGCCAAAGCTGAGATTCTTACCAGCGAGCACGACTTTGAGGGCGCAACCGAAGAGCTGGGTAAATATGAAGCGCTGATCGATGATGCACTAAATTATCTCAGCCCGATGATACGCGATAAGACTAAGACCCGAGATCTTTACAAGCGGCTCGAGCTAGCTCTGCGAGCACACGGGCCACGTCTTACCGCAATTCGACGCAGCACCCCTTTGGAGTACGCCGTTTGGATTAAACAGCTAGAGGAATTCGCGCGTAATGGACGAACTGAAGCACTGAATTCCTTTTACGGACACACAGTGTTTCGTGAACCTCAGAAAAAGGTGGAGGACAATCCACCGGAAAAACCAACTAAGAACAGCCCCGTGCCGGAGAGAACACCATGATAAGGACCCGAACTGCGTTAGTGTCGCTGGGCCTTCTGTGCCTGGCAGCTTCGACTCTCTCCGGTTCTGCCGGAGCCGTCCAGTCTCGGGATCACTTGACGTCGCAAGAGGTGGAACTTGTCAAGGACGCCCAAGTTCTGGATCAGCGTATTGAGATTTTTGTAAAAGCAGCGGATCGCCGCATGCTGGCATTGACCGGGATGGATGCTCCGAGTCTAAAGCAAGTAAAGAAAGATTCTGAAAAGTGGGGGGAGCTGCCAAACGGTTCGCGCGCGGAATTGCTGGGCGACATTGCGAAGATCCTGGACGAAGCCATTACCAATATCGACGATGTCAGCGCGCGTGACGAAAAGAACCCGCTAATTCCCAAAGCTCTCCGGAAGCTGGCAGCTGAGGCAACTCGAATCTTCGATCAGTTGCGGCCTTTGCGTGAGCAAGCTAAGGGCGACGCAGAGATAGCTCGTTTTGAAGAGCTCACTGAAAATGCTGAGTCGATACTGGAGGCTGCTAAGAAGTTACCGCCACCGGTTGAAAAGAAAGGAAAAGGTAAGGACGAAAAAGGGAAGGGGAAGAACTGAGCAGCATGTTGCTATTGGCATTTTCTCTTTAGGTCGTGAAGACCTTCTGCCTCTACTCCACAGCGGCACGGTTGGCCTGCCTCAGAGTGCAGACGTTCCCACGCTTGATTCATCAGCTTCCTCTTTTCCGGTCACGGACGACTGTAAGCGTGCGAGGTCTCACCTATCACAAATAATCTAAAGTCGACACGAGCATCGCTCCTGTTGACTCCGCTTTCTCCCGTGGCGCGGCCCAGGATGCCGCCGAGCTTCTTCGCCGCTGAAATCTTCAAACTACTGACGTCGGTATGGAGAATGGAATCGCATTGCTTGGCTTTTACCTCAGGTTCGGCTGCAGGACGGGGTGGCGTTCAGCGGCACAGCATCGTTCCGGTCTGCAATTCCACCCACCAGACGTGCACGCAACGCGTCGTGAGAAACGGCCGAACGCTCATGCTCCTCTGCTTTAATTAGTTAGTGTTCGCGCCCTGCTGGTGTTCGTTCCCCACTACGGATTTCTTACTCCAAATCCCTCAGTTTTCAAGTGCGAAACTTAGTCGCGCGCCTTTCGCAATACCTCGGTGGCCCGCTTCATTGCCGCGACGATTCTGTCCCCGGCTTCTTTTGCGTTGGCCGTGCTTCGATCTTCAAGCGCTTGACGAAAATCAGGAAGCGGCTGAGCCGCGTATCCCGTATAGAATCCCGGCGCGTAGATCTGATGCCTGTACCAGGGCCGTCCACGCAATCCCTGAACGTCAGTCAGCGCGCGCTCGGTTGCCAGCAACACGTCGTTGATACGTTTCAATCTTGCCTCTGCCCTCCGATACGGGTCGTTCGCTTCTATGCGAGTTCGCTCGACCTCGAGCACTGTTTCTTGCCGGCTTTTCTCAACCCGGCCAGCCTCGCTGGAGAAGTCTTCAATAGCTTCCCTCATTCCCTTTTCATCAAACGCGGCTGCCAAATTCCGCCGCCTCGCCGTCGCTACGCTCTCGGTAAAAAATTCCTTGATCTGCGCGCCGTAGTCTACATAGTCGAACGGAAGTCCGTCAGCATCAGCCAGACGCATTGCCACCGTGCCCCACAACTGAGCGGCCGCGACGTGGTAAGCAAAGGTCGGATCACCGAAGCGTGTCATCCAGTGAAATGAATCATATGCGGAGTGGTAGACACCGTAATCACCGCCAAATCCCATGTCGAGGGATGGGATACCCAGATGCTGCAGAAACGGTGTGTAATCCGAGCCTGATCCCAAAGCGCCAATGCCCGCCTCGGCGATCTTAGCGTCCGAACCTGTTTGGGCATCCGTCAACTCCGGTTCAGGACGTGTCTCGCGACTTCGGTCCTGCCATTGTTGATAGACGCTTTTTCCCGTTTTGGGATCGCGGATGTCGCGCGTCGCGCCGCGAATCAACTTCCACAACGACGGGACGGATGATGCGCCAAAGTTTGCACCGGAAACTGCCGCATCCATATTCAGGTACGAGACTGCCTTCTCTCTCAATTCGTCGGCATATTCTTCGGCCCATTCCGTTGAGCCAATCAGCCCATACTCCTCGCCATCCCAGCTACAAAGCACGATCGTGCGACGTGGTTTCCAACCGTTCTTCAACAACTGTCCGAAGCCTCGCGCGGCTTCCAGCATCGCGGTTGTGCCACTGTTTGGATCCACTGCACCGAAGGTCCAGGCATCGCGGTGATTGCCCATGATCACCCAACGATCCCTTTCTTCATTCCCCTCGATGCGAGCTACTACGTTCCAGATCTTGCGAATCTGATAGTCCATCTCGGTTTTCAAGTGGACCCGCAAATCGTCCGTGCCGCCGACGTGATATGCGAACGGTAATCCACCCTGAAAGCCTCTGGGTCGCACCGGCCCGCGCATTGGTTCCAGCAGCCGTCGCGCATCTCCGTATGAGATTGGCTGTACGGGGATGCGCGTTAGATCGGTTGCTTCCTCGATCTTCAACCTCGCGACACCTGGAATCGAGGGCTTTCCGGGTGTTAAAGGATCACCCGGATACTGAAACAAATACTGGACCGAACCCCGTTGTGCAGAGCTTTCAGGACGCCACGGTCCTTTTGGATAGACATCACCCTGCATGTAGCCGTCATCTGCTGGGTCGGAATAAATGATCAATCCAATCGCGCCATTTTCCTCGGCCACCTTGGCCTTAACCCCCCGGAATGAGTTGCCGTATCGCGCGAGAACAATCTTCCCTTTTACATCAACGCCAAGTTTCTTTAAAGCTTCATAATCAGGCGGCAAACCATAGTTGACATATACCAGCGCGGCAGTGACATCACCACTCGGACTATAGCCACTAAAGAGCGGAATTATTTTGGAACTCGACGAAGTCGAATCTTCGGGAACGACTGCTTCCTTGACGATTAGCCTCTCCCGTCGCTTCCCCACTATCTCGACAACGCTCGGTTGCTTTGGATAAGGCAGCAGGACGTCATACTCCTTAAGTTCTACCGGGATTCCGTAACTACGAATCTGATCGCGCACATAAACCGCCGTTGCGTAATCCTCTTTCGTCCCCGCCACGTGAGGCTCGGCAGTCAGGCGTCGCAAATGCTCGCGCGCTGAGCCGGCTTCCGGAACTGCGCGAAACTGTTCCTCTAGACGGCGTTGGGCTGTCGCACGAACGCGCGTGAAACCATCCAATGCTCGGGCTTCGTCTGCTGGCCCCTGGCTGAGCAGGGGTATACCATCGACCCTGGCGCATGAAGCCGAATGTGCGCACTTACTATCGAAACCACCGACATCAACAGACCCCACAAGAGCACCACCACTTGTGCTCGAGCGATCGACCTCGATCGTGGCAGTGCCTTGTCCTGACTTAATTTTTCCCCCGACAACCGTCCAACGGTATGAGAGACTCTCAATACTCTTGCCACCTTTGACAAGCGAACTGAACCGCAAGGGTTCTCCGGGATTGGAATCAAGTGTACAAGTTACCGAAATCGTAGGGCAGTCTCGCGCTTGGACTGCAGAAAGAGCCTGCGGAACGGCGGTCGAGTAACAGCTTAAGCAAAACAGCAAAATCAGAACGGACGGTTTGGACCGTTGTTTCATATCAATCCTTCAACCTCGAATACTGAACATTGATTTGCCCAACATCGTAGGATAAGCAAAGATAATCTTGAAAGGAAAGAGTGCCTGTCCGATGGATAGCCGATATTACCCCGGCGTTGAAGCTGACGTTCACAAACTCATTGCTGAACTGCGCAATCTTTTTGATGAAGCCTACGAAGTGCAAACGATGCAAGTATCTTCAACGAGCTTGCTGCAAGCTCGCAAGTCTAGCACGTTGCGTGACCTCACCGGACTATCAGCCGCGCTGACAATAAAGATTACGCCGGAGGCGGGCGGAACGCGGGTTGAGGTTGGCATGCAGAAGTGGTTTGACAAAGCCGCCGTCGCTGCTGTGGCCCTGATACTTTCTGCCGGGTTGCTGCTGGCGCTGCCGGCGATGGGAGCTTACTGGCAATACAAGATTACCGAAGGTGCCTGGAAGGTAATCGAAGAGCACATAGCGCGCAAAGGTGGGGGCTATATTCCTCCGCTGCCCGGCCGTTGTGGAACTTGCGGGGCCGCGAACAGCGCCGGTGCGGGATTCTGCTCCTCTTGCGGTGCCAATCTACAACTGGGACGTACCTGTACCGCTTGTGGAGTTGTTCAGAAAGAAGCTTCTGCTCGGTTCTGCCATCGCTGCGGCCAGTCTCTGACCGCAAGCTAGTCGCCACTGCAAACCTCCACCCCGAACATTGACTTGGTTCTGTTTTGGTCATATAAGTCTGGCCATCTCGCTGTACTCTTGCCTAAACCGTTGGAACTCAGATGCCCTTCAACCCCCTGGAGGTGGGTAAGCTATGAAAAAGTCTCTCCTGTTAGTTCTTGTCTCTCTCTTCGTTTGTTGTTTCTCCCAGGCTATTGCGCAAACAGACGACATGAACTCTCCACCGCGAGTGTTGCTAGTCGTCCGTGAGGAAATCAAACCCGGAATGATGCCGGCACACAACCGCCATTCTGCCGGCTACTCTGGAATCTTTGGCAAGCTCAAGACACCGAATCACCGCATCGCAATGATCCCAGTTGCGGGTAGCGAGAATGAGGTGATGTATCTCACCGCCGGCGAGTCCTTTGCCGATCTCGAGATGATCACCAAGGAAACCGACAAAAAACTGGCGAGTGTCGACGGCACGATGGGAGCCGAACTTGCTCGACTGGATAATGAGGCGCCGGACCTTCACTCCAGCATGCGCGACGTGCTGGCAATTTATCGGCCCGAGCTCAGTTTTAAGCCTGGGGTGGACATAGCCCAAATGCGATACTTCGCGATAACCACCGTGCGGGTGCGTCCCGGTCAGGAAGATAACTACTCCGAGTATTTGAGAACCTTGATTAACACGGCGCGCGAGAAAGCGAAAGCAGAAACGCACGTGGCGGCTTATCAGGTTATCGCGGGCATGCCGGGAACAACCTACATGTTTTTCAGGCCTATGAAATCGCTGGCCGAATACGATCTCAGAATTGGCCCACGGGTGCGTGAGGCAATGACCGATGATCAGAAAAAGAAAGCGGATAAAATGGCCGGCGAAAGCGTGATTGTAAGCGAGACTAGCATTTACGCCTTCAACCCAAGGATGAGCTATCTGCCGAAAGAGTTCACCGCCAGTGACTCAGGTTTTTGGAATCCGGCACCCGAGGTTGTCGCGAAGCCAAAACCGAAGAAACGAGTTGTGAAACCGGCGACTGTAGGAGCAACGCAGTAGTCTGACTCTAACAGAACCGCGAGCGGTAGCGACCGGATCCGAAACTCAACTCGTCTTAGTGCGTTGAATGCTGGGATCCGATCGGTACCACTCGCGGTTCTGTATAGAGCAGGATTTCATTTGCCATTTTCCGGTTTTCCATTTCTAGTCTGCGAATTCCTCATCGACCATTTTTTCGTCCTCGACGCGTAGCGGCGGCGTGAATTTAGCCCGGTCTTTTAAGGCCGGGGAAGCAACGCGGAAAGTTTATCCCGTCGCGTCAGCGACGGCTGACTGTGATTCAATTGTCGCTAACGCGACGAGGTGTTTCGAGGTGTTGTAACCCGGCCTCGAAAGACCGGGCTAAATTCACGCCGCCGCTACGCGTCGAGGATAGAAAATGAAAAACTTAGGCGATTTGCGCTCATACGGGGTTAGTCGTGCCGCAGCGCTTTGACCGGATCGATGCGTGCGGCTCGTGCGGCCGGATACAGTGCAGCAAGGATCGAAATCACGACCGCGAAAAGAATCGCGCCGAGAGACAGGTAAGGCGGTAGAGAAAAGAAATCAACATAAGACGCACCCTGCGGCTTCAAAATAAACCTGTAAGCGAGTCTGTTGGCAATTCCATCTATTGCCCACGCCAGCAACGTACCTACCACTCCCCCCGTCAGACCAATAACGGCCGCTTCGACAAAGAATATCAGTTTGATTTCACGATCCTCGGCGCCGATAGCTTTCATGATTCCAATCTCACGCGTCCGCTCAAGGATCGACATGATCATGGTGTTGGCTATGCCGAATGAAGCCACCAGGAGCGAGATGCCTCCCAGCAATGCCAGCACGGAATCGAGAATTAGAAACACGGTGCGCAGTTGTTCCAATTCGTCAACTATCGAAAAACTCCCGAAGCCCGAATCGGCAATTTGTTTACGTACGGCTGTCAGCGCTACTGCATCCGAAACCCTTACTACCGCCGAATCGTAGCCTTCCGTACCCGAGTCTAGTGCGCCACTCCTTCGTGCGAGTTCCAGGGCAACCTGGCCCATCAGACTGCGATGCGCGAGCGTCCAGGCACGCGCCCTCGGGAGGGGAAGATAGATATCGGACGTGGGCAACAAGCCTCGCAGACCTCCCTGCCCTGGTCCTTCTCGGACCTCAGTTTTCAAAACCCCCGCGATGCGGAATGTCTCTGTTACCAGTCCCTCCGCGTTGGACTCATCCGGCGCTTGATCGTCGAGGGGAATCCCAAAAAAGTTTGCCGGCTCTTGATCCGTTGAACCTTGCTCGTCGTTGTCGGCGTTTTTTTCATTGCCAGGTGCAAGCAGCTCAACCGGCTTACCGACCGCATCCGAAAACTTTTCGTAACCGAAGTCTTTTGCGAAACGCTCGCTGACCATGATCTCGTCCGTATTGGGCGAACCGATCATCTTTCCCGCAACAAACTCCTGAAAGCGCGACGAAGAATTCGGCACCGCTACGCCGCTCGCGAATTGTGTGGAAACGCGACCGTTGGATCGTACATAAACAAGGAAACTGATGTGGGGCTCGACGTAGGCCACTCCCGGTATCTTCGCCATCTCTGCAATTGCCGCGTCGTCGAGGAGGCGTGTGGGCGATTTATCCGGTCGCAGGCGTCCCTGGCGTCTCTCGCTGGGCTCGTTACTTCTTCCTGCGCCCCGGTCCTTCGCTGTAGCGGCCATGCTGCCCAGACTCTTACCAAACACTCTAATCTCGCTAAAGAGGTCCAGCGCTTTGAACCGGGCCAGCATGTTGCCCTGCAGGCCCAAGCCAAAAGAAACCATCGTGACGATGACGGCTACTCCGACGACAACTCCCATTGTCGTCAGGCCCGCACGCAGTTTGGCCTGACGCAGGTTTCGTAAAGCTAGATGAAGAATGTCGATGAAACTCATAATGTCCCGAGTTCAAGCTTTAGCTTGCGGGTTCACGAACTAGCCGACTCCTGAAAAGCGAAAACGATCCACGAACCCACACGAAACCGCCCGAAAGGAGGTTTTTATTTCGGAGTTACTTCGTGTGGGTTCGTGGATCGTGTTTGCTTTTCCTGCTTCTATTCTGCTCAACTCTTTCAGAAACCTGCCAGGCGTTGGCGATCAACTGAAGACGTGCTTCAGGGCATCTACGTTCCAATCGGCAAGACCTGCTGTTACAACTTCCGCGCCTACGGCGCGCAACTCAGCCTCCGACACGGTGTTGGTCACCGCCAGGGTTCGCATGCCGGCCGCTTTTCCCGATTGAATTCCCGGTGGGGAGTCTTCTACCGCCAAACATTCGCCGGGCAGCAAAGGCAGTAACCTGGCTTCACGCCGCTTCTCGTTAAGTTTTTTCAATCCATGCTGGTAGCACTCAGGATTAGGTTTGCAAACGGGCACGTCATCGGCGGTCACGATGACTGTAAAGAGTTTGCGCAGCCCCGCCCGGTCAAACACGTAACTGATCTCATTTTGATCGGCCATGCTCACCAGACCCAATGAGAAATGCCGCGCGCTCGCCTTCAGTAATGTAACAACTCCAGGAAAGAGTGGCAGTTCGTCTTCAATCATTTTCCGATATACGACAGCTTTAGCCTGCAGCACGGTCTCCGTTGTTTCAACGGTCGACTTCCCTGCCCGCTCAAGGACGGTGCGCACAAAAGTGCGGTCATCCATACCCAACGCAGCGAAATATTGGGCCTCGGTCAATTCGATGCCGTGCCCTTGTAACACCTGCTGATAAGCAGCCATTTGTAGCCGTTCGTCATTGATGATGACGCCGTTGAAGTCGAAAAATATAGCTTTAATCATGTGATGATTTAACGCTCGGATTTGCGATCCTGCTTTATATCAACCCTGGACCTTGGCCTCGGTAATTCGGGCGTTTAGTTCCTTAAACAGTTTGGGTAAGCGTTCGTTTTCCAGCACATCTAATCGTCGTAACACTTCAGTAATCGAAAGCTTGTTCTTGAGATTGACGGAAAAGACGTTACCCTCTCAGGGGCTATCGGCACGGCGTCGATCATCCCGACTCCTCTTCACTCCCATTCACAACGCGGCCGTCCTTCATCAAGACGATACGATCAGCGAAGCTGGTGGCCAATTCGCGATCGTGGGTCACCATCATTATCGTCAACTCATCTTTATTGACCATCTCTCTCAGAAGACCGAGCAGTTCATGGGCACGTGTGGAGTCCAGGTTTCCAGTAGGCTCATCGGCCAGCAATACCTTGGGACGATTTGCCAGCGCCCTGGCAATGGCCACTCTTTGCTGCTCGCCGCCGGATAGCTCGGATGGTTTGTGCATCAAACGATCGGCCAGGCCCACTCGCCCAAGCAATTCATCGGCGCGCTTGCGCCGCTGGCTACCGCGTATGCCTGCGAATGCCAGGGCTAATCCTACATTTTCCTGGGCGGTCATGGTGGTAATCAAATTGAAGCCCTGGAAAATCATGCCCACGGAATAGCGACGGTAGCGAGCCATCTCTTTTTTTGTAAGGGGTCCGAGGGGCTTTGAACTAAAAAAGACCTCACCCGTCGTCGGGTGATCTAGTCCTCCCAGCATGTTCAGAAGGGTGGACTTACCCGACCCGGAAGTTCCCTGGATGGCGACAAACTGGCCTTCGTCTACGGCCAGCGAGACCTTGTCGAGCGCCGTTACACTCGTGGTGCCCATCGGATAGATTTTGGATACGTCTCGCGCTTCTAAGATCGGCATCTACAAGGACCTGTAATTTTCCGGGGTATGGCGTTCAAAGATGCGCATCCGTACCATTTACAATCTCTACCGCGTGGTGGTACTGGAGACCTTAATCAACCACCATACCAACTCCGGAAATCGTGGACGCGGCGGCAGTTCTCCTTCCCACGCGCCACAATTCAAATCGCTCATCATCAAATCCCTTCAACACGATCTCAAAAGGAACTGCCTGGAGATTTGTGTCAGCCGAGTTTATAAGCTCCCTCACGTCAGGATCTTCATAAACAGAGCGCGAGATAATCACATCGTTACCTGTTGATAGGCCTTCCAGACGAGCCGCCATGTTCACTGTGGATCCAAAATAATCGAGCCGATCGTTCAGGGTAACGGCAATGCACGGTCCGGTGTGCATCCCAGCCTTCAGCGTAAGCGGCGCGGTACCCTCGGGCGGCGCAGCAAGGATCCGCTGCGCCTTCAACACCGCATCCAAAGCTGACGCCGAATCGCGAAAGACTCCCATTACCGCATCCCCAATGGTCTTCACCAGGGCACCGTCCGCCTCAGAGATTGCTTTCTTCAGGACCTCGAAATGATTCAGCACCCGGCCGAAAGCCGTCGCATCGCCAATTTCCCGATAGAGCTGAGTGGAATGTCGCAAGTCCGTAAAGAGCACGGTCAGAGTGCCTACCGAGATCTGCTCTCCGGGACGAAGCGCCTCGCTGGAGAACAAATCTCGAAAGATTTGCAGTGCGGTGACCTCGGCCGCAGTGGCTGCTTGATCGCTCCACTGTACGCGCTCGAGAATAAATAGGTGCTCGGCGTCGCTTTCGTTCTCTAGTTGCAGCGTTGTTCGAGGTGCCAGTTGCAACTCTTCGCCGGAAAAGCGATCGGAAATTCTCGCTGTCGCGATCTCGGCGCCATCGGCGCTCACTGTGACCAACTGCTCGCCCGGAAGTTCCAACGCTCGCAGGCGATAACTTCCTTCCTCCAGCGGTAAAACAAGGTTACGGCTAGTGTGGGGCGCCAACAACTGCTGGACTACCACATGCGGCGTCCGCTGCGGACTGCCCATGCAATAGTCGCTAACCTCAGCGCGCCGCACCGAAGCATTTGGCTTAAACGTAATCTCGACGAATCGATCGAAGTTAACGGTGAAATCGATGCGGCAGGTTTCGCAATGAACTTTGGAATTGACGTCGCTCAGTGACGTTTCGCTCTCTTGGGGGCCCCGACATAAAGGACACAACAAGTCCCATTGCATATCGAGCAGGCCGTGGCGGGTTCCCAAAAGGCAGGCTGTTAGCACAGCCCTGCGCGGCTCAATCCAGCGATCGGCGAGCGCGTAGGGCTTGATCCGCGCGAGCGAAAAGTCGTCTGCTCGCTCGATGAGGTCAATCAGTTTTTCTACCACTCGAGGAACGGCGCCATCATCCAGCAGTTTCTGCCTCAAGGCGTCAAGCCTGCCGCGAACAGCGAAGGAGAGTTCCGGGATCGAGTGTTCGGAGGGTATGGGGGTATCTGCCAGCGCCCGTTTGTCATAGCTCTCGAATGCGCTGGCAAATTTTCTTTGGCTCGCATAGCCAACCTGAAGCGGAATAAGCAGGAAACCGAGTAGCGATTTTGGTGTGGCCCAAATCTGATAGATCAGTTTGGATCCGCCGTCGCCGAGGGGCGAGAGTTCGGCGAGAACCTTCAACTCAGCAATTGGACCTTTGCTGTATTTGCGAAGAACTCCAAAGCGCGACGGTTTGACCCATTCAAACGGCTGTTCTTCCCATTCCACTGGAACGCCCAGAAATGAAAGGCGCAAATGACGACGCGCATTGGGCAGTCGTTGCCTTTTCCCTTCTGCGGCCTGCAACGCAGGAACTCCGGCATCGCGATTAAAACGATTGGTATCGGCGACAAAAGGCCAAAGCTGCTCGGCGCTCGACTGTAGTTCGTATTCCCAACGGTAATGGAAATCGCGGTAGGGCATCCTAAGGGGGTGGAGAATAGAAGCAGGGACGTTGGAAAGTCTTTACACCTCTTTATATTCAGAGTCGACGTCCTCATGCGACGAGGCAACCCTGTAGTTCTTTGACTGTAGCTGTGTTGTTATCAGGAGGTCGCTCTTGGTCTTCAGGAGGTCAGCGCGGTTATAGACGGACAGTTCAAAGTTGTATCCGTGAGTAATTGCATCCTTCGGACAGGCTTCCACACAATAGCCGCAAAAGATGCAGCGCCCATAGTCGATGTTGTAAACCTCGGCGTAGCGCTCATCAACTCCGATGCGCTGTTCCGCCGGTCGCGGATCGTCTTTGGCTACGATGTAGATGCAATCAGACGGGCAAGCCGCCGCGCAGAGGAAGCAGGCAACACATTTCTCTCTGCCCAACTCATCGACATGCAACAGGTGTTGGCCACGGTAGCGCGGCTGAACGGTAACCGGCTCCTCCGGATACTGCACCGTCCATTTTTGTTTGGGGATGTATGACAGGGTGACAGCCATGCCCTGAATAATGGCCTTAGTTGATTGGATTGCGTCGCTAATGATCGACATAAAGATCCTTGTTCTCTGTTCCGTTATTCTTTTATTCTTTTATTCTTTGCTCTTTGGTCTTTAGTTTGAGATCTCAGATCTCAAATCCGTCACGCGTTCTCATTTTATCCGCGAAATCTCTGAGCCGACAGCCTGCCAACGTCCATCGCGCCACACAAACTTATCCGTGAACCTGTAGGCAGCCTCCTGATCAGGAAGTTGTAAACGAATCACGCCGTCAAGAGTGGCCCTGTCTGCCTTTTAGGTCACCTTCAAGTCTTCGAACTCCCATTTTTGAATCGACGTATCACGCTCTATGGTTTTGAGATACTCCGCCTTCCCCTGATTCTTGCCGTCGCTGGACATCCCGACGTAGTCGTCGGCCAAAATTCGATTGAGCTTCTGCTTGTCGGCATTAATATTGGCGACGGTCCACTCATGTTCGAGGTCTGTAAGAGCGGCGAACACCACATCCTTATCCGTAGGTGGAGGCGTTGCATCATCCTCATCTACGAACGGGCCATTGTTCTCGTTGTTCGATTGTGAAACCGGCGGACTCGAGTTCAAATTGGAGTTTGGGTCGCCCCTGAACTCTCCATTCGAATTGGAGCTGTTCTTATTGGACGCCGTCCGGAGCTTCTTGGGGCCGAGGATCGCTGCCGCAATCCCGATCCCGATAACGCCGATTACTAGTGCTGCCAAAACCCCTACCAACCAGGGCCACGCCTTCTTCCTGCTCGGAGCGGCTGTAGAAGGCTGAAATCCGGGTGGCTGGTAGTCCGGAGCTTGCCAATCGCGCGGCTTGTACACCTCCGGTGGGGGCGGAATGCTCGCACTGGCACCCGATGGAGAAACCACAGTGGTCTCATCCTCGGGTGCTGCAACCGAGATGAGCGGCGTACCGTCATCAATACAAAAACTGAGGTTTGGGTCAGTGAAGGTCTTGTTACAAGTTGGACAGCTTTTCATAGATCTTCTACTTTGATACGGCACCTATGATCATCATCACGATGGATAGCGCGATTATAGCGAGGTGAATAAGCAGCGCAATCCCGCCGGTGATCAAACCAACTAGGGCCATCGGTTTGCCGCTATTCTTTTGCGGATTTCGCTTAATCTGGGTCAGCGCTACTGCTCCCAGTATCACCGCGAGCACGCCGAATATGGGTCCGCCACAGATCCATCCAAAGGTAATGCTAATGAGCCCGAAAATTAAAGAGGCGACCGCAGTACTCTGTTGCGCTGGTCGAGTTACGCCTCCAAATGGAACCGGCGGAGGTGGCTGCACCCAGGTCGGCGGCGACTCGTTAGCCCAACCGTACGGTGATGGAGGTGCCGGGGCGTTCGGCGCTTGCGCCACATATTCGGTCGGTCGCGGAGGTCGGATCACCTCCGTAGTTGATGGCTCGTTGAGAAGGGCCGTCTCTCGCAATTCGAAACTGGGAGAAACCTCGTCCCGCACCAGAACCGTGCCGTCGGTAGTGCAATAGCTCAAATGTTCCTCGTCAAAAGTGCTATTGCAAGTTGGACAACGCTTCATCTAGCCTGTTCTTGTTTAGACGATCTCGATCTGGCTAAAGAAATATGAGATCTCGATGGCGGCGTTTTCATCGGAGTCAGATCCGTGAACGGCATTCTCACTCAACGACGCGCCAAACTCTTTCCGCAACGTCCCTTGGTCGGCCTTCGACGGATCAGTTGCGCCCATTAGGTTGCGCCAGGCCGGCACAGCTCCCGTCTTCTCAAGAGCCATCACCACGCAAGGCCCGCTCGACATGAATTCTGTTAACCCCCGAAAGAATGGACGTTCACGATGGATTGCGTAGAAGCCTTCCGATTGCCTCAGCGTCATGTGGATAAGCTTCAACGCGCGAATTCTGAAGCCATCATCGATGATCCGTTGAATAATGCTGCCTGTGGTTCCCGCCTTTACCGCGTC
>JBGTLM010000166.1:0-3956 GCA_041744135.1 Pyrinomonadaceae bacterium
ATTGGAGTTCAAGCTTAGCTTGTCCGCCGGGCTAGGCCGCAACCTAAGGTTGAACTCTAACTTCCGGACTCAAAATAAATCAGGACCTGGAATCGCGGAAGCTTGCGAGCGGCACTGAATCTAAACTCGCTCCTTTATCGTAGTCACGAATTTAGGAAGTTATCTTCGGGACTGGACAACCTGCAAGCGCCTTCAGGGTTTACCGTTCTCTGCCATATGATGAGCATTATCAGGCGGAACTCATCAACGCGCGTTGGTCAGTCCTTGCATTCTTCCCGGGTCAGGCGGAGACTCGTTCAGACGACAGGCTTGCCGGGCACGGCCGTCGCGCATCTCAAAGGAAGGTGGATCGGCCGCACATTGTTCCAGCATGATTGAAGAAACCGGTCAAGAACTGATTAGCAATCGCTCCCGCGGTCCGGTGTGGCAACGACGCTGGGCGCGATTGGCGATCATCTGGGGAATCTGGACCTTCATCGGGCTTGTATTCACTCTGCAAGGCTACTTCACCTCTTATCGCTCCGAACGTCCCACTCCGTTTGTTGAGTCGCTTTACATGCAGATGATCTGGGCATACGTCTTCGCCCTGGCTACTCCCCTGGTACTCTGGGCGGTCACCCGACTGCCGCTAGAGCGTGAAAACTGGGTTCGGAGCGCATTGCTGCATATCCCGACCAGCATTGTGCTGAGCGTACTTTTGACAGCGCTGGGACGCGTTCTCATTTGGCTGCGCTGGGGTTGGCCGCAGGGCCGGCCGCTGACTTTCGAAAGCATCACCAGATTCGTGGTTCTCAACTTCACTGAAGCTATTGGCATTTATCTACTGATCGCGCTCACCGGTTATGCGTTCAGCTACTACCGCCGCTTTCGCGAAGGACAAGTAAGAACGCTACAACTCGAGGCTCAGCTCTCACAGGCTCAACTGCAGGCACTCAAGATGCAGCTCCATCCTCATTTCCTCTTCAACACCCTCCATTCAATCTCCGCTCTACTCAACAAAGACGCCGAGGCGGCCCGCAAAATGATCACTCGTCTGGGAGATTTTCTGCGACTCACGTTAGAAAACTCCGGCTCCCAGGAGGTAACACTGCGGCAAGAGATGGAATTTCTCAGCTGTTACCTTGAAATCGAACGCATCCGTTTTCAGGATCGTTTGGTAACGCACATGGACGTGGCTCAGCAGACGCTGGACGCGAAAGTGCCGAATCTCATTTTGCAGCCCATCGTGGAAAACGCGATCCGTCACGGCATTGCGCCGCGCTCGACCCAGGGCCTTATCGAAATTGAAGCGAAACAACGCAACGGCACGCTTCGTATCCAAATTCGAGACAACGGTCCCGGCCTTTCCGCACATCGGACATCCGAGAATGTGTTCAAGAAGGGTCTGGGATTGGCCAATACCGAGACGCGACTGGAACAACTGTACGGGCCGGCGCATAGCTTTAACCTGAGTAACAATCCCGATGGCGGGCTGATCGTGACCCTGGAAATTCCTTTTCGCAGAAACGGCGTCGCTCCCGATAAATCCGAAATCGCGTAGTCTCCGGATTCTGGTCACTCCGAAACGACAAAGTTTTCGCCAGAAAATACACGCCCACGGTGTAACAGGAACAGGAGTCTCCCCAATATCCTCTAAAACTGTCATCGTTCAGGGTAGAAAGACCATGATTGAGTCTCCCCCCATCCGGGTGCTGTTGGTGGATGACGAATCACTGGCGCGGGAGATGCTGCGGGAAATGCTCCAGGATGATCCGCAGGTCACCATTGTGGGAGAATCCTGTAATGGCCGTGAAGCGCTGGAAGCCGTTCGTTCTCACACACCCGATCTGATCTTTTTGGACGTACAAATGCCCGAACTCGGTGGTTTCGAGGTGCTTGAAGCACTCGGAAGAGAAATCCCTCGCGTCATTTTCGTCACGGCTTACGATCAATATGCCGTGCGCGCCTTTGAAGTACACGCTCTCGACTATCTTCTTAAGCCATTCGATCAGGAACGCTTCGACATCTCCTGGCAACGTGCTCGGGCCCAGATCCTGCGCGACCGCAATGGGGGCACGGACCAGCGGATCCTGGCGCTTCTGGAAGAGATGAAGGCGGGTAACAAGTATCTCGAACGTCTGGTAATCAAGGCCAGCGGTCGGATTTACTTCCTCGAGACAGCGGATATCGATTGGATCGAAGCCGAGGGTAACTATGTTTCGGTCCATTGTGCCAAGAAATCTCATTTACTTCGCGAGACCATCAGCAGTCTGGAAGCCCAGCTCGATCCCAAGAAATTTTTGCGCATCCACCGTTCATCGATAGTCCGTATCGATCGCATTCAAGAGCTGCAGCCATGGTTTCATGGCGAGTATCGGATCATCCTGCAAAACGGTACCCAGCTCACCCTCTCCAGGAATTATCGAGACAAGCTGCAGGAAGCGCTGGGTAAGCTTCCCTGACCGCAGTTATCACAGCCTCAAGCCTGCTAATCACAAGCGCCTGCCCTTCCGTCACAAAACCCGTCCATCATCGAGAAAGTTCACGTATAACTCACCGTGTTAATCCGGGTGATTGAAAAGTTGCACTAATCTGGTCACTTTTCAGCTAAGGACTCTTCGCGTTGCTCATGCTCAAGTGCTCGTTCCCCAGCGAGCCGCAATAGGACTCGGACCAACTCCTTCATTTCGATCAGGAGGTATTCCCATGAGGCTACGCGAATTTCTATTTGGGACGGCGTTAATGTGCATTGCCTTAGTTACAACTAAGGCCAGCGCGCCGACGGTGTTGGGCTATGAGTGCAGGCCTGATTTTGCAGACGATGCCCCGAGCGTCGTCGAGGCCAGGACGAGCGTGGCACGCCCGTCCGCACCGTCTAGCCTGATTTCTCAGGACAAGGTTTTAGGCTCCGCCTACTACGACACGGTGAGCATTCTGATGTCCAACAATCGCTGTAGCGATTTCTTTGGCGGCCCTGCTTCCGTGGACGTTTTTAACCAACTCGTCAGCAAGATCCGGAAGGACGTTCTCTCAGTGGGCATCGCCATGAGAATGTCAGGAGCCACGACCAACATTCACGATGCCCGGACTAAAAAGAATTACCGGATTTTCGACAAGGTGTCACTTAATTCCCGCGGCTCGTTCTATCGAAGGCAGGCTGCGCTCTGGGAGGCTACCGTGCCTTGGGTGGGGACCTTCAAACCAAACACGAAAGAGGCTCGGGTACTAATACTTCTTCACGAGCTGGGGCACCTGATGAAGGGATCGGACGGCCACTGGCTGTTGCCGAATGATGGCAAAGATGAAGGATTGAGCCGGGCCAATTCCTACAAGATCGAAGATGTCTGTGACGACGAAATCAGAAGCCTGGGCAAGGTCATCACGACGAACGATCTCGGGAAGTATAAAGACCCTGGACCGGCAACCCGTACCGTTCAGAACAGTGAAGGTACTCAGCCGTAACCACCGCGATGAGTCGTAGTTTTCAGAGAGCTTGGATACCTAAGGAGAAGAGTATGAAATCGATATCAACCTGGGAGAGCGAACCGTTGAACATAGTAGACTTGGCGCCCAATGGTGGCGGGAACGGCACAGCTGCCCGTAGCAACATTACCGCTCTCAAAGAGCTGACCCTCCGCCTGCTTCGCGAGGTGCAAGCCATCACCGAAGTGCGAACCCTGAGCCTGGAAGGTGGTGTCGACTTTTACGGCGAAGTTAGTCGCTTCGAGGTTGACCTCATTAAGCGAGCGCTATTGCAGACGGCCGGGCATCAGGGCCGTGCGGCGAGACTACTGAACTTAAAAGTCACCACGCTTAATTCCAAGATCAAACACTACAACATTGCTCTCAACGGTTTCGCCCACGGTTATCCGCTCGTGGAGACCGGCGACATCGAAAGTCATCCACAAATCTGAAAGCAGCGACCCTCGAGTCGTATCCGAAAGTCACCCAGCGATTGCGGCTGGGTGATTTTTTTT